>NZ_WTFF01000290.1 GCF_019400985.1 Streptomyces bambusae
CCGCCGGTGCCGCCGGTGACCAGGACGGTGCCGCGCGGGCGCCAGTCGCGGACCGGCTCGCGGTCGTCGAGGGTGGCGCGGACCAGGCGGCGGCCGAAGGCGCCGGAGCCGCGCAGGGCGATCTGGTCCTCCTCGCCGGCGCCGCCGGCGAGGACCTGGGCCAGGCGGGTCAGGGCCCGCTCGTCCACGGCCTCGGGCAGGTCGACCAAACCGCCCCAGGTGCGCGGCTGTTCCAGGGCGACGACCCGGCCGAGGCCCCAGACCTGCGCCTGGCCGGGGTCGGCGGCGGCGTCGGAGCGGCCGGTGGCGACGGCGCCCCGGGTGAGGGTCCAGGTACGGGCGCCGGCCAGCCCGGTGTCGGCGAGGGCCTGGGCCAGGACGAGGGTGTGCAGGGCGCCGTCGGCGCCGAGGCCGGCCAGGGAGAGGACCCCGGCGGGTTCGTTTCCGGCGGTGGCGGTGCGGATCAGCTCGGCGAGCGCCGCGCGGTCCGCGCCGGGAGTGCGCACGGTGACCGTGGAGGCGCCGTGGCGGGCGAGGGCGGCGGCGCAGTCGGCGGCCAGCGACTCGTGGACGGAGCCGGCGGGCAGGACGACGAGCCAGGTGCCGGTCAGCGGCGCGGAGGTGAAGTCCGGCAGGCGGTCCCAGGAGACCCGGTAGCGCCAGGAGTCGACGGTGGAGCGCTCGCGGCGGCGGCGCCGCCAGGAGGACAGGGCGGGCAGCAGCTCGCCGAGCGCCCGGCGCTCCTCCAGGTCGAGGGTGTCGGCCAGGGATTCCAGGTCCTCGCGCTCGACGGCGTCCCAGAAGCGGGCCTCGGCCACGTCGGCGGGCAGTGCCGGGGCGGCGGCGGCCTCGTCGGCGGCCGGCGCCTGCAGCCAGAACCGCTGCTGCTGGAAGGCGTACGTGGGCAGTTCGACGGTGCGCGGGGCGTGCGGGGCGGCGAGGCGGGCCCAGTCGACCGTAGCGCCGTGGACCCAGGCCTCGGCGAGGGAGGCCAGGAGGCGGCGGGGGCCGCCCTCGTCGCGGCGCAGCGTGCCGAGGGTGACGGCGGCGCTGGCGCTGGTGTCGATGGTCTCCTGGACGCCGACGGTGAGGACGGGGTGGGCGCTGGACTCGACGAAGATGCCGTGGCCCTCGGCGAGGAGGGCGCGTACGGCGTCCTCGAAACGCACGGTGGCGCGCAGGTTGGTGTACCAGTACTCGGCGTCCAGCTCGGAGCCCTCGGCCCAGTCGGCGGTGACGGTGGAGAAGAACGGCACGCGGGCGGTGCGCGGCTCGATGCCCGCCAGCAGGCTCAGGACCTCGTCGCGGATGGACTCGACCTGCGCGGAGTGGGAGGCGTAGTCGACGTTGATGCGGCGGGCCCGGACCCCGGCGCTCTCGCACGTCGCCATCAGCTCGTCCAGCGCCTCGGGGTCTCCGGAGACGACGGTGGAGCCCGGGCCGTTGACGGAGGCCACGGCGAGGCGGTCGCCCCATGCGGCGATACGTTCCTTCACCGCGTCGGCGGTGTCGGCGACGGACACCATGCCGCCCTTGCCGGCCAGCGCGACGATGGCCCGGCTGCGCAGCGCGGACACCTTCGCCGCGTCCTCCAGCGACAGCGCGCCGGCGACCGCGGCGGCCGCGATCTCGCCCTGCGAGTGGCCGATGACGGCCGCCGGCTCCACACCGGCCGCGCGCCAGAGCTCGGCCAGGGCCACCATGACGGCCCACAGCGCGGGCTGGACGACGTCCACCCGGTCGAAGCTCGGCGCGCCGTCCGCCTGCCGCAGCACCTCCAGCAGCGACCAGTCGGTGTACGGGGCCAGCGCCGCGGCGCACTCGTCCAGGCGGGCCGCGAACACCGGCGAGGACTCGTACAGTTCGACGGCCATGCCCGCCCACTGCGAGCCCTGCCCCGGGAAGACCAGGACCACGCCGGTGCCGGGCAGGGTGGTGCCCTGGACCACGGAGGTGGCCCCGGGCAGGGAGTCGACGACGGCGGTCAGGCCCTCGGTGAAGCCGCCGGCGCCCTCCCGGCCGTCGGCGACGACGACCAGGCGGCGCTCCAGCGCGGCGCGCGTGGTGGCCAGGGAGTGGGCGATGTCGTGGACGGGCGCGGAGCCGTCCTCGGCGAAGGCCCGCAGCCGGTCCGCCTGGGCGCGCAGCGCGCCGGCGGTCCGGCCGGAGACGGGCCAGGCGGCCAGGTCGGTGTCCAGTACGGCGGGGGCCTCCCCGCCGTCCCCGGCGGGCGCGTCGGCGGAGGCGGGGGCGAGGTCCTGCTCCAGGAGCACGTGGGCGTTGGTGCCGCCGACGCCGAAGGCGGAGACGCCGGCGCGGCGCGGCCCGCCGTCCTGCGCGGCCCACTCGACGGCGTCCCGCAGCAGCCGGACGGTGCCGGCCGACCAGTCGATCTGGCTGCTGGGCGCGTCCACGTGCAGGGTGCGCGGCAGCAGGCCGTGGCGCATGGCCATGACCATCTTCATGACGCCGGCCATGCCCGCGGCGGCCTGGGCGTGGCCGATGTTGGACTTCACCGAGCCGAGCCACAGCGGGCGCTCGGCGGGCCGGTTGCGGCCGTAGGTGGCGATGAGGGCCTGCGCCTCGATGGGGTCGCCGAGGGTGGTGCCGGTGCCGTGCGCCTCGACGGCGTCGATCTGGCCGGGGGCCAGGCGGGCGTTGGCCAGCGCCTGCTGGATGACGCGGACCTGGGAGGGCCCGTTGGGGGCGGTCAGGCCGTTGGAGGCGCCGTCCTGGTTGACGGCCGAGCCGCGGATCACGGCGAGGACCTCGTGGCCGTTGCGGCGGGCGTCGGAGAGCCGCTCCAGCAGCAGGACGCCCACGCCCTCCGAGAAGCCGGTGCCGTCGGCGGCCTCGGCGAAGGCCTTGCAGCGGCCGTCGGCCGCCAGCCCGCGCTGCCGGCTGAACTCGACGAACAGGCCGGGCGTGGACATCACCGTGACGCCGGCGGCCAGCGCCAGGGAGCACTCGTCCTGGCGCAGCGCCTGGACGGCGAGGTGCAGGGCGACCAGCGAGGAGGAGCAGGCGGTGTCGACGGTGACCGCCGGGCCCTCCAGGCCGAAGGTGTAGGCCAGGCGGCCGGAGACGACGGCCGCCGCGCTGCCGGTGCCGAGGTAGCCCTCGACGTCGTCCGGTACGGAGTCCAGGTCGGAGGCGTAGCTGGAGGAGGAGGCCCCGACGAACACGCCCGTACGGCTGCCCCCCAGCGAGGTCGGGTCGAACCCGGCGCGCTCCAGCACCTCCCATGTGGTCTCCAGCAGCAGGCGCTGCTGCGGGTCCATCGCGAGGGCCTCGCGCGGGGAGATCCCGAACAGCTGTGCGTCGAAGCGCGGCACGTCCCGCAGGAAGCCGCCCTGCTGGGTGTACGAGGTGCCGAGCCGGTCGGGGTCGGGGTCGTAGAGCGCGTCGAGGTCCCAGCCGCGGTCCTCGGGGAAGCCGCCGATGCCGTCGCGGCCGTCGGCGACCAGGTCCCACAGCTGCTCGGGCGAGCCGATGTCGCCGGGGTAGCGGCAGGCCATGCGCACGATGGCGATGGGCTCGGGCTCCTCCAGCTCCTTCACCCGCCGCCGCGCGTTGCGCAGGTCGGCGGTGGCCCGCTTCAGATATTCGCGAAGCTTGTCTTCGTTGCTCGTGCTCAACGTCTACTCACCTACCGGGAACGGGAAGCCAACACGGTGCGGGCGCTGCGTGCGCTGCGGGCGCGGGGTCACTGCGTCTCCAGTTCGTCGTCGAGCAGGTCGAAGAGCTCGCTGTCGGAGGCCGCGTCGAGGTCGGCGTCGGACGCCGCGGCGCCGGCCGCGGTCCCGTTCCACGTGGCGAGGAGGGCCTGGAGCCGGCCGGCGATGCGGCCGCGGTCCTCGGCGGTGGCCTCGCCGGCCGCGGCCAGGGCGTTGCCGAGGCGGTCGATCTCGTCGAGCAGCGGTTCCACGCCGTCGGCGTCCCCGAGGAGTTCGGTGCGCAGCAGGGCGGCGAGCAGGACGGGCGTGGGGTGGTCGAAGACCAGGGTGGAGGGCAGGCTCAGGCCGGTCGCGGCGCCGAGCCGGTTGCGCAGCTCGACCGCGCTGAGCGAGTCGAAGCCCAGCTCGCGGAAGGCGCGCTCGGGGCCGACGGCGGCCAGCGCCTCGGGGCCCGCGGCGCCGTGGCCCAGCACGGAGGCGGCCTGCTTGCGGACCAGGTCGACCAGGATGCGGTCCTGCTCGGCGGCCGGGAGGCCGGTGAGCCGGCGCAGCAGCGCCTCCGGGGCGCCGTCGGCCTGCTCGGCCTCGGCGGCGGCGCTCGCCTCGGCGGCGGCGAGCAGAGCGGCGGCCTCGGGGACCATCTCGAACAGCGGGCTGTTGCGCTCGGTGTTGGTGCCCAGCGAGAAGCTGTCCCAGCGGATGTCGATGACGACGGGGTTCGTCTCCTCGTGGTCGAGGGACTGCTGGAGCGCGGCGGTGGCCAGCTCGGCGGGCAGCTCCCAGACCCCCTGGAGGCGGGCGCGTTCGCCGACGCCGTTGTCGGCCATGCCGCTGCCCTCCCAGGTGCCCCAGACCACCGCGGTGGCGGGCAGGCCCTGGGCGCGGCGCTGCTCGGCGAGGGCGTCGAGGAAGGTGTTGCCGGGGGTGTAGTTGCCCAGGCCCGCGGAGCCGTAGGCGGCGCCGAAGGAGGAGTACAGGACGAAGGCGGTGAGCTCCTTGTCCGCGGTCAGCTCGTGCAGGTTGCGGGCGCCCTGGGCCTTGACGGCCAGGACCCGCTCCATGCGGTCCGGGGTGAGCGAGTCGACCATGCCGTCGTCGAGGACGGCGGCGGTGTGGAAGACGGAGGTGAGGGGGGCGTCGGCGGGGATCGCGTCGATGACGGCGGCGAGCGCGGCGCGGTCGCAGACGTCGGCTGCGGCGACGGTCACCCGGGAGCCCAGCCCGGTGAGTTCGGCGACGAGTTCCGCGGCGCCGGGCGCCTGCTCGCCGCTGCGGCTGACGAGCAGGACGTGCTCGGCGCCGGCGCGGGCGAGCCAGCGGGCGGTCTGCGCGCCCAGGCCGCCGGTGCCGCCGGTGACCAGCGCGGTGCCGGCCGGCTCCCAGTGGCGGGCCGGCTCGGTGTCGCCGAGGGGGGCGCGCACCAGGCGGCGGACCAGGACGTTCCAGGAGCGGACGGCGAGCTGGTCCTCGTCGCCCGGCTCGGCGAGCACGCCGGCCAGGCGCCCCCAGGCCTCGTCGTCGGCCTGCTGCGGCAGGTCGACGATGCCGCCCCACAGCCGCGGGTGCTCCTGGACCAGGACGCGGGCCAGGCCCCAGACGGTGGCCTGGAGGGGGCTGGTGAGGGTGTCGGAGTCGCCGACGGAGACGGCGCCCTGGGTCAGCGACCACACCGGTGCGTCGAACTCGGCGAGTTCGCGGACCTGGAGGACGGCCTGGACGAGGGTGACCGTGCCGGCCAGCGCCAGCGGCAGCGCCGGGTGGTCCGGGTGCGGGCGCTCGTCGAGGGAGAGCAGCGAGAGCACACCGCTCACGCCGGCCTCACCTGTTGCGGCGAGTGCCTCGTGCAGCTGCTGGGCGAGGGTGTAGCGGTCGGCGGCCCATACGTCGACGGGGATGCGGACGGTCCGGGCGCCGTGGGCGGCCAGCCGGTCGGCGGCGGCCGCGGCGAGCTCCTCGGCGGCGCCCTCGGGCTCCACGATCAGCCAGGTGCCGGTGAGTTCGGGGGCGGCGGTCTCGGCGACCGTCCACACGGTGCGGTAGCGCCAGGAGTCGATGGCGGACTTCTCGCGGCTGCTGCGGCGCCAGGCGGCGAGGGCGGGCAGGACCTCGCCGAGCGGCCGGCCGGCGTCCACGCCGAGGGGTTCGAGGTTCCCGCTCTCCACGGCCTGCCAGAAGGCGGTGTCGACCTCGTCGCCGCCCTGCGGCGAGACGGTACGGGAAGCGTCCACGGGTGCGGCCTCCAGCCAGTAGGGGCGGTGCTGGAAGGCGTACGTCGGCAGCTCGACGCGGCGTACGCCCTCGGGGAAGACGGTGGGCCAGGCGACGGTGGCGCCCCGGGTCCAGGCCTCGGCGAGCGAGGTCAGGAAGCGCTGCGGGCCGCCCTCGCCGCGGCGCAGCGTGCCGAGGGTGACGGCCTGCGCTCCGGTGGTGGCGGCGGCCGCGGCGGCGTCGACGGCCTCCTGCACGCCGATGGTCAGCACCGGGTGGGCGCTGGACTCCACGAACAGGCCGTGGCCGGCGCGGAGCAGGGCGCGTACGCCGTCCTCGAAGCGGACGGTGGCGCGCAGGTTGGTGTACCAGTAGTCGGCGTCCAGCTCGGAGCCGTCGGCCCACTCGCCGGTGACGGTGGAGAAGAAGGGGACCTCGGCGGTGCGCGGTGTGATTCCCGCGAGGGAGCTGAGGACCTCGTCGCGGATGGACTCGACCTGGGCGGAGTGGGAGGCGTAGTCGACGTTGATGCGGCGGGCGCGGACGCCGTCGGCCTCGCAGCCGGCCATCAGCTCGTCGAGTGCCTCGGGGTCGCCGGAGACGACGGTGGAGTTCGGGCCGTTGACGGAGGCCAGGGAGAGCCGCTCGCCCCACGCGGCGATCCGCTCGGCGACGGCGGCGGCGGGCGCGGCGACGGAGACCATGCCGCCCTTGCCGGCCAGCGCGACGATGGCCTTGCTGCGCAGTGCGGACACCTTGGCGGCGTCCTCCAGGGACAGCGCGCCGGCGACCGCGGCGGCGGCGATCTCGCCCTGCGAGTGGCCGAGGACGGCGGCCGGGCGGACGCCGTGGAAGCTCCACAGCTCGGCCAGGGCCACCATCACGGCCCACAGCGCGGGCTGGACGACGTCGACCCGGTCGAAGCCCGGCGCGCCGTCCTTCTGCCGCAGCACGTCCATCAGCGACCAGTCGGTGTACGGGGCCAGCGCCGCGGCGCACTCGTCCAGGCGGGTCGCGAAGACCGGCGAGGCCGCGTACAGCTCGACGGCCATCCCGGCCCACTGCGAGCCCTGGCCGGGGAAGACGAACACCGGCCGGTCGGCGCCCGGCGCGACCGTGGCGCCGGTGGTGTCGCCGGCGGCCAGCTCGGCGAGCCCGGCGAGGAAGTCCTCGTGCTTGGCGGCGACGACGGCGCCGCGCACCGGGTGGGCCGTGCGCGCGGTGGCCAGCGAGAAGCCGGTGGAGGCCGGGGCGGCGCCGTCCCGGACGTGGGCGAGCAGGCGGGCGGCCTGCTCGCGCAGGGCGGCGTCGGTGCGGCCGGAGAGGATCCAGGGCACGGTGGTGCCTTCCTCGGCGGCGGCGGGCTCCGGTGCGTCGGCGGCGTCGGCCTCCTCCAGGATGACGTGGGCGTTGGTGCCGCTGACGCCGAAGGCGGAGACGCCGGCGCGGCGCGGCTCCTCGCCGCGCGCCCATTCGCGGGCCTCGGTCAGCAGCCGGACGCCGCCGGAGGACCAGTCGATGTGCGGGGACGGCTGCTCGGCGTGCAGGGTCCGGGGCAGGACGCCGTGGCGCAGCGCCTCGACCATCTTGATGACACCGGCCATACCGGCGACGGGGCCGCCGTGGCCGATGTTGGACTTGACCGAGCCGAGCCACAGCGGCCGCTCGGCGGGGTGTTCCTTGCCGTAGGTGGCGAGCAGGGCCTGCGCCTCGATGGGGTCGCCGAGAGTGGTGCCGGTGCCGTGCGCCTCGACGGCGTCGACCTGGCCGGGGGTGAGGCGGGCGTTGGCCAGCGCCCGGCGGATGACCTCCTGCTGGGCGGGCTCGCTGGGGGCGGTCAGGCCGTTGCTGGCGCCGTCCTGGTTGAGAGCGGTGCCGCGGATGACGGCGAGGACCTCGTGGCCGTTGCGCCTGGCGTCGGAGAGCCGCTCGATCAGCAGTGCGCCCACGCCCTCGGACCAGGTCGTGCCGTCGGCCTCGGCGCCGAAGGCCTTGCAGCGGCCGTCGGTGGCGAGCGCGCGCTGGCGGCTGAACTCGACGAAGGCGGCCGGGCTGGACATGACGGCCACGCCCGCGGCCAGGGCGAGCGAGCACTCGCCCTGGCGCAGGGACTGCACGGCCTGGTGCAGCGCGACCAGGCCGGAGGAGCATGCGGTGTCGACGGTGACCGCCGGACCTGCCAGACCGAAGGTGTACGCGACCCGGCCGGACAGGACGCTCGCCATCGTGCCGGTGCCGACGTAGCCCTCCATGCCCTCCGGCAGGGCGTCCAGCCGGGAGGCGTAGTCGGAGGCGACGGCGCCGACGAACACGCCGGTGCTGGTGCCCTTCATCGACATCGGGTCGAGGCCGGCGCGCTCCAGGGTCTCCCAGGCGGTCTCCATCAGGAGCCGCTGCTGCGGCTCCATGGCGGACGCCTCGCGCGGCGAGATGCCGAACAGTTCCGGGTCGAAGAGGGTGGCCCCGGTGAGGAAGCCGCCCTCCTTGACGTACGTCTTGCCGGGCTTGTCCGGGTCGGGGTCGTACAGGTCGGTGTCCCAGCCGCGATCGGCCGGGAAGGGGCCGATCGCGTCCGTGCCGGACGCGACGAGGTTCCAGAAGCCCTCGGGGTCGGTGACCCCGCCGGGGAAGCGGCAGGCCATCGAGACGATGGCGATCGGCTCGTGCCCGGCGTCCTCGGCGTCACGCAGCTGCTGCTTGGTGCGGCTCAGGTCCGCCGTGACGCGCTTGAGGTAATCGCGGAGCTTCTCTTCGTTGCTCGTCGACATGCTCGGTACTCCTCAGTGGATATGGGACAGGAGCAGGTCAGGAAGCTCCCAATTCCTTGTCGATCAGGGCGAAGATCTCGTCGTCCGTGACGGACTCGAGCGCCTCGCCGTCGAGTACGCCCGCCTCGGCCTCGCCGATGGCGCGCCACTTCCACAGCAGCGCCTCCAGCCGCTTGGTGACGGTGTCGCGGCCCTCGCCGTCCGGTGCCGCGTCCGCCAGTACGGCCTCCAGCGCGGCGAGTTCCCGCAGCCCGGGCGCCTCGGCGCCGCGGGCGGTGCCCAGCTGGTCGAGCAGGTGCCGGGCCAGGGCCAGCGGGGTGGGGTGGCTGAAGACGAGCGTGGCGGGCAGCGTCAGGCCGGTCGCGGCGGTGAGCCGGTTGCGCAGCTCCACCGCGGTCAGCGAGTCGAACCCGAGCTCGCGGAAGGCCCGGTCGGCGTCGACCGATTCCGTCTCGCTGTGGCCCAGGACGGCCGCGACGCGGGTCCGTACGAGGTCGGTGACCGCCCGCTCCTGCTCCTGCGGGGAGAGCGCGGCCAGCTTCTGGGCGAAGGACCGGGCCTCCGCCGCGTCCTGCGAGGCGGCGGTCCGGCGCACCGGCGCGTGCGCCGCGGCGCGGGCGTCGGC
>NZ_WTFF01000291.1 GCF_019400985.1 Streptomyces bambusae
CGCGGAGGGGGCGGGCCGGCCGGCGTGCCCGCCGGGGGCGCCCCGGCCCGGGCCGATGCTTCTGAACCGGCCGCGACGCGCAGCCGCGCAGGGGGCCGCTGCGCGGGGCCTTCACCCCACCCCGCCCCTTCCCGAACTGGGGCTCCGCCCCAGACCCTGGCCGTGCGCTGCGCGCCCGGTGCGCTCAAACGCCGCGCGGGCTGGAAATCCAGCCCCGCCGGCGTTTGAGGCGCGGGGTGAGGGGGCGGAGCCCCGGGAGGGGCCGCGCAGCGTGTGGCCGGGAGGCGCGTCGGGCCACTCATCTCAGCCCCGCCGGCGTTTGAGGCGCGGGGTGCGGGGCGGAGCCCCGGGAGGCCTCGCGCAGCGTGTGGCCGGGACCCGCGTCGGGTCACCCACCCGAGCCCCGCCGGCGTTTGAGGCGCGGGGTGCGGGGCGGAGCCCCGGGAGGCCTCGCGCAGCGTGTGGCCGGGACCCGCGTCGGGCTACCCACCCGAGCCCCGCCGGCGTTTGAGGCGCGGGGTGCGGGGCGGAGCCCCGGGAGGCCTCGCGCAGCGTGTGGCCGGGGCCCGCGTCGAGCCACCCACCCCAGCCCCGCCGGCGTTTGAGGCGCGGGGTGAGGGGGCGGAGCCCCGCAAGCCCAGCCCAGCCGAGCCCGGCGCAGCGCTGGGCGGGGGCACGGGGGAGACCCCGTGAGCCGTGCCCCATAGAATCGGCACCACCATGGCCTACCTCGACCACGCCGCCACCACTCCGATGCTCCCGGAGGCCGCCGCGGCGATGACCGCGCAGTTCGCCACGACGGGCAACGCGTCCTCCCTCCACGCCGCCGGCCGGCGGGCCCGCCGTACCGTCGAGGAGGCCCGCGAGGCCCTCGCCGAGGCGCTCGGGGCCCGCCCCAGCGAGGTGGTGTTCACGGCGGGCGGTACCGAGTCCGACAACCTGGCCGTCAAGGGGCTGTTCTGGGCCCGCCGGGACGCCGACCCCGCCCGCAACCGCATCCTGGCCAGCCCCGTCGAGCACCACGCCGTCCTCGACGCGGTCCACTGGCTCGCCGAGCACGAGGGCGCCCAGGTCGAGTACCTGCCGGTCGACCACTACGGCCGGGTCCACGCCGACGCCTTCCGCGAGGCGATCGAGCGCAACCCCGCCGATGTCGCCCTGGCCACGGTCATGTGGGCCAACAACGAGATCGGCACCGTCCAGCCCGTCCGCGAACTCGCCGCCACGGCCCGCGAGTTCGGCATCCCGATGCACTCCGACGCCGTCCAGGCCGTCGGCCAGCTCGACGTCGGCTTCGCCGATTCCGGCCTCGCCGCCATGACCGTCAGCGGACACAAGATCGGCGGCCCCTACGGCATCGGCGCGCTGCTCCTGGGCCGCGACCAGACGCCCGTACCCGTCCTGCACGGCGGCGGCCAGGAGCGCCACGTCCGCTCCGGCACCCTCGACGTCCCCGCCATCGCCGCGTTCGCCGTGGCCGCGGTCCTCGCCGCCGAGCGGCGCGAGGCCTTCGCCCGGGAGGTCGCCGCCCTCCGCGACGACCTGGTCGCCGCGGTCCTCGCGGCCGTCCCCGACGCCGTCCTGGGCGGCGACCCGGTCGACCGCCTCCCGGCCAACGCCCACTTCAGCTTCCCCGGCTGCGAGGGCGACTCCCTGCTGCTCCTCCTGGACGCCCAGGGCATCGAGTGCTCGACGGGCTCCGCCTGCACGGCCGGCGTGGCCCAGCCCAGCCACGTCCTCCTCGCCACCGGCACGGACCCCGACCTCGCCCGCGGCACCCTCCGCTTCTCCCTGGGCCACACCTCGACGAAGGACGACGTGGCCGCCCTGGCCGCCGCAATCGGCCCAGCGGTGGACCGGGCCCGGACGGCGGGGCTGGTCTAGGGGCACACGGGGCCGGTGGACCGGCCCCTGGGCAGGTACGCCGTCCGTTCCTCCGGCGCGAGGTCGCGGTCGACAGTGCGGCAGATCTTCTCGATCGCCGCGGCGGGTTGCTCAAGGGCGACATCGTGCAGCTGGACGGTCTTGTCGGCGGCGGCGGTGGCGAGGGTCCTGCCGTCGGGGCTGAACGCGACCGCATTCACGACGGTGCTGTGCCTGGTCAGGATGGCGCGGGTCCGGCCGGTGGCCGCGTCCCACAGCCGCGCGTCCCAGTCCTTGCTGGAGGTGGCGACTGTCGTGCCGTCGGGACTGAACGCCACTCCGTTCACCCAGTCCTTGTGCCCGGTCAGGGTGGTGCGGGTCCGGCCGGTCGCCAGGTCCCACAGCCGTACGGTGTAGTCATTGCTGGCGGTGGCGAGGGTCTTGCCGTCGGGGCTGAAGGCCACTGAGAGCACCTGGTTGGTGTGTCCGGTCAGGGTGGTGCGGGTCTTGCCGGTGGTTACGTCCCACAGGCGCGCGGTTCCGTCGAGGCCGCCCGTGGCGACGGCGCGCCCGTCGGGGCTGAATGCCACGGACCACACTGCCTCGGTGTGTCCGGTCAGGGTGGTGCGAGCCTCGCCGGTGGCCACGTCCCACAGTTGCGCGTCATGTTCGCCGCCTGTGGTGACGAGGGTCTTGCTGTCGGGGCTGAATGCAACCGAAGCGATCCCCCAGGCGTGCAGGTTCAAGGTCCTGCGGGTCTTGCTGGTGGCCGCGTCCCACAGCCGTGCCGTTCCTTGGGTGTCGGCCGTGGCGATGGTCTTGCCGTCCGGGCTGAACGCCACAGCACTCACCCACCCGGTGTGTCCTGTCAGGGTGGTGCGGGCCTTTCCGGTGGTCACGTCCCACAGCCGTGCGGTTCCGTCGAGGCCGCCCGTGGCGGCGGTGCGGCCGTCGGGGCCGAATGCCACGGAGAACACCGCCGCAGTGTGCCCGGTCAGGGTGGTGCGGGCCTTGCCGGCGGCGACGTCCCACAGCCGCGCGGTGCGGTCGGCGCCGCCGGTGGCCAGGGTCTTGCCATCGGGGCTGAACGCCACTGTAAAAACCGCGTCGGCGTGCCCCGGCAGGACAGCGAGGGTCGCGCCGGCGGCGACGTCCCACAGCCGCACGTTGTGGTCGAGGCCGGCGGTGGCGAGGGTGTGACCGTCGGGGCTGAATGCCACTGAGGACAACGGGCCGGCGTTTCCAGTGACGGTGGTGCGCTCCTTACCCGTGGTCGCGTCCCACAATCGTGCGGTTCCGTCGTTGCTGGCGGTTGCGACGGTTGTGCCGTCGGGGCTGAAGGCCACCGAGAACACCGTGCTGGTGTGTCCGGTCAGGGTGGTGCGGGCTTTGCCGGTGGTCGCGTCCCACAGGCGTGCGGTGTTGTCGTGGCCGCCCGTGGCGACCGTTGCGCCGTCACGGCTGAAAGCCACCGACACCACGCTGGTGTGTCCCGTCAGGGTGGTGCGGGCCTTGCCGGTGGTCGCGTCCCACAATCGTGCGCCGTCGTCGTTGCCGGCGGTGGCCAGGGTCGTGCCGTCCGGGCTGAGCGCCACTGAGTTCACCCAGCCGGTGTGTCCGGTCAGGGTGGTACGGGTTTTGCCGGTGGTCGGGTCCCACAGCCGTGCGGTTCCGTCATAGCCAGCGGTGGCCAGGGTCGTGCCGTCGCGGCTGAACGTCACGGACTTCACCAAGCCGGTGTGTCCGGTCAAGGTGGTGCGGCTCTTGCCGGTGGTTGCGTCCCACAGCCGCACAGTCCGGTCGGCACTGGCGGTGGCGAGGGTGAGGCCGTCGGGGCTGAACGCCACGGCGTACACACCTTGGGCATGACCGGACAGACGCCGGTGCGGTGGGAGGGCCGCGGCGCTCCGGACGCTTTCGACGGCTTCGGGCGTGGGGCTGGTGCGGTATGCCTGGACGGCCAGCAGGGAGGCGAGTTCGGGATTCGTGCCGAACAGGTTGCTGGACTCGGCGGCGAGTGCCCGGGACAGGGCCGCCTCACCCGCCTCTACGGCTGCCCTCCATTGCCACACGGCCCCGCACACAGCGATGATCGCCATTACCAACGCGCTGGCCAGCAGTCTGACGCGGCGCTTGCCCTGCCGGATCACGGCCTGCTGGCGTACCTTGCTGGCCGTCAGGAACGCCCGTATGTCGCCGGGGAGCCCGCGTTGCCGGGACCAGTCGAGTCCCTCGGCCAGCGCCGTCCCCGCCAGAAGGTCTCCCGGGTCGTTCTTCGCGGCCCAGCGGGCTCGTCGCTCCCGCGTGCGGTCGAGCCATTGCTGGAAGCGGTGCTCCTGGTAGATCCAGCGGCGCAGCCTCCCCCAGTCGCGGATGAGCGCGTCGTGGATCAGCTCGGCCACCGGCTGCCCGGGGGGCTCGGCGGGGCGCTGGGTGGTGATGACGCGGTGGCGCGTCAGGGCGGCGACGACCTCGTCCACGGCGGCCCGGTCGCCCTCGGGGCCGGCCGCCAGCTCGCGGAGTTCGTCCAACGGGACCTGTGCGCGGGTCGGGGGGATGCGGCGGGCGGGGTCGGCGGGCCGTACCAAGGAGGTCAGGATGCGCCGGGCGACGGGTCGGTGTTCTTCGGGCAGCTGCTTGAGGGCGGTGTCGCACCATGTGGTCAGGCTGCCGCCTACCGCCCCAATGCGCCGGTAGGCCTCGTGCGTGAGGTACCCGTCCTGGCGCCGCTGCCACAGCTGGCTGAGCGCCAGCTCCAGCATCGGCAGCACCGTGGCCGGTGCCTGGCGGCTCCGGGTCGCCTCGGGGCTGGTCGCGAGGACGTCCGCGATCATCTGCTCGGGCAGACCGGGCTGGAAGCGGAGACCCACGTCCCGGGCGGGCAGGGTGATGATGTCGTGCAGGTCCTCCGGGCTCAGCGTGCTCGGCACGTTGAGGAGGCCCGGCATAGCGGCTTCCAGCAGGCCGGGTGCCTGCGCGGCCAACTGCGGGTAGAAGTCGTCCCGCATGATCAGGATCATGGAGAGCTCCGCGTCGGAGTCGGCCGCCGCCGTCAGCTGCTCCGCGACGCCGGCGCGGTGGTCCTGCCCGCCGTCTCCCTCGGCCGGCTCGGTGAGGAGTTCCTCGAACTGGTCCACGACCAGCAGGACACGGTCGTACCCGTTCTGCGCCCCGAGCCTTCGGGTCACCGCCGCCGCGATCCCGTCGGCGGCCGCTCCGGGCAGGCCCGCCCGCTCGATCTCGGCCGGCAGGTCGTGCCTCGGCCGCGCGATCACGGGCAGCCAGCGGTCGCTGCCCGGCAGTTCGCCCGCCGCCAGCGCCCGCAGCACACCCGCCTGGATCAGGGACGACTTGCCCGAGCCCGACGGGCCGAGCAGCAGCGTCAGCCGGCGCTGTCCGGCCAGGCCGGTCACGACCTGGCGCACCGCGTCCTTACGGCCCTCGAACCACCGGGCCTGTTCCGCCGTGAACGACTCCAGTCCCCGGTACGGACACACCTCCTGCTCGGCCAGCTCAGGCAGGATCTCCCGTAGGACCTGCGTCGGCGTGGCGTATGCGATCTCCTGGCCCCGCTGGTACGCGTCGGGTGCCGTGATCTCGGTGAGCATGCCGATGACCAGACCCGTCTTGTCGTCCAGGACCGGCCCGCCGCTGAAGCCCGTGGTGAGGTCGTTGGCCCGGGTCAGCTGGAGGCGCGTGCCCTTGTTCCTGGAGGCCGGCAGTAGATCACCGGCCACGCCGTTGCCGTAGTGGCCGTCCGACGGCGCCTGGGCGGGGAAGCCGAACGAGCGGACGTCGTGGCCGCGGCAGCCGGCCGCCGAGCCGAGCGGCAGTGCCGACACGCCGGCAGGGACAGCGGCCAGGCGGATGAAGGCCACGTCCTCTGCCTCCGGCGCACGCCATGCCGCGCCGCCCAGGACCTGCCCCTCGGCCCGCGGTGCACCCGCGACGCGGGGGAAGGCCAGCCGTAGCCCCTCGCCGGGCCCGCCTCCAGCCGCCCGGACGACATGCGCACAGGTGGCCAGTAGGTCGTCGGCCACCAGGAACGCCGCCCCGGCCACCTGGCCCTGCGTGCCGAGTACCTGAGCGACGACAGAGGGCAGGCCCTGGCCGGCGCCGTTCATGGGGCATCGTGCTTCCACGTCATCGTCACCGTCAGGTGGCACGCGGCCTGGCTCTTGGTGATCACGGCTCCCACCTCGACCGCCAGGTCGATGCCGAACTCGACGGCGATCTCGTCGGGCCCGGCCTTGCGGAGCTGGTCGAGCGTCGCGCGGGCCGCCTGCGTGATCGGCTCCAGAGCCTTTTGCAGGGTCACCGGGAAGTTCTGGACGGCCTCACCGATGCGGCCGGCCTGCACGGGGCCGGCGAGCGCGGCCGATCCTTCGACCAGGATGCTTCCTCCGCCCTCCAGGGGGATCCGAGCCAGCGGAGTCACGAGGCCTCCCGGGGTGTGAGGGAGCTGGAACAGCTGTCCGCCGGGGCCGGTCGGCTACTGGAGGGTGGACAGGTCGACCGACTCCGACGGGGGCGGGGTCTTCGCCGGCACCGGCTGGTCGTAGTCGGAGAAGTCGGCGGTGCCTCGCTGGCCGCCCTGGGTGCCCTCCACCCGCAGCAGCCGCGGCTCGCCCTCCGTGGCGACGTAGTACGTGCTGCGGTCCGCCCCGGAACTGCTGGTGGCGGTGATCGCCGGGGTGCCGCCGACCTCGGCCTTGCCGCCCTTCGTCACGTTCTCCGTGACCCGGTCCGACGCGTACTCGCGCTGGAAGGCGGACAGGTCGCAGATGTCGCCGAACTCCCGCAGCATCGGGTTGCCGGCCTTGCCGTGGATCCAGCGGCCGTTGATCAGGGCGATCGCATCCTCCCCGGCCGTGCCGGGGGTCTGGGACTTCACGAACGCGTTGTCCGGCTTCAGCCACACGTCCTCGCCGCGCTTGACGATGTCCGCGCGGCCGGCGTCCCCGGGCAGCGCGACGCTGCCCGCGCAGTTGCCGTCGACGTCGAAGCGGAGGTCCAGGGTGACGGTGCCCGCGGGGTCCTCGACCTTCGCCAGCATGCGCACCGAGCGGGCGTCGTGCAGCGCCTGCCGCCCCTTGTCCACGATCACCTGGGCGGGCTCGTCCTCGATGCCGTTGCCGTAGGGGAGCGTGAACCCCGCCAGCAGCGCACTGATCACCCCCGTGGCCGCGCCGACGGCCACCACCCGCAACCCGGACATCGCCTCACCTCCGACGCGTCGGCGAGCCACACGATCAGCCTAGGCCGGGGGAGCGGACCCCGCAGGTCCGGCCCGGCCGGCCAGGGCCTCGCGGACCATGCGCAGGTACCGGTCCCAGTCCCAGTGCGGGCCCGGGTCCGTGTGGTCGGCGCCCGGGACCTCCGAGTGGCCCAGGATGTGCTTGCGGTCGACGGGTATGCCGTAGCGCCGGCAGATGTCCGCCGCCAGCTTCGCCGAGGCCGCGTACATCGCGTCCGTGAAGTCCTGCCGGCGGTGCACGTACCCCACGTGCTCTATGCCGATGCTCCGCTCGTTCATCGAGCGGTTGGCCGCGTGGAAGGCGACGTCCAGCTCGCGCACCATCTGCTCGATGTGGCCGTCCTGGCGCACGATGTAGTGCGCGGAGGCCCTGTGCCACGGGTTGCGGAAGGCGTCCACCGAGGACTGGAACCCGCCCTGGGTGACATGGACGACGATCCGGTCCACCCGGTAGTCGTCGGGGCGGTCGGCCAGCCGCCAGTTCGCCGGGGAAGCCGCCGTCCAGCTCGCGCCCGCGTGGTCGAGCTCGCCCTCCTTGCGCGGCTTGGACACACCCGGCAGCAGCCACCACAAGCGCGCTATCTCGTCCCGACCGGCTACGGCACCCGCCGCGAAGAGCCCGAGCCCCGTGAAGAGCACCGCCCGCCGCGTCCGGCCACGCCCGCGCCCCGCACCCGCGCCGCCGCCCTTCCCCTGCTCGCCGCCCCCTTGCTGCTTGCCGGCCTTTCCGGCCTTGCCGCGCCCGCCGACCTCGCCTGACATGCGGACCACCCCCCTACGCCCATAACGCGCTGTGACCCCGCCCGGTTCCCCCGTACCCTGGAAGGCGCTATGACTGAGACCCTGCCGCGCACCTCCCGCCCCCTTCGCGTCCTGGCCGCCATGTCCGGCGGCGTCGACTCCGCCGTCGCCGCCGCCCGCGCCGTCGAAGCCGGGCACGACGTGACCGGTGTCCACCTCGCGCTCTCCGCGAACCCGCAGTCCTTCCGCACCGGGGCCCGTGGCTGCTGCACCATCGAGGACTCCCGCGACGCCCGCCGCGCCGCGGACGTCATCGGCATCCCCTTCTACTGCTGGGACCTCGCCGAGCGGTTCCGCGAGGACGTGGTCGAGGACTTCGTCGCCGAGTACGAGGCCGGCCGCACGCCCAACCCCTGCCTGCGCTGCAACGAGAAGATCAAGTTCGCGGCGCTGCTCGACAAGGCCCTCGCCCTCGGCTTCGACGCCGTATGCACCGGCCACTACGCCACCGTCGTCGAGCGCGAGGACGGCAGCCGCGAGCTGCACCGCGCCTCCGACATGGCCAAGGACCAGTCGTACGTCCTCGGCGTCCTGGACGACAGGCAGCTCGCCCACGCGCTCTTCCCGCTCGGCGACACGACCACCACCAAGGACGAGATCCGGGCGGAGGCGGAGCGCCGCGGCCTCGCCGTCGCGAAGAAGCCGGACAGCCACGACATCTGCTTCATCGCCGACGGTGACACCCAGGGCTTCCTCGCGAAGCGCCTGGGCAAGGCCGAGGGCGACATCGTGGACGAGGCCGGCAACAGGCTCGGCAGCCACGAGGGCGCGTACGGCTTCACCATCGGCCAGCGCAAGGGCCTTCGTATCGGGCACCCGGCACCCGACGGCAAGCCGCGCTACGTCCTCGACATCTCGCCCGTGAACAACACCGTCACGGTCGGCCCCGCCGAGTCCCTCGACGTCACGGCCCTGACCGCGATCAAGCCGCGCTGGTGCGGGACCGCCCCGGCCGACGGCCCGGCGCGCTACACCGCACAGCTGCGCGCCCACGGCGGCGAGACCGAGGTCTCGGCGGAACTGGTGGACGGCGAGCTGCGGGTCGCCTTCACCGAGCCGGTCCGCGGCGTGGCGCCCGGCCAGGCGATCGTCCTCTACGACGGCACCCGCGTGGTCGGCTCCGCCACCATCGCCTCGACCGTCCGAGCCACCCCCGCCGCCGTCTGACTCCGGTCCCCGCCGGGCCGCTGGTCCCGTCGCCGCGGCCCCGACCGCGCGCGGGCCGGGCGGGGCGGCTGGGCCGTCGGGGGGGGGGGGGGGGGG
>NZ_WTFF01000292.1 GCF_019400985.1 Streptomyces bambusae
CACGCGGAAGCTCGTGGGCAGCGGCAGATGTGGTTAAGAGACAGGTGGCGGCTCCGGCAGCCCGACCACGGGCAGCGGCAGCCCGGGCGGCGGGAGTCCCGGTGGCGGGAGTCCCGGCGGGGGCAGCCCCGGCGGCTCGGGGTCCACCCCGCCCCAGGGCTGCGGCGGGGGCGTCTGGGGCGCCCTCACCAACGTCGGTGACGGGCTGAAGGTGGGCCTCGCCAGCAGCAGCCCCCAGTCGGGGACCAAGGTGGTCATGGGCGGCACCACGGCCTTCGGCTGGGTGTACGAGCGCAGCAACTACGAGACCTTCCGGGTCTGCTCCGCCAGTGGTGCCCCGCTCGCCCGGGCCCTGACGCAGTTCAACGAAACCGTGCGCGTCGAGCTCGGCGGCGCCGGCGGCGGACTGTGGTGGAACCTGGAGCGGGTCCCGTCGTCGAACGCGTACTACATCAAGGACATCGCCTTCCAGGGCGGCTGCCTGACCGACAACGGCGCGGGCCAGCAGCTGACGGTGGTCCCGTGCGTCGCGGGGAACAAGGCCCAGCAGTGGCGGATCCCCTGACCCGCGTCCGGCCCCGCGTCCCACTCCGCGTCCGACTCCGTGTCCCGGCCGGTCGGGCGACATCGACCGGCGCGGGCGGGCGTCCTGGGCGGTCGGCGGAGGCTGAGCGGCGAAGATTGGGGCGCCCGCGCCGGGGAAGGAGCGGGGCGTGCCGCCGTGCGGCACGGTCCGCCGTCGGGAGATTCGGGAGGTGTGGACGGTGCCGGACGAGGAGCGCCGGATCGTGCTGGTCCGCCACGCGAAGGCGGTGCCCAAGGACGAAACGGAGGATTTCGACCGCGGGCTCGCGGACCGGGGGCGCGCCGACGCCCTGCTGACCGGGCGCTGGCTCGCCGGGTCCGGGTACGCCGTGGACCTCGCGCTGTGCTCGTCGGCGCGGCGTACCCGGCAGACGTGGCAGTTGATGCTCCCGGCGTTCGCCGCGCCCCCGCCGACCGCCTACGAGGACGCGCTGTACCGGGCCGGCGCCGACGAGCTGCTCGGCGCGCTGCGGGAACGGTCCGACGACCTGACCGGAGTACTGCTCGTGGGCCACAACCCCGCCGTGCACGAGCTGGCCCGGCAGCTGTGCGGCGACGGCCCGCAGCCGCTGCTCGACCGGCTGGCCGATTCCTTCCCCACGTCGGCCGTGGCGGTGCTGACCGTCCGCGCCCCCTGGGCGGACCTGGCCCCGGGGTCCGCCCGCCTGGCCGCCTTCTGGTCCCCGGGCGACTGACTCCCGGCCGCGGACCGGCCTCAGGCGCGGGGGGCCGGGCCGGTCAGGGGCGGGTTGAGGCGGGCGAAGCCTTCCTGGCGCTCGTAGGGGAAGTACGGGTACGGCGCCGGGCGGTGGCTCACGGCGTCCAGGCGGGCGATCTGCTCGGGCATCAGGTTCCAGCCGACGGCGCCGAGGTTCTGGCGCAGTTGCTCCTCGTTGCGGGCACCGATGATGACGGAGGACACGGTGGGCCGGTGCAGCAGCCAGTTGAGGGCGATCTGGGGGACGGTCCGGCCGGTCTCCGCCGCGATCCCGTCCAGCACGTCGACGACGTCGAAGAGCAGCTCGTCGTCGACGGGCGGGCCGTAGTCGGCCGTCCGGTGCAGCCGGCTCCCGGCGGGGAGGGGACGGCCGCGGCGCAGCTTCCCGGTCAGCCGGCCCCAGCCGAGCGGGCTCCAGACGAGGGCGCCGACGCCCTGGTCGCGGCCGAGCGGGAGCAGCTCCCACTCGTAGTCGCGGCCGACGAGGGAGTAGTAGACCTGGTGGGCGACGTAGCGGGGGAAGCCGTGGCGGTCCGCCGCGGCCAGGGACTTCATCAGCTGCCAGCCCGCGAAGTTGGAGACGCCGACGTAGCGGATCTTGCCGGCGCGGACGAGCTGGTCGAGGGCGGACAGCACCTCCTCGACCGGGGTCGCCGCGTCGAAGGCGTGCAGCTGGAACAGGTCGATGTAGTCGGTGCCGAGCCGCCGCAGGGCGTCCTCGGTGGCCTTGATCAGGCGGGAGCGGGACGTACCTGCGTCACCGGGGCCGTCGCCCGTGGGCAGGCCAGCCTTGGTCGACAGCAGGACGCGGTCGCGGCGGCCCTTGACGGCCGCGCCGAGGACGGATTCGGAGGCGCCGGCCGAGTAGACGTCGGCGGTGTCGAACAGCGTGATCCCGGCGTCGAGGCAGATGTCGACGAGGCGACGCGCCTCGCGGGCGTCGGTGTCGCCCCAGGCCTCGAAGAGCGGGCCCTGGCCGCCGAACGTGCCGGCGCCGAAGCTGAGGGCGGGAACGGTGAGACCGGAAGCGCCGAGCTGCCTGTACTCCATGACAAAGCTCCTCAGGACGAGTCAATAGTTAACGGAACGCTGGACCCCTTAAGCTGATCCCACCGTAACAGCAGCAGCGGATTAATGGAACTGGAGACCCGTTATGGCGAGTGATGTGGGCACGGGGACCGGCGCCGAGGACGAGACCGAGACCGAGACCGAGACCGGGACCGGGACCGGGACCGGGACCGAGGCCGAGGCCGGTGGGGTGGCGGCGGGTGCGGAACCGGGCACCCAGCGGCCCGGCGGCCGGACGGCCCGGGTCCGGGCGGCGGTGCTGCGCGCGGCCGGCGACATGCTGGCCGAACTCGGCTTCGACCAGCTAGACCTGGCCGAGGTGGCCCGGCGCGCGGACGTCGGCAAGACGACGGTCTACCGGCGCTGGGGCACACCGGCCGGGCTGGTCGCGGACCTGCTGAGCGACATGGCCGAGCAGTCGGTGCCCCGCACGGAGACGGGCACCCTCGACGGCGACCTGCTCGCCAACGCCGACCTGGTCCGCCGCACCCTGTCCGACCCCCGCCAGGGGCCCCTGTTCCGGGCTGTGATCGCGGCGGCCGGCACGGACGACAGAGCGGCCGAGGCGCTGCACCACTTCTACGCGGTGCGCGTCGCTGAGTGGGCACCGTGCGTCCGGCAAGCCGTCGGCCGCGGCGAACTCCCGGAGGGCACGGACGCCGAGGAGGTCGTCCGCCAGGTCTCCGCCCCCCTCTACTACCGCCTCCTGACGACCGGCGCCCCGCTCGACGAGGCGTCGGCGGTCCGCGCGGCCCGCGCGGCCGCGGCGGCGGCCCGCGCCGGGGCGTTCACGGGCTGAGGGCCGGGGCGTTCACCGGCTGACTGCCCGGATGTTCACTGGCTGGGGGTCGATACGGCGCAGCACGCGGCGCGCGGCCGGTCCGGGCCTGCGCCCACCCCCGGCCCCCGCCCCCGCCACCCCGGAGGGTGGACGTGGGCACCCCGACGGCGTGTGGTCGTCCCCCTGACCTTGCGGCCCGCGGCGGCGCCGGGAACCTATGGTCGGGGCATGGCAAGGGAGCGCGTGTGGGAGTACGGGCCGGACGGGCTGGCCGAGACCGGTCCGCCGGCGGTCGGCGGGGAGCTCAGGGCGGTCGGCGGGGCGATCGAGGTGGCCGACTCGTGGCTGGTCGAGGACGGCCGGGTACGGAGTCTGGAAGGTCACCGGCGGCGGTTCGCCGCGGGGGTGCGCGAGGTGTCCGGCCGGGACGTGACGGACTTCTGGGACGCCGTCGTCGCGCAGCTGCCCCGCGAGGGTGACTGGTTCCCCCGGGTGGAACTGGCCGGGGGAACCCTCCGGCTGCGGCTGCGCGGTACGCCCGAGCGGACCCGTACGGTCCGGCTGTGGCCGACGTACGAGGACCCGCGGCGGGCGCCCCGCCGCAAGGGCCCGGACCTGGCGGCACTGGGCGGGCTGATCACGCGGGCCCGCTCCGAGGGCGCCGACAACGCGCTGCTGCTCTCGCCGGAAGGCCTGGTGCTGGAGGCCGCGACCGCCACCCTCGTGTGGTGGGAGGGGCCGCAGTTGTGCGTGGTGGACCCCGAACTGCCCGTCCTGGAAGGGGTCACGGCCGGCTGGATCGTGGCCCGCGCCGCCGCGCTCGGGGTTCCGGTGCGTACCCGGCGGGCCCGGCCTGCGGAGCTGGACGGGTGCGAGACCTGGGTCGTCAACGCCCTGCACGGCATCCGGGCCGTGACCGGATGGTCCGGGGCCGGCGTCACCGCCGGCCCCGCGACCCGGGCTCAGGAGTGGCACGAGGCCTGGCTGGCCTCCGCCGAGCCCCTGCCGCCGCGGTAGCGGCACAGGTTCAGCAGCCGCAGCGCGAGGTCCACGCCGGCGCGGCCCAGGCTGCCCCGGTAGCGGGCGATGACCTGGGTCTCGCGGGCGAGGCGGGTGGTCGGCCGGCCTGCCTCGGCCCGGTTCCGCTGGATCTCGTGCACCAGCGCGGCCCGTTGCACGATCAGCGCGATGATCTGGTCGTCGGTGGCGTCCACGCGGTGGCAGAGCGCCTCCTCGTCGGCCGGGGCCCGCACGGGGGACGCCGCGGCGGTCCGAGGCGTGCAGCAGGTCGTCCCCGACGCCGCTCCGACGGCCGGCACGGGGGCGGGCTCCGGTACGGGGACGGACTCCGGCAGGGCAGCCGGCACGGGGACGGACTCCGGCACGGGGACGGGCTCCGGCAGGGCGGCCGGCAGGCGGGCGGGCAGGGTGAGGACGGGACTGGCGGTCAGCATGCGGGTTCCTCTCGTTGGGCCCGGGCCAGCCGTACGGCGGCCAGGGCGGCCGCCGCCGACAGGGCCAGCGACCAGGCGAAGGTGACGGCGAACGCGTCCGCCCGGGCGGGCGCCGTCGCGTCCGCGGAGTCGAGTCCGCTCTGGAGCACCGCCACCAGCACGGCCGTCGCGATGGACCCGCCCAGCCGCTGGAGGACCGCCAGCTGCGGAGCGGCGTCGCCGATCTTCGCGGGCTCCAGGGTCCGGAAGGCGGTGGTCATCGCGGGCATGACGGACAGACCGACGCCGAAGCCGGAGAGGGTCATGGCGGCGCCGATCACCGCGTACGGCGTGTCCGCGCGCAGCAGGACGAACGGGACGGACGCGACCAGGCTCAGCACCGCCCCGGCCAGTGCGGTGCGGCCGCCGCCCCACCGCTCGGCGGCCCGGCCGGAGAGCCAGGTCGCGGCCGCCGCGCCGATGCTGGAGGGGACCAGGAGCACAGCCGTGGTGACGGGGTCCGCCTGCCGGACGTCCTGGAAGTACAGCGGCATGACGACCATCCCGCCGTACATGCCGGTCGACAGCAGGAACGTGGTCACGGACGCGGCCCGGAAGACCGGCCTGCGGTAGAGCCGGACGTCGAGGAGGGGGTGGGCGGTGCGCAGGCTCCGCAGGACGAACAGGACCAGCAGGACCGCGCCCGCGCCCAGGGCGAACGGGGCGCCGGCGCCGCCGCCGAGCCCGTACGTCAGAGCCGCCATCGCCGTGGACACCGCCACCAGCCCCGGCACGTCGAGCGGCGCTGCCGCCTCACGGCTGCCGGGCTCCAGCAGGAGCAGGGCGCAGGCGACGGCCGCGGCCCCGACGGGCAGGTTGACCAGGAAGATCCACCGCCAGTCGGCGTGGTGCAGCAGGAGGCCGCCGGCGAACGGGCCGAACACCGGGGCCAGTACGATCGGCACCCCGACGGTGGCCATCACGCGGGACATGTTCTTCGGCCCCGCCGCCCGGGCCAGGATCATCTGGCCGACGGGCATGATCAGTCCGCCGCCGAGGCCCTGGAGCGCGCGGAACGCGATGAGCTGGGGTGCGTTCGCCGCCAGCGCGCACAGCGCGGAGGCGAGGGTGAACACGACCACGGCCCACACGTACGTCCTGCGGGCCCCCAACCGGCGGGCGGCCCAGCCCGAGACGGGGATGACCGCGGCCACCGCCAGCAGGTAGGCGGTGACCACCCACTGGACGGTGGCCAGCGGGGCGGACAGGTCCGTACTCAGGGCGTCGAGCGCCACGTTGACGATCGTCGAGTCGAGAAACGACATCGTCGCGCCCACGATGACGACCGCGGCGGCCTTGCGGACCTCGGGGCCCAGCCCCCGGCGGGTGCCCGCCGGGGCCGGGTCCGGGTCCGGGGCCTGGTCCGGGTCCGGATCCGGTGCCGTCGCGGCGGCCGGGATGTTCGGTGCGGTCATGACAGGGTCGTCCCCAGCCAGTGGGCGACGGCGCGGGCGGCGCTGTGCGCGTCGTCCTCCATCATCGTGAAGTGGTCGCCGGGCACGTCGACGGCCGTGTGCGCGAGCGGCCAGGACGCCCGGTGCGCGGCATCGGGGACCAGGGAGCGGTCCGCGCCGACGAGCAGGGTCGGCACCGCCATGGGGTCGGGCCGCCAGTTGTGGAAGAGGCGGAGGTAACCGCCCATGGCGGTCAGCCGGGTGTCGGTCATCCAGCCCAAGTCATTCTCCCGTTCGAACATCGCGTCGGTCATGCCCGAGCGGAACGCGGGCAGGGCCGCGTCCTCGGGCAGGAAGGTGTCCAGCAGCACCAGGCCCGCCGGCGGGGTGCCGCAGCGTTCGAGGTGCCGGGCCACCGCGTGGGCGAGCCAGCCGCCGGAGGAGTAGCCCGCGAGGGCGAACGGCGCGCCCCCGGCTCGGCGCAGAGCCGCCCCGGCCAGGTGCCCGACCAGAGCCTCGGCGGTGCCGGGCAGTGCCTCGCCGTCCGTGTATCCGGGCAGCGGCAGGACGGATACGTCGCGGTGACCCCGGAAGGGCGCGGCGAACCGTGCGAACTGGTGCGGGCTCGACAGTGCGGTGACCGAGGGCAGGCAGATCAGCGCCGGCCCGTGCGGCCCCTCGGCGAGGCTGACCGGGTCGGGCCCCGCGTACGCCGGGTCGTCGAAGGCCGGTCGCAGGGCGGCGGCCGCGACGAGCAGGGCCGTGCCCTCGTGGATCTTGCCGTCGGCGCAGGCCCGGCGGTAGAGCTCGGCGATCGGCTGGGCGGCCGCCGGCTCGGGTTCGGCCGGGCGTACGGTCCGGCCCGCCGCGAGTTCGCCCTCCAGGTGCTCGGCCAGGGCGGCCGGGGTGGGGTGGTCGAAGACGGCGGTGGCCGGCAGCCGCAGTCCGGTGGCGGTGCCGAGGCTGTTGCGCAGGCGTACCGAGGTCAACGAGTCGAAGCCCAGCTCCAGGAACTTGCGGTCGGCCTCGATCCGGTCGGCCGAGGCATGGCCGAGCACCGCCGCCGTGTGGGCCAGCACCAGCGTGAGCGGGTCCTCGGTGACCTGCGGGGCGGGGCCGGTGGCCGCGGCACGGTCCCGGCGCGGGGCGACCAGGCCGTGCAGCAGCGGCGGCAGGTCCTCGTGGCGGGCGCGGGCCCGCAGCGCCGGGAGCTCCAGGCGGACGGGCACGAGGAGGGCTTGGTCGTGGGTGGGTGCGGCATCGAGGAGGGCCAGGCCTTCCTCGGTCGTCAGCGCCGCGACCCCGCCACGGCTGATCCGCTCGACGTCCCCCTCACCCAAAGCCCCCGTCATGCCGCTGCGTTCGGCCCACAGACCCCACGCGAGCGACAGCCCCGGCAGGCCCAGGTCACGCCGGTACTGGGCCAGCGCATCCAGACAGGCGTTGGCGGCGGCGTAGTTGCCCTGGCCCGGAGCACCCAGCAGGCCGGACGCCGACGAGAACAACACGAACGCCGACAGATCCGACCCACGGGTGAGCTCGTGCAGGTTCCACGCCGCGTCCACCTTCGGCCGCAACACTTTGTCCAACCGCTCCGCGGTCAGGGACTCCACCACGCCGTCGTCCAGGACGCCGGCGGTGTGGATCACACCAGTCAGCGGGTGCTCGGCCGGTATCGACTCCAGGACGGCGGCCAGCGCCTCGCGGTCGGCGACGTCACACGCCACCACCCGCACCTGCGCCCCCGCCTCAGCGAGTTCGGCCACCAGGTCCTCGCCGCCACCAGAACGGCTGAGCAGCAGCAGGTGCCGTACGCCGTGCACGGCGACCAAGTGGCGGGCAACGGCCCGGCCCAACGTCCCCGTACCGCCCGTGACCAGCACCGTCCCGCCCGCGGCGAACGACAACGCAGGAGCCGGCTCGGACGGCGACACCGCCCGCACCAGACGCGGCACACGCGCCGCTCCCCCACGCACCACCACCTGCGGCTCGGCAGAAGCGACATACGCATCCGCGTCCTCGCCGACCGGCAGATCCAGCAGCGCGATACGGCCCGGGTGCTCCGACTGCGCCGAACGCACCAGACCCCACACCGCCGCACCCGCCAGATCAGCCGCACCCGCACCGACCGCACCCCGCGTCACCACCACCAGACGCTCGGCGTCCTCGTCGGCGATGTGCTTCTGCACCGCGCCCAGCACCACGTCCAGGGCGCAGCGAACGCCTGCCGATGTGTCCACCTCCACGACCCGGCCCGCAGCCACGGCCTCACCGCCGACCGGGGCCGGCACCCAGTCCAGCCGGAACAACGCATCACCCACCGCCCCGGCAGCCACCCCACCCGCCAACGGACGCAGCGAGAGCGCCTCCGCGGTGAGGACCGGTCGGCCGGTGGCGTCGGTGGCGGTCAGGTCGATCGTGTCGGTGCCGACCCGCCGCAGCCGGACGCGCAGGGCCGCCGCTCCGGCGGCGTGCAGTTCGACACCGTTCCAGGAGAACGGCAGGCGGACGCCGGGGCCGCCGAGGAGGGTGCCGAGGCCTGCCGCGTGCAGGGCGGCGTCGAGAAGGGCGGGGTGCAGGCCGAACCGGCCCGCGTCCGCCACGTCCCCCGCCTCCAGAGCCACTTCCGCGAACACCTCGTCACCCAGCCGCCACGCCACCCGCAACCCACGGAACGCCGGACCGTAGTCGAGGCCGGCGTCGGCCATGCCGTCGTAGAAGCCGGAGAGGTCGACGGGCTCGGCTCCCGCCGGGGGCCACACCCCACCGGGGATCGGCTCCGGTCCGGCCGGTCGGCCGGCGGGGGCCGGAGCCAGGCGGCCGGAGGCGTGGCGGGTCCACGGGCCTTCGGTGTCGTGGGCGGGGCGGGCATGGACGGTGAGGGGCCGGGTGCCGTCGTCGTCGGCGGGGCCGACCGACAGTTGCACCTGGGCACCTCCGCGGCCCGCGAGCACCAGGGGGGCTTCGAGGGTCAGCTCCTCCAGCCGGCCGCACCCCACCTCGTCCCCCGCACGCACACCCAACTCCACGAACGCCGTACCCGGAAGCAGCACCGACCCCGCCACCGCGTGATCACCCAGCCACGACACACCCGACACCGACAACCGCCCCGTGAACACCACCTCACCCG
>NZ_WTFF01000293.1 GCF_019400985.1 Streptomyces bambusae
GGGCTCGGAGATGGGAATAAGAGACAGCGAGCAGGTCGCGTACGGCGGCCCGCCCGCCGCCGTCGCGCAGCAGGGCCAGCGGCCCGCCGTCGCGGCCGGCCCGGGCCGGGGCATCGGGGTCCTTCTCCCACAGCAGGCCCGCGAGCCGGTCCAGTGCCTCGTACAGGTCGCCCTCGACGGCGATCTCGCCGGCCACCCAGGCGCGGGCCAGGCCCAGTTCGCCCGGCTTCCACAGGATGCGGCGCAGGGCCCGGCGGTGGCGGACGACCAGCACGGGGGCTCCGGGCGGCCCGGCCTCGCTGCCGTCCCAGGCGCGGATGCGGACGGGCGGCGGGGCGCCCAGCAGGGTCTCGGCAAGAGCAGCCAGCCGCGGCGCGGCGTCGGTCATGGGCCCACACCTCCAGAAAACTCCGACGCATGCCTCTACCCAGCCCGTCGGCGGGGTAAGCCGGGCGGGGCGGGCGCACACCGGGTCCGGGCGGGTCCGGGTACGCCGAAGGGCCGCCCGCACCACGGATGGCAGGCGGCCCCTTCGGGGTCGTACAGCAGGTCGTCCCTACGTCAGGGACGTCAGGAGGCCTTGGCCTTCTCGGCGGCCGGGGCCGAGGCGACCGGGGCCGGCTTGGCGGCCTCGTAGAACTCCTCGCGGGGGCTCTCCAGCGCGCCGAGGGAGACCACCTCGCGCTTGAGGAACATGCCGAGGGTCCAGTCGGCGAAGACGCGGATCTTGCGGTTCCAGGTCGGCATGGCCATGCCGTGGTAGCCACGGTGCATGTACCAGGCCAGCCGGCCCTTGAGCTTGATCTTCATCTTGCCGAAGACGAGCATCGCGACGCCCTTGTGGAGGCCGAGGCCCGCCACCGCGCCCTTGTTGTGGTGCTCGTACTCCTTCTGCGGGAAGCCCCGCATGCCGGAGATGACGTTGTCGCCGAGGACCTTGGCCTGACGCAGCGCGTGCTGGGCGTTCGGCGGGCACCAGGCGTTCTCGACGCCGGCCTTGCGCAGGGCGACGTCCGGGACCTGGGCGTTGTCGCCGGCGGCCCAGATGTAGTCGGTGCCCTGCACCTGGAGGGTGGGCGCGCAGTCGACGTGGCCGCGCGGGCCCAGCGGCAGGCCGTAGCGGGCCAGGGCCGGGTTCGGCTTGACGCCGGCGGTCCACACGATGGTGCTGGAGTCGACCTCGAGGCCGTTCTTCAGGACCACGTGGCCGTCCACGCAGGAGTCCATGGAGGTGTTGAGGTAGATCTCGATGCCGCGGGACTCGAGGTGCTCCTTGCCCCAGGCGCCCAGCTTGGGGCCGACCTCGGGAAGGATCTTGTCGGCCGCGTCCACCAGGATGAAGCGCATGTCCTCGCGCTTGATCGTGGTGTAGTACTTCGCGGCGTCGCGGGCCATGTCCTCGACCTCACCGATGGTCTCCGCGCCGGCGAAGCCGCCGCCGACGAAGACGAAGGTGAGGGCCTTGCGGCGGACGTTCTCGTCCGTCGTGGACTCGGCCTTGTCGAGCTGCTCGAGGACGTGGTTGCGCAGACCGATGCCCTCTTCGACGCCCTTCATGCCGATGCCCTGCTCGGCGAGGCCGGGGATCGGGAAGGTGCGGGAGATGGCGCCGAGCGCGATCACCAGGTAGTCGAAGGGCAGCTCGTACGCCTCGCCGACGAGCGGCGTGACGACGGCGACCTTGCGGTCCTGGTCGATGCTGGTGACCCGGCCGGTGAGAACCTCAGCCTTGGGCAGCACGCGTCGCAGCGGGACGACGACGTGCCGAGGCGAGATACTGCCTGCGGCCACTTCGGGGAGGAAGGGCTGATAGGTCATGTACGACCGCGGGTCGACGACCGTGACGGTCGCCTCGCCGTAGCGCATCTTCTTCATGATGCGCTTGGCTGCGTACAGGCCTACGTACCCACCGCCTACTACGAGGATCCTGGGACGCTCCGTGGTGCTCATGGAATGAGTATCCAGCACCCGATGGGGCGATGCTCGTGAGGGCCTTCACAAGGACCTCCCACCCCTCTGCTACACTGCGCGGCCCACGTGACCGAGGTCATGGCGTCGAACGGGAACCAGGGTGTAACGGGAGTCGTTGAATCCCCGCTCCGACCTGGCCTCCCGGGCCGGAACCGGACTGGACCACCGGGTTCGTACGTACCTCCGACACGGAACGCGCCGCGTCCACGATGCGCACAAGCGACCTCAGAAAACGAGCCTGCGAACCTCCGGAGCCGCCCAAATCACCCCCGGATCGGCCCCCCAGGCTCATTTTCCTTGTGAAGAACTTCACGAACTTCCTCCACCCCCAGGGCCGACCGACCCCTTGCCGCCACCCGACCCGGCCGATTCCGCCCGGTTTGCACAGCCGCCCGCGACCTACAGCCCGCCGCGCCCGACACCCACGCCGAGTCCGGCGAAGACGGCGTACGAGACCATCCGGGTCAGCGGACGGTTCGAGGCGGGCTGGGGAACGGGCTGCGGTACCGGGTTCGGTGCAGTGGTCATCGGCCCTCCTCGCACTTCAACGCGCTGGAGGAAGCGGCCGCCGAGTTGCTCGCCCGCGAAGCCGAGGCAGTTCTCGCCGAAGGCGGTCCGACGGTGACGATGGCCGAGCTGCTCGCCGACCTGTTCACCGAGCGGGGTGAAGGCGCGGCGTGAAGTACGCGTTCCGCTTCACCGTGGCGGCGCAGCGGCAGTTGCGGGCGATCGACCGGCCCGCGGCCATGCACATCCTCACCGCGCTGACCGCGCTCGGAGACGACCCGTACCGTGAGGACGCCGACCTCAAGAAGCTGACCGGTCCGTCGGAGCTGTACCGGCTCCGGGTGGGCAGCTACCGGATCGCCTACCAGGTGCTGGACGGCGAGCTCGTCGTCCTCGTCGTGAAGGTCGGCGACCGCTGCGACGTCTACCGCAACCTCTGACGAGGTAGATCGGCGCCGGAACGACGGGGAGGCGCCGCCCGGTAGCCGCTGCGCGTGGCGGTCGATGGCGGCCTATGTCCGGCCACAGGCGGGCCGGGGACGCCGAGACGGCTGGAGCGCGTAGCGATCTGACGCGTTCCGCGCCCTCGGCGCGGCTTGCGGTGCCTGGCCTGGCGGAGGGGTTGGCCGGTCGCCCGAAGGGCGCGATTCCGCGTGGCCGGCACGAAGGACCAGGCGTCTGGCTCCCGCTCGGGGAACTCAGGGTCCCCCTGCCAGCCCCCTCGGTGCCTGACCGCCAGGTAGTTGGCTGGGCGGGGCGGTGGTCGGTGTCAAAGGTGGAGCGCAGCGACATCGCGCAGCGACGCGACCGGAGGGAGCGCCTTTGACGCCGGCCGCCGACCTGCTCGGACAATGGACTGGCGGGCAGACACCGTGGCGCAACCGACCCCGCCCAGCGGGGACGTGCCCCCTCAGGTCAGCCCCATCTCCGATGCCCTCGGCCAGGCCGCACCCCCCCTCGGCCCCGCGCCGAGGGGGGACGGAGTACGCCTAGACCATCGACCAGGCGATGCCGTCCAGGATGTCGTGTTCCGAGACCACGACCTCCGTGGCGCCGATGCGCTCCATCAGGACGCGTAGGACCAGGGCTCCGGCGCCGATCACGTCGACCCGGCCCGGGTGCATGACGCCCAGGGCCGCACGCTCGGCGTGGGTCGAGGTCAGCATGCGCTCGCTGATCTCGCGGACCTGCTCGTAGGGGATCACCGCGTGGTGGATGGCCGCGGAGTCGTACTCCGCCAGGCCCAGGGCGATGCCGGCGACGGTGGTCACCGAGCCGGCCAGGCCGACCAGGGTGCGGGCCTCGGCCAGCGGTACGGTCTCGGCGGCCCGGTCGAGGGCGGCCTCGATGTCGGCACGTATGGCGGCGACCTGGGCGGAGGTGGGCGGGTCCGTGACGACCCCGTCCACGACCAGGTGGCGCTCGGTCATCCGGACGCAGCCCACGTCCACCGAGCGGGCGGCGCGCACGTGCTCCTCGCCGACCACGAACTCGGTCGAGCCGCCGCCGATGTCCACCACCAGGAAGGGCTTGTCCAAGTGGTCCGCACCCGCGGCGGCCAGGGACTTCGTGGCGCCGGTGAAGGAGAACTCCGCCTCCTGCTCGCCGGAGATCACCTCGGGCTCGACGCCCAGGATGTCGAGGATGCCCCGGCCGAAGTCGTCGCGGTTCTCGGCGTCCCGGGAGGCCGAGGTGGCCACGAAGCGGATCTTCTCGGCGCCCAGCTCCTTGATGACCGCGGCGTACTCGCGGCAGGCCGCGAAGGTGCGCTCCAGGGCCTCCGGGGCCAGCCGGCCGGTCCGGTCCACGCCCTGGCCGAGGCGGACGATGACCATCCGCCGGTCCAGGTCGGCCTGGGTGCCCGTGACGGGGTCGACGTCGGTGACGAGCAGGCGGATGGAGTTCGTACCGCAGTCGATGGCGGCGACCCGGGTCACTGCTCCGATTCCTTCCTCTGCTCCACCGGCTCCACATTCTCCGCCTTGTCCACGCACGGCGTGACGCAGGGGCCCTTGGCCCACCACTCCGGCAGCATGGCCAGGGCCTCGTCGCCGAACGGGTTCACGCCCGGCCCGGCCGCCAGCGAGTGGCCGACCAGCACGTGCAGGCACTTGACCCGGTCGGGCATGCCGCCCGCGCTCGGGAAGCCCTGGAGCACCTCGATGGCGTCACGGCGCCGGATGTAGTCCTCGTGCGCAGCCCGGTAGGCGGCGGCGAGCTCCGGGTCCTCGGCGAGCCGGGCCTGCATCTCCTTCATCACGCCGTTGGCCTCCAGCGTGCCGATCGCGGAGGCGGCACGCGGGCAGGTCAGGTAGTAGAGGGTGGGGAAGGGCGTGCCGTCGGGGAGGCGGGGGGCCGTCTCGACCACGTCCGGCTGGCCGCAGGGGCAGCGGTGCGCGATGGCGCGCAGCCCGCGCGGCGGGCGGCCGAGCTGCTGCTGGAACGCCTCGATGTCGGCGTCGGTCGGCTCGGTCCGTTCGGTCTGGGGCGGGGGCGTCTGCATGCCTGGAGGAAGTCTCTTCGTTAGTGGTGGAGCGCGAGCGGTAGAACGTGAGCGGTAGAACGACAGTGGCGGTCAGCGGTCAGGGCCGTCAGCGGTCGGGGCGGTCAGCGGTCAGGACGGTCAGGACGATCAGCGGTCAGGACGATCAGCGGTCAGGACGATCAGGACGATCAGCGGTCAGGACGGTCAGGACGATCAGCGGTCAGGACGGTCAGGACGATCAGCGGTCAGGACGATCAGGGCGGTCGGCCTTGTCGACGCCGTCCCAGACGTTCGAGTACCAGGGGCGGTCCGCGGCGTCCTTGCCGCTGCGGCGCCGTTCCTCGGTCTCGGCGTCGGGGTCGATCACCGTGTAGCCGACCTCCCCGGGGCGTACGTAGTGCAGGTGCTTGCGCGCCTGCTGCTCCACGTAGGCCGGGTCCTGCCAGCGGGCCTTCTCGTCGCGCAGTTCCTCAAGGCGTTGGCGCGCCTCGTGGGCGGTCCGCTGCTGATCCGCGATCTCCGAGCGCTGGGACACGTACTGGCGCATGGGGTACGCGAGGGCGACGACCAGCGTACAGAGGACGAGCACCAGCAGCGCGGCGCGGCCGGTGAGCCGGCTGCGCCGGACCTGGCGGCGCGACTGGGAGCGGTAGACGTGGGCGGCGGTCCGCTCACCCAGCTGCTTCAGCCTGGTCGCGGTGGAGAACCGGTCCCGGTTCCCGGCCATGTCCCGCCTCCCCATGTCTTACGAGTTCACGCAGCTACGAGATGACGCAGTGCGCAGTACGCAGTACGCAGTACGTCCCCGCACACGGTACGGGACCGGGTGCGAGGACGTACGGAGGCGGAGGCTGGGGCGTGTGATCAGCCCCAGCCTCTGCCTGCCGGCTACTGGTTCGCGGTGCGGAACCGCGGGAACGCCGAGCGGCCCGCGTACACGGCGGCGTCGTCGAGGATCTCCTCGATGCGCAGCAGCTGGTTGTACTTGGCGACGCGCTCGGAGCGGGCCGGGGCGCCGGTCTTGATCTGGCCGCAGTTGGTGGCGACGGCGAGGTCGGCGATGGTGACGTCCTCGGTCTCGCCGGAGCGGTGCGACATCATGCACTTGAAGCCGTTGCGCTGGGCGAGCTCGACGGCGTCCAGGGTCTCGGTCAGGGAGCCGATCTGGTTCACCTTCACGAGCAGGGCGTTGGCGGTGCCCTCCTCGATGCCGCGGGCGAGGCGCTCGGGGTTGGTGACGAACAGGTCGTCGCCGACGAGCTGGACCTTGGCACCGAGCTTGTCGGTGATGACCTTCCAGCCGGCCCAGTCGTCCTCGAACAGCGGGTCCTCGATGGAGACCAGCGGGTACGCGGCGACGAGCTCCTCGTAGTACTCGGTCATCTCGGCGGCCGAGCGGGACTGGCCCTCGAAGTTGTACTTGCCGTCCTTGTAGAACTCGGACGCGGCGACGTCGAGCGCGAGCGCGATGTCCGTGCCCGGGGTGTAGCCGGCCTGCTTGATGGCCTCGAGGATGAGGTCGAGCGCCTCGCGGTTGGAGCCGAGGTTCGGGGCGAAGCCGCCCTCGTCGCCCAGGCCGGTGGACAGGCCCTTGCCCTTCAGCACGGACTTGAGGGTGTGGTAGACCTCGGTGCCCCAGCGCAGCGCCTCGGAGAAGGACTCCGCGCCGATCGGCGCGATCATGAACTCCTGGATGTCCACGTTGGAGTCGGCGTGCGAGCCGCCGTTGAGGATGTTCATCATCGGAACGGGCAGCAGGTGCGCGTTCGGGCCGCCGAGGTAGCGGAAGAGCGGGAGGTCCGAGGCCTCGGAGGCGGCGTGGGCCACGGCCAGGGAGACGCCGAGGATGGCGTTGGCGCCGAGCGAGCCCTTGTTGTCGGTGGCGTCCAGGTCGAACATGGCCTGGTCGATCAGGCGCTGCTCGGTGGCGTCGTAGCCGACGAGCTCCGGGCCGATCTGCTCGATGACCGCGAGGACGGCCTTCTCGACGCCCTTGCCCATGTAGCGGTTGGGGTCCCCGTCGCGGAGCTCAATGGCCTCGAAGGCACCGGTGGAGGCGCCGGACGGAACGGCAGCACGGCCGGTGCTGCCGTCGTCGAGGCCCACCTCGACCTCGACCGTGGGGTTGCCTCGGGAGTCCAGGATTTCCCGGGCTACGACGACGTCGATGGACGGCACGAGCATCTCCTTCTGGGATGTGACGCTGGGTGTGCGGTGGCGCTGACGGGCCGGCGGACGGCCCTGCCGGACTAGAGCCTAACCGGCTCCGGGCGCCGCGCCCGCCGACCGCCCGCCCCCTGGGACGAAAAAGGGGCCGAATACTCCTCTTCCAGGACATAGAGGCCATGATCAACGGGCCTTCCGGCGCCTGCTGCCCGCATTCGGGCAGGCACACCACCGCTTGCGGACCCCCGGCGGGCCCACGGCGGACCCCCGGCGGAACCCGCGCGCCCCCGGGCGGACGCACCACGACTCCGGACGGCCGCACCACGACTCCGGGCGGACGCGCCACCGCCCGGCGCGTGGGGGGGATACGCGCCGGGCGGCAGTGACGGATGCGGGGATTCCCGCAAGGTTCAGCTGAGCTCAGGTCAGCTCAGCTCAGCTCAGGTCAGCTGAGCTTCAGCTTCTGACCCGGGAAGATCAGGTCGGCGTCCTTCACGGTGTCCTTGTTCAGCTCGAAGAGCTTCTCCCAGCCGCCCTTGACGCCCTGGGCCTGGGCGATGGTGCTGAGGGTGTCGCCGGCCTTGACCTCGTACGAGCCGGTGCCGGTCGCGGGGGCGGCCTCGGCGGGCTTCGCGGCGGGGGCCGCGGCCGGGGCCTCGGCGCGCTGGGAGCGGGTGGTCGGCGCCTCGGAGCGCGCCTCCTTCTTCACCGCCGGGGCCTCGTACTTCTTGTCGGCCTTCTTCGTCTCGACCTTCGGCTTGGCGGCCGGGGCCTGGGCGCCGCCACCGTTGTACGCGGCGTTGGTCAGGCCCTTGCCGCAGTGCGGCCAGGCGCCCTTGCCCTGGCCCTTGAGGACCTTCTCGGCGATGGCTATCTGCTGGCCCTTGGTGGCCTGGTTGGCCTGCGGGGCGTAGGACCGGCCGCCGTACGCGGCCCAGGTGGAGGAAGAGAACTGCAGGCCGCCGTAGTAGCCGTTGCCGGTGTTGATCGACCAGTTGCCGCCGGACTCGCACTGGGCGACGGCGTCCCACTGCGAGGCCGTGGCGGCGCTCGCGGAGGTCGCGGTGATCAGCGGGGCGGCGATGGCCGCGCCGGTGACGCCGGCGAGCGTGACGATGCGGGTGGCCTTCGAGGCGCGACGGTGCTTGCCCTTGCCGGAAAGCAGCATGGAACTTCTCCTCACCGACGCCTACGAGGTGAGCTGTCGGGTTCGGGCGGATGAGTGCCCGGCCGCGCGACCTAGCGCGCGGCTTAACCCCTAGCCGTTCCCGTGACCATCTCTCAATGGCCGGGCCCGGCAAAAACCTTGGGTCCCCCGCTCCTGCCTTCGGCGCTTGCGCGACGACTGTTCCCTAGCGGCCGCCGGCAGGATTCGGCGATGCGGTCGAAGGGGCCCGCGGTGGCGGGCGATCCAGAAGGTAGACAGGTCTCCGCCCGATGTTCAACAAGCGACTTCGGGCGGAAACCACCCCTACTTGCCCTCCCCAAAGGGGTGTTTTTGCAGGTGAGCAGGGGGTTTGGGACATTCCGCAAGAGAGACACGCCAGTTGACCGGAAGAGACGCATGTCTCACTTGATCAAAACGGACATCAAGCGCTTTCCGGACGCCCGAAGTGCCCCTATTACGCGGTTACATCCAGGTTCTGGCCGGGCTTGATCAGGTCGGCGTCCTTGCCGATGACCTGCTCATTGGCCTTGTACAGGGCGCTCCAGCCGCCCTTGAGCCCCTTGGCCTTCGCGATGGTCGTCAGGTTGTCGCCCTGCTTCACCGTGTACGTCGAGTCCGACGCGGAACCAGCGGGAGCGGTGGGGCCGGTGGAGGTGGCGGGGGCCGTGGGGGACGTGGAGGAGCCCTCGGCCGCCGGGGTGCCGCGGTGGCGCCCGGTGCCCGAGGAGTCGGACGCGTCGCCGGGGGCGGCCGGGGTGCCGGCGACGGGCGGCACCGTCGGGTCGATCGGGCCGGACGGGCCGGACGGGGCGGTCGGGTCGGCAGGGTTCGTCGACGGCGTGCCGGGGGCCGCAGGGCCGGTCGT
>NZ_WTFF01000294.1 GCF_019400985.1 Streptomyces bambusae
GAGCTGTGGCGGGCCGGCCTGGTCGACCGGGTGCGCGGCGAGCGCTACCGCATGCACGACGCCGTCCGCTCCTACGCCGCCGCCCGGCTCGCCGCCGACGAGGACCGGGCCGGGGCCGCGGCCGCGCACGAGCGGCTGATCCGTACGTACGCCCAGCTCGCCGACACCGTGATCGGGATGGTCGACGGGAGGACGTCGACCCGGGCCGGCACGTATCCGGGGTCGGGCGCCGTCGCCGGCCACGGATTCACCTCGCTCGACGCGGCCCTGCGCTGGCTGGAGGACGAGTCGAGCTTCATCACCGCGGCCCTGCGGCACGCCGAGGGCGTCGACCAGCGCGCGGTGCTGAACCTGCTGGGCGCCCTGTGCGACTTCTGCCTGCTGCGCGGCGACCTCTACCGGCTGGGCGAGATCGACGAGCTGGCCCAGGCCGTCCGTACGACGGGCCAGGCGCGGCTGGTCCGGTCGGTCCAGTGGCGTACGGGCATCGCCGCGCGGCAGCTGGGCGAGCTGGACAAGGCGCGCACCACCCTGGCCTCGGTGGTGGACCAGTACTTCGAGGACCGGCACGAGGCCGGGGCCGCGCGGGCCCTGGTCTCGCTCGGGATCACCCTGCACCACCAGGGCAACCTGGCCGAGGCGGCGGCGCGGATCAGCGAGGCGATCGCGCTCCAGGCCCCGCCGGAGCTGGCCGGCGACCGGGCGTGGGCCCTGCACGCCCTGGGCGCGGTGGAACGCGACCGGACCCGCGTCGCCGAGGCGCGGGCCCTGCTGGAGCGGTCCCTCGCGCTGCACCGGGAGAGCGGGAGCGTGCACGGCGAGGCGTGGGCGCACTTCCAGCTGGGCCAGGTGTTCCTGCGGACCGGAGACGTACCGCGGGCGGAGACGGAGCTGCGGCGGGCGCTCGACCTGTACGGGCGCACGCACGACGCGCGGGGCGAGGCGTGGGCGCTGACGCAGCTGGGGCGGGCCCGGGTGGTGGACGGCGATCCGGGGCCGGGAGTGGAGCGGCTGCGCGAGGCGCTGGCCCGGCACCGGGAGGCGGAGGACGCGCGCGGCGAGGCGTGGACGCTGTACCACCTCGGGCACGCGCTGGAGGAGCAGGGCGAACGCGATCCGGCGGTACGGGAGCTGGAACGGGCGCGGACGATGTTCTCGCGGATGCGGGACGTGTACGGGCTGGCGTGCGCGCGGCACCACTCGGGCCGGGTCACCCGGGACCAGCGGGCGGCGCTGACGGGGAACCTGCGCAACTCCGGTTTCGCGCGTCAGCTGCTCGTGGACGCGCGGGCGGACTTCCGGCGGATCGGCCTGGCGCACGGGGAGGCGTGGACCTGCCTGGAGCTGGCGGTGGTGGACGGCGGCAACGGCCGGCCGGCGCAGGCGGTGGCGCTGTGCGAGGCGGCGGTCGGGCTGTTCGCGTCGTACGGGGACCGGCGGGGCGAGGACTGGGCACGCTTCCTGCGCTGCACGCTGCTGCCGTACGCGTCACCGGGCGCGGGCCCGGAGACCGCCCGTGCGGAACTGGCGGCGCTGGCGGCCGCGACGCACCCGGCGCGTGACGCCCGGCTCACGGACTGTGCGGAGGCGTACGGGGTGATCCTGGCGCGTGGGGTGGACCCGGTGCAGGGCGACTGGCCGGGCTGGCGCCTGTCCCTGGTCCCGAACCGTCACTCCCGCGAGATCCTGGGCGTCCCGCCGGCGCCGGGGGGCGTTCCGCCCGCGGCGGAGTCGGGCGTCCCGCCTACGGCGGAGTAGGCGCCGGCGGGCCCTGGGGCCGGGTCACGGCGACCGCGGCGGCCCGAGGGCGGGCCGAAGCCGACGGGCAGCGCGGGGCCCGGGCCCCTGTGCCCGGGGCAGGGCCAAGGCCGGCGTACGGCCCGCGGCAGGGACGAGGCAGGGGGCTGGCCGCTGCGCGGGGCCCTTTCCCCACCCCGCCCCTTCCCGTTCCTGGGGCTCCGCCCCAGACCCCGCGCCTCAAACGCCGGCGGGGCTGGAAAGGCGCGCCCCGGGCCAGCCCCCCGCGCGACCCGTGCGGCGGCGACCCCAGGCCCCAGGCCAGGCCCTGCTCCAGGCCTGCCTAGGCCATGCCTATGCCTGCTTCGGCTTCGCCGACCCCGACCCCGCAGCCGGTGCGGACTCGGGCGACGGGTCCGGGGTCTCCTGGAAGTTCACCCGGCCCATGTGCCGGTTCATCGACTTCATCAGGGCCCACGCCCCCAGGGCGAGGGCCGCGAACACGATGAAGCCCAGGAGGCCGGGCGTCACCTTGTTCTTGTCGAAGGTGTCGCCGGCCAGCGGGAGGAGCTGGGCGATTGCTGCCTGGGTAGCGCTCATAGCTACGCATTCTCCCGGATGCCCGCGAAGAGGTCGGACTCGGGGAGGGACGTGTCCACGAGCGACTTCGCCAGCTCGTACTCCTCCGTGGGCCAGACCTCCTTCTGGAGCTCCAGCGGGACGCGGAACCAGCCGCCGTCCGGGTCGATCTGCGTGGCGTGCGCGATCAGCGCCTTGTCACGGATCTCGAAGAAGTCCGCGCACGGCACGTGCGTGGTCAGCGTGCGCTCCTTGCGCTCGAACTCCTTCCACCGCTCCAGCCACTCCCCGTACGGGGACTCCAGGCCGCGCTCCAGCAGCGCCTCGTGCAGGGCGATGGTGCGCGGCTTGTTGAAGCCCTGGTTGAAGTAGAGCTTCTGCGGCTGGTGGACGGGGCCGAACTCGTCCTCCGGGTACTTCTCGGCGTCGGCCGCCCCGTCGAACGCCACCATCGAGATCTTGTGGGTCATGATGTGGTCGGGGTGCGGGTAGCCGCCGTTCTCGTCGTACGTCGTGATGACCTGCGGCCGGAACGCGCGGATCTTCTTCACCAGCCGGCCGGCGGCCTCGTCCACGTCCTCCAGGGCGAAGCACCCCTCGGGCAGCGGCGGCAGCGGGTCGCCCTCGGGCAGGCCGGAGTCGACGTAGCCCAGCCACTCCTGGTCGACGCCCAGGATGTCGCGGGCCTCGTCCATCTCCTTGGCGCGGACCTCGTGGATGTGCTCCTCGATGTACTTGTCGCCCTGGAGCTTGGGGTTCAGGATCGAGCCGCGCTCGCCACCGGTGCAGGTCACCACCAGCACCGGGATCCCCTCGGACACGTACTTGGCCATCGTGGCGGCGCCCTTGCTCGACTCGTCGTCGGGGTGGGCGTGTACGGCCATCAGTCGAAGCTGCTCGGTCAAAACAGGATCCTCTGCGATTCGGCGCGATCGGCGGCTTCTATAGTGACCGAATCGGGGGACGGAAAATTCCGGGGGTCGCGGACCCCGAGTCCCCAGGAGAGGAAAGATCATGAGCTCGGTGCGCCAGGGCCTTCCCGAGGGCCGGTACGGCCGCTCGGCCGACGAGCGTGCGGACCGGAAGCTCAAGATCATCGGCTCGGTGCTGGGCGTCGCGCTGCTCGGCGCGGTGAGCTGGATCGGCTGGGACTACGTGGCCGGCGAGGCCGTGAGCGCCGAGGTGATCAAGTTCGAGGTGGCCTCCGACACCGAGGTGAAGATCCACCTGGAGGTCCGCAAGGACGCCGGGGTCGACGGGGTGTGCACGGTGCGCTCGCAGGACCGCGACCGCCGCGAGGTGGGACGGGCCGACTTCACCTTCGCGCAGCGCGCGGGCCGGGTGGACGAGGTGGTGGTGCTGCGTACGACGGCACGCGCGGACGCGGTCGAGCTGATCGGCTGCCAGGCCGCCGGACAGGCCCGCTGAAACGCCTCCCGGCCCACCCGCGGACCCACCCCGCAAAAACCCCTCCGACATCCTCTTTCACGGCTCTCACCAGGGGTTTCTCCTCCCCCGGCAGACGGCCGGAACACCGTACGCGGGCGCGTTTGCGTCAGCCCGTCCGCCGGGCAATGACACGATTCATACACACGGTGTCCTCCCCCTTTTCCGGCCGAATTGTTAGGCTCGTGGTTTCGCCCAGTGAGGCGGCTAAGTAGTCCCCTGTACCGACGAGGAGCACCTGTGACCCAGACGAGCGAGAGCGTCACCTGGCTGACCCAGGAGGCGTACGACCAGCTCAAGGCCGAGCTGGAGTACCTGTCTGGTCCCGCACGCACGGAGATCGCCACGAAGATCGCCGCCGCCCGTGAAGAGGGTGACCTGCGGGAGAACGGCGGTTACCACGCCGCCAAGGAGGAGCAGGGCAAGCAGGAGCTTCGGGTGCGTCAGCTGACGCAGCTCCTGGAGAACGCCAAGGTCGGCACCGCGCCCGCGTCCGACGGCGTGGTCGCGCCCGGCACCGTCGTGACGATCGCCTTCGACGGCGACCCGGACGACACGATGGAGTTCCTGCTGGCCTCGCGCGAGTACGCCTCCTCCGCCTTCGAGACCTACTCGCCGCAGTCCCCGCTGGGCAGCGGCGTCATGGGCAAGAAGACCGGCGAGGACGCCGAGTACGAGCTGCCGAACGGCAAGAAGGCCTCGGTCCGGATCCTCGACGTCAAGCCCTTCACCGGCTGACACCCCCCGGTCCCCCCGATCGCTACGAAGCCCCCGCCGGTTCGGACGTCCGATCCGGCGGGGGCTTCGGCGTTGCCGCAGGTACGGTACGGCTACGCGGTCGCCGAGCGGTACTTGCGGACCGCTAGGGTCCGGAAGCCCACGACGATCACGATCGACCACAGGATCGACGCCCACACCGGGTGCTGCATGGGCCAGGCCTGCGGGGCCTCGTAGCCCGGCGGCAGGTTGCCGAACAGCACGCGCGCGGCCTGCACGGTCGCGCTGAACGGGTTCCACTCGGCGATGTGCCGCAGGAAGGGCGGCATGTTGTCGGACGGCACGAACGCGTTCGAGATGAACGTCAGCGGGAACAGCCAGATCAGCCCGCCCGAGGTGGCCGCCTCCGGGGTGCGCACCGACAGGCCGATGAGCGCGCCGATCCAGGAGAAGGCGTACCCGAGCAGGAGCAGCAGGGCGAAGCCGGCGAGCACCTCCGGGAGGCTGGTGTGGGTGTGCCAGCCGACGAGCAGGGCGACGATCGCGAGGACGATCACGGTGAGCGTGGTCTGCACCAGGTCGGCCAGGGTGCGCCCGGTCAGCACCGCGCCCCGGGCCATCGGCAGGGAGCGGAAGCGGTCGATGAGGCCCTTGTGCATGTCGTCCGCGATGCCCGCGCCCGCACCGGCGGTGGCGAAGGTGACGGTCTGGGCGAAGATGCCCGCCATCAGGAACTCGCGGTACGCGGCGGGCGAGGTGCTGCCGCCGACACTGATCGAGCCGCCGAAGACGTAGCTGAAGAGCACCACGAACATCACCGGCTGGATCAGCCCGAAGATCACCACCTCGGGAATCCGGGCCATGCGGATCAGGTTGCGCTTGGCCACGACCAGTGAGTCGCGCGCCGACTGCACGACCCCGCCGCGCGGTCGCGGGACGGCCGGTCCGGGCGGCGCGGCGGTCGTCGCCGTCGTCGGGATCGCGGTCATCGTGTTGCCCCCTCGTCCTCGGTCAGGGCGGCCGCGTGGCCGGTCAGCGAGATGAAGACGTCGTCCAGGGTCGGGCGGCGCAGCCCGATGTCGTCGATCTCGATCCCCCGGCCGTCGAGCTCCCGGATGACCTCGGCGAGCAGCTTGGCGCCGCCGGTCACCGGGACCGTGAGCTTGCGGGTGTGCTCCTCGACCGTCGTCCCGCCCTTGCCGAAGCCGGCCAGCACCGCGCGGGCGTCCGCGATGTGCTCGCGGTCGTGCACGACGACCTCGACGCGCTCGCCGCCGGTCTGCGCCTTGAGCTCGTCCGACGTGCCGCGCGCGATGACCTTGCCGTGGTCGACCACGCATATGTCGTGGGCCAGCCGGTCGGCCTCCTCCAGGTACTGGGTGGTCAGCAGCAGCGTGGTGCCGCCGGCCACGAGCTCCTCGATGACGTCCCACAGGGCCTGGCGGTTGCGGGGGTCGAGGCCGGTGGTCGGCTCGTCCATGAACATCACCGGCGGCCTGACCACGAGCGCCGCCGCGAGGTCGAGGCGGCGCCGCATGCCGCCCGAGTAGGTCTTGGCGGTGCGGTCCGCGGCGTCGGCGAGGTTGAACCGCTCCAGCAGCTCGACGGCCCGGGCCTTCGCCGCCTTGGCACTCATCTGGTAGAGCTGGCCGACCATCTGGAGGTTCTCCCGGCCGGTGAGGTACTCGTCCACCGCCGCGAACTGGCCGGACAGGCCGATCGAGCGGCGCACCTCGTTGGGGTGCTTGAGGACGTCGATCCCGGCGACGGAGGCCGCGCCGCTGTCGGGCTGGAGGAGGGTGGTCAGGACGCGTACGGCCGTGGTCTTGCCCGCCCCGTTCGGGCCGAGCAGCCCCAGGACGGTGCCCTCGGGTACATCGAGGTCCACGCCGTCCAGTGCCCGTACGTCGCCGAAGGTCTTCACCAGGCCTTCGGCGTAGATGGCGCCTGGCATATGGATGCTCCCAGTGTGATACCGGTTGTTCCTGAGCAGATCCTATGGGTGGCCCCCGTCACACGCCCGGGCTAACGGGAAGAAGAACGGACCGGACGAAAGTCCGACGTCTAGTCCATCACCTTGTAGCCGGCGCCGTGCAGCGCCCGCGCCACCTCCCGGCAGTGCTCCGGCCCCTTGGTCTCCAGCCGCAGCTCCACCTCGACCTCCGTCAGCCCCAGGTGCGGGTCGGTCCGTACGTGGCTCACGTCGAGGACGTTCGCGTCGACCACGGACAGCACCGCCAGCAGCCCGGCCAGCGCCCCCGGCCGGTCGGCCACCCGCAGCCGCAGCGACAGGTAGCGGCCGGCGGCGGCCATACCGTGCCGCAGGATGCGCTGGAGCAGCAGCGGGTCGACGTTCCCGCCGGACAGCACGGCGACCACCGGGCCGGCCCCGTACCGCTCCGGCTCGCCGAGCAGCGCCGCGACCGGGCTGCACCCGGCCGGCTCCACGACCAGCTTGGCCCGCTCCAGGCACAGCAGCAGCGCGCTCGACAGGGCGTCCTCGGAGACCGTGCGCACCTCGTCCACCAGCTCGGCGATGATGCGGAACGGCACGTCACCGGGCCGCCCGACCTTGATCCCGTCGGCCATCGTGACCGGCTCGTCGATCGAGACCGGGTGCCCCACGGCCAGCGAGGGCGGGTAGGCCGCCGCGCCCGCCGCCTGCACGCCCACGATCCGTACGTCGGGCCGCAGCGCCTTGACGGCCACCGCGATCCCGGCAGCCAGTCCGCCGCCGCCGATGCCCACGACGATCGTGCGCACCTCCGGGCACTGCTCCAGGATCTCCAGGCCGACCGTGCCCTGTCCGGCGATGATGTCGCGGTGGTCGAAGGGGTGGATGAAGACCGCCCCGGTCTCCTCCGCGTACTCCTGGGCGGCCGCCAGCGTCTCGTCCACGACGTGGCCGTGCAGGCGCACCTCCGCGCCGTACTCCCGGGTGGCCGCGACCTTCGGCAGCGGGGCTCCGACCGGCATGAACACGGTGGCGTGGACCCCGAGCAGGGAGGAGGCCAGTGCCACGCCCTGCGCGTGGTTGCCGGCGCTGGCCGCGACCACGCCGGCGGCGCGCTGCTCGGGACGCAGGCCAGCGATGCGCACGTACGCGCCCCGCAGCTTGAAGGAGCCGGTGCGCTGGAGGTTCTCGCACTTGAGGTGGACGGGGGCGCCGACGAGGGAGGACAGGTACCGGCTGCCTTCCATCGGGGTGACCCGGGAGACGCCCGACAGCATCTTCTGGGCCCCTCGCACGTCGTCGAGGATCACCTGGGGGACGGGCAGCGGCACGCGGTAGTTCATGCCGCAAGTCTGGCAGCCGCGAGGGGCGAGTTCTCGCCATGCGGAAACCATTCGGCAGGTACCGGGACGAGTCGCGGGCGGGCCCGGAACGACCCGTACCAGTTCGCGAACGAGGCGTACGAGCCGCAGTCCAGCCGCGTACTCTGTCCCCCACCATCCTGTCGGACCCACGCGAAGAGAGCCCACGGCCATGCCCTCCAACCCGGCCAATTCCGATCTCCTCCTCGACGCGCTCCAGCACGAGGTGGCGGTGTTCGCCCGCCGGGCCGAGCAGACCCGCCTGGGCGGGGTCGGTCAGGCCCGCAACTCGATGGACCGCGCCGCCTACCTGCTGCTGAACCGCCTCGACCTGGAAGGCCCGATGGGCGTGAAGGCGCTGGCGGCCGGCATGGGCATCGACTCCTCGACGGTCACCCGGCAGGTCGCGCCGCTGGTCGACACGGGGCTGGTCAAGCGGACCTCGCACCCGGAGGACGGCCGGGCCGTCGTCCTGGCGCTGTCGCCGCGCGGGCTGTCCCGGCTGGAGGAGGTGCGCGCGTCGCGGCGCGAGCTGATGGCGCGGGTGACGGAAGGGTGGTCCCCGGAGGAGCGCGAGTCCTTCACGACGCTGCTGACCCGCTTCAACCTTTCGCTGTCGGAGCTGATGGGAGCGGTCGCGGAGGCCGGTCCCGCCTCTTGACCAAGGTGGTCCCGCAGCCCGCACTATGGCGCTGTGGACCAGCGATACGGGGGCATCGGCGGGTACGGCAGCGGTTACAGCGGCGACTGCGGCGGCGGCTACGGCGGCCAAGAGGGCGCGTACTACGCGGAGTTCGAGGCGTTCGTCGCGGGTGCGGGGCAGCGGCTGCTGCATCTCGCGACCCTGCTGACGGCCGAACCGAAGGACGACACGGCAGCCGCGCGCCGGCTGCTGTCCGGCGCACTGGCGCGGACGTACGCGGACTGGCGCAGGCTGCGCGCGGACGATCCGTACGCCGCGACGCGCGCCGAACTGTGCACGGCATTCGCGCGCAGCGCGTGGCGCCACCACAAGGGACGGGGCGGGGTGCTGTCCGCACTCCTCCCGCAGGAACGTCTCGTCGTGGTGCTGCGGCTCTACGAGGGCGTGGCGGAGGAACAGGTCGGCGCCCTGCTCGGGGTCCCGCCGGACCGGGTGCGGGCACTGAACCACCGCGCGATGTCCGCGCTGCGCCGTGGGCAGGGGGCGGCGGCGTGACGGCGGGGGCCGGGGGCCGTCTCTTATACACATATCCGAGCCCACGAGACCGGGGCTGGTCTCGGATGGCTTCTTTTGCTTGTAAAATAAGCAACCTAGAAGAAGCACTCCAATATATTATATCAATCACATTTTTAGCACTGACACAAAACAGTACAATACGT
>NZ_WTFF01000295.1 GCF_019400985.1 Streptomyces bambusae
CCGCCCCCGCCGCGTGCCGGCCGGTGTGCCGGCCCTCGTGCCGCCGGCCCTCGTGCCGCCGGCCCTCGTGCCGCCGGCGCTCGTACGCCTCGTCGATCGTGGCCGGGACCGGGCCGGCGATGCCGGGTGCGATCCGCGCGTGGTGGTAGAGCCGGTCGAGCGTGCCGAGCACCGAGCCGACCTGGCCCTCGCGCATGATCCGCACCACGTGCCCGCCGCAGTTGTGGCAGGTCGGGTTGGACAGCGGCGACGGAACCCGTTCACCGCCGGCCTTGTAGATGATGAACGGCTGTCCCTTTGCGTCCGTGTGGTGCTCTATCTCGTACGACTGCTCCCAGCCGTACCCGCACCGCATGCACGCGAAGGAATAGGCCTCGTGGACGATCTGGACCCCGGGGTACACAGGCGCCGGGGCCGCGGGGGCGGGAATCGGAGTGTCAGCGATCTCACTCATGCCAGCTCCTCTGGTCCGCTGGTGTCTTTCGCCAGTGGACGCCTATCCGGCCAGGAGCGCATCAGGCCCTGTCGAGTGTTGGACGGCCTTTGGGACACTCATTCCCGAAGCGCCCGGTGCGCGGTCCGAGCTTTGCTTTTCAGGTTAGCTCTTTACCGTTCTACGGCGCCTTTTGTGCCGCATTCTTTGCCGCCACGACGGCGTCGAAGACCTCCCGCTTGGGTAGCCCGGCCTCCGCCGCGACCGCCGCGATGGCGTCCTTGCGCCGCTCCCCCGCCTCTTCGCGCACCCGCACCCTGCGTACCAGCTCCTCGGCGTCCACCTCGCCGGGCGCGGCCTCGGGGGCGCCCTCGACCACGACGGTGATCTCGCCGCGTACGCCCTCGGCCGCCCATGCGGCCAGCTCGCCCAGCGGCCCGCGCTTGACCTCCTCGTAGGTCTTGGTCAGCTCGCGGCAGACCGCGGCGCGCCGGTCGGCGCCGAAGACCTCGGCCATCGCGGCCAGGGTGTCGTCGAGCCGGTGCGGCGCCTCGAAGTAGACCAGCGTGCGCCGCTCGGCCTCGACCTCGCGCAGCCGGCCGAGCCGTTCGCCGGCCTTGCGGGGCAGGAAGCCCTCGAAGCAGAAACGGTCCACCGGCAGCCCGGACAGCGCGAGCGCGGTCAGGACGGCGGACGGGCCGGGCACGGCGGTGACCTTGATGTCCCGCTCCACGGCGGCCGCGACGAGCCGGTAGCCGGGGTCGGACACCGACGGCATGCCGGCGTCGGTCACCAGCAGCACCCGCGCCCCGCCGGCCAGCGCCTCGACCAGCTCCGGGGTGCGGGCGGACTCGTTGCCCTCGAAGTACGACACGACACGCCCGGTCGTGTGCACCCCCAGGCCCTGGGTCAGCCGCCGCAGCCGCCGGGTGTCCTCGGCGGCCACCACGTCGGCGCGCTCCAGCTCGGCGGCGAGCCGGGGCGGGGCGTCCGCGAGGTCGCCGATGGGGGTGCCGGCCAGGACGAGGACACCGGTCGGGTCGGTCTGCGTAAGTGTCACCGGCCCATCCTCTCAGCCCGCGGATCAGCCCGCGGACCGGTACCGGGGCGCGCCCACAGGCGCGTTCCCTACGATGACCCGGTGACCATGACCGCGATGCCGCCGCAGCCCCCCGCGACCAGCCCCGCCGGGCGGGGCTCCGAGCGCGACGACGTACGGGACGACGTGCGGGCGCGGCTGGTCCCGCCGTACGCGCGGCCGTCGGTGCACCTGTGGACGGCGCTGGGGGTGCCCGTCCCCGCCAGGGCCGCGGTGGAGAGGCTGCTGGCCTGGGTGGGGCCGCTGCTGGTGGCGCTGGTCGCCGGGGTGCTGCGGTTCTGGCACCTGGGCAGCCCGAAGGCGGTGATATTCGACGAGACGTACTACGCCAAGGACGCCTGGGCCACCGTTCGGCAGGGCTACGAGGCGAGTTGGCCCAAGGACATCGACAAGTCGGTCATCGCCAACCCGGACGGGGTGGCGCTACCGCTGGACCCCGGGTACGTGGTGCACCCGCCGGTCGGCAAGTGGGTGATCGGGCTGGGCGAGTGGTTCTTCGGCTTCACCCCGTTCGGCTGGCGCTTCATGACGGCGCTGCTGGGCACCCTGTCGGTGCTGATGCTGTGCCGGATCGGGCGGCGGCTGTTCCGCTCGACGTTCCTGGGCTGCCTGGCGGGGACGCTTCTCGCCGTGGACGGCCTGCACCTGGTGATGAGCCGCACCGCCCTGCTCGACCTGGTGCTGATGTTCTTCGTGCTGGCCGCCTTCGGGGCGCTGCTGATCGACCGGGACCGGGCGCGGGCGCGGCTGGCCGCGGCCCTGCCGGTGGACGCCGAGGGGCGGACCCGGCCGGACGCGGTGGTCGCGGAGACCCTGCGGCTGGGCTGGCGGCCGTACCGGATCCTGGCGGGCGTGTGCCTGGGGCTGGCGTTCGGCACCAAGTGGAACGGCCTGGTGGTGCTGGCCTTCTTCGGGGTGCTGACCGTCATGTGGGACGCCTCGGCGCGCCGGGTCGCCGGCGGCGGCGATCCGTACACGGCGATGCTGCGGCGCGACGCGCTGCCGGCCTTCGTGTCCACCGTGCCGGTGGCGTTCGCGGTGTACCTGGCGTCGTGGACGGGCTGGCTCCTCAGCCCGGACGACGGCAAGGGCGGCTACTTCCGGGACTGGGCGGCCAAGCAGGGCGACGGCGGCTTCTGGTCCTTCCTGCCGGACTGGCTGCGCAGCCTGTGGCACTACGAGACGGAGGTCTACAAGTTCCACGTGGGCCTGACCTCGGGCCACACCTACGAGTCCAACCCGTGGAGTTGGCTGGTCCTGGGCCGGCCGGTGTCGTACTTCTACGAGTCCCCGGCGCCCGGTACGGACGGCTGCCCGGCCACGGAGGCCGGCAAGTGCGCCCGCGAGGTGCTGGCGCTGGGCACGCCGCTGCTGTGGTGGACGGCCTGCTTCGCCGTGCTGTACGTGCTGTGGCGCTGGGTCTTCCGGCGGGACTGGCGGGCGGGAGCGGTGCTGTGCGCGCTGGCCGCCGGCTATCTGCCCTGGTTCAACTACCAGGAGCGGACCATCTTCTACTTCTACGCGGTGGTCTTCGTCCCGTACCTGTGCCTGGCGGTGGCGATGATGATCGGCGCGCTGCTGGGGCCGGCGGGCTCGACGGAACGGCGGCGCGCGATCGGCGCGATCGGCGCGGGCGTCCTGGTCCTGCTGATCGTGTGGAACTTCATCTACTTCTGGCCCGTCTACACCGGCCAGACCCTGCCGATGGACTCGTGGCGTGGCCGGATGTGGCTGGACACCTGGGTCTGAGCCACCGTCTGGCCGGTCCACACCGGCCAGACCCTGCCCATGGACTGTGGCATGGCCGGATGTGGCTGGACACCTGGGCCTGAGCCGTTGAACATGTTCAGGCAACCGTTACGGTTGTGACTCCTGGGGAGGGGATGAGCATGAACGGGGCGGCGAAGGGCGCCATCGTCGGCGGGGTGTTCCTGGCGATGGTGGCGGGGGCCGGGTACGGGGTGTACACGCTGGTCGACGACTCGGGCAGCGGTGGCACGAGCGGTACGGCGGCCGCGGCTGCGAAGAGCAGCGGGCCGCCGACCGAGAAGGAAGTCGCCGGCACCGCCGCGGCGTTCCTCGCGGCCTGGGCGGACGGCGACGCGGCGAAGGCGGCCGGGCTCACCAACAACGACGCTGCCGCGCAAGCGGCCGTGGCCGGCTTCCGGTCGGCCGCGCACGTCTCCAAGGCACAGATCACTCCCGGTACGCCGACCGGGACCACCGTGCCCTTCTCCGTCACCGCCGAGGTGACGTACGAGGGGGTCACCAAGCCGCTCGCCTACGAGTCCAAGCTGACCGTCGTACGCGGCGCCACCACCGGCAAGGCCCTGGTGGACTGGCAGCCCTCGGTGCTCCACCCCCAGCTCCAGCGCGACGAGAAGCTGCGCGCGGGCACGGCGGCGACCCCGCCGGTGAAGGCCGTGGACCGCGGCGGCGAGGAGCTGACCGCCGAGAAGTACCCCTCGCTGCGGCCGGTACTGGAGGCGCTGCGCCAGACCTACGGCGCGAAGGCGGGCGGCAGGCCGGGCGTCGAGCTGTGGATCGAGCCGGCCGCGCCGGGCGCGCCCCGGCGTACCCTGCTGACCCTGGCCGAGGGCGAGCCGGGCCGGATCGAGACCCGGCTGGACGCGAACGTGCAGGCGGCGGCCGAGAAGGCAGTCGCGAAGTACCCGGAGTCCTCGGTGGTCGCGGTCAAGCCCAGCACCGGCGACATCCTGGCCGTGGCCAACAACCGCAAGGACGGCTTCAACGCCGCCATGCAGGGCTCGCGGGCCCCCGGTTCCACCCTGAAGATCATGACGGCGGCGATGCTGCTGGACCGGGGCCTGGTGGCGGCCGACAAGGTCGCGGCCTGCCCGCCCACGGCCTCCTGGGACGGCAAGCCCTTCCGCAACCTCGGCGGCTTCGCGATGGAGGGCGAGACCTTCGCCACGAGCTTCGCCAGGTCCTGCAACACCGCCTTCATCAGCCTGATCGACGACGTCAAGGACAACGGGGCCCTGCCGCGCGAGGCCCGGGAGGTCTTCGGTATCGGCCTGGACAACTGGAAGACCGGCATCCCGTCGTTCGACGGCAAGGTGCCCGAGGTCTCCGGCCCGGCGGCGGCCGCCGCGTACATCGGCCAGGGCCAGGTCCAGATGAACCCGCTCACCATCGCCTCGATCACGGCGACGGCGCGGACGGGCGTCTTCCGGCAGCCGGTCCTCGTCCCGGCCGGGCTGGACGGGCGGCCGCTGGCGAAGGCCGCGCGGGCGATGAAGCCGTCGGTGTCGGCGCAGCTGGTGAGGATGATGCGGCAGACGGCCGTCAGCGGCACCGGGGCCGGGGCGATGGCCTCGGTCGGCGGGGACAAGGGTGCGAAGACCGGCTCGGCGGAGGTGGACGGCAAGGGCAGCCCGGACAGCTGGTTCACGGGCTTCAGCGGGGACGTCGCCGCGGCCGCGATGGTCGAGGGCGGCGGGCACGGCGGGGATGCGGCGGGGCCGGTGGTGGCGGCGGTGCTGCGGTCCTGAGGCGGGGCCGGGCCGCTGCGCGGGGCCTCTTCCCCTCCCCGCCCCTTCCCGAACCGGGGGCTCCGCCCCCGTACCCCCGCGCCTCAAACGCCGGCGGGGCTGGGATATGCCGCGCAGCGGCACATCCCAGCCCGCGCGGCGTTTGAGCGCACCGGGCGCGGAGCGTACGGAACGGGGTCCGGGGCGGAGCCCCGGTTACGGGAAGGGGCGGGGAGGGGAAAGGCCCCGCGCAGCGGCCCGCCCCGTCAGCCGCCCAGGCAGCCCCGCAGTGCCCGGACCAAGGCCTGGGCGCGGGGGTCCGCCGTGACGGACTTGGCCAGGGCGTTGGTGACGTAGCCGAAGCCGATGCCGGCGTCGGGGTCGGCGAAGGCGAGGGAGCCGCCGCGGCCGGGGTGCCCGTACGAGGCCGGGGAGAGCAGCGGGGAGGCCGGGCCGTGCAGCATGTAGCCGGGGCCGAAGCGGGTGTTCACGACCAGGACCCGGTCCGGGCCGGCCGCGAACTCCTTGCCGGCGAGCGCCGTGGTCGCCGGGGTGAAGATCCGCGCGCCGTCCTCGACCACGCCGAAGGTGGCCGCGTAGAAGCGGGCCAGGGCGCGGGCGGTGCCGATGCCCGCGGAGGCGGGCAGTTCGGCGGCCCGGTAGCCGGGGTCGTTCTCGTCGGGCAGCGGGTCGATCGCGGCGAAGGCGCGGCGGGTGAGGGAGGCGGGGTCGGCGTAGGCCTCGGAGACGTTGCGCCGCGGCCGGGTCCGCAGCAGGCCGGCGCTCTCGGGCGGTTCGACGGCACCCACCCGGCCCACCCGGTGGGTCTCGGTGTCGGGCAGCCCGATCCAGAAGTCCAGTCCCAGGGGCTCGGCGATCTCCTCGGCCCATATGTGGCCCAGGGTGCGGCCGGTGGCCCGCAGCACCAGCTCGGACAGCAGCCAGCTGAAGGTCTGGGCGTGGTAGCCGTGTGCGGTGCCGGGCTCCCAGAAGGGGGCCTGCGCGGCGATCGTGCGCGGCCCGGACGCCCCGTCGGCGGCCTCGGCGGGGGTCAGCCCCCGGTCGAGGGCGGGTACGCCGGCCTGGTGGGCGAGGAGGTGCCGGACGAGGGTGTGCTCCTTGCCCGCCGTCTTGTACTCCGGCCAGTACGAGCCCACGGGCGCGTCGAGGTCCAGCAGGCCCTGCTGCTGGAGCAGGAGCACGACGGCGGCGGCGACGCCCTTGGTGGCGGAGCGGACGATCTGGGCGGTGCCGGCGGTCCACGGCTCGGAGCCGTCGACGTCCGCGGTACCGGCCCACAGGTCCACGACCGGGCGCCCGTCCCGGTACACGGTCACGGCCGCGCCGCGGTCCCCGAGCACCTCGAAGTTGCGCGCGAACGCGTCCCTGACGGGCTCGAAGCCCTCCGCCACCACACCCTGGATGTCCACGAGCGGGTGCAACGCAGCCCGGTGGCCGGTTATGCCACTACCGGCCGGTAAGAGATCTACGCCACGGTCCGGCCCGCGTCATGCCGCTCGCCGTGCCCCGGCCGCATGCGGTCCTACGCCACCGCGACCGAGGCCGGGTCGAAGCCGAAGGGCAGTTCCAGGCGGTGGGCGCGCATCAGCGGCTCGTCGCACAGCAGGTCCTGGGTGGGGCCGTCGGCGGCGATGACGCCCTCGCTGAGGACCACCGAGCGCGGGCACAGCTCCAGCGCGTAGGGCAGGTCGTGGGTGACCATCAGGACGGTGACGTCCAGGGAGCGCAGGATGTCGGCCAGTTCGCGGCGCGAGGCCGGGTCCAGGTTGGAGGAGGGCTCGTCAAGGACCAGGATCTCCGGCTCCATGGCGAGCACGGTGGCGACGGCCACCCGGCGGCGCTGGCCGAAGGACAGGTGGTGCGGCGGGCGGTCGGCGAAGTCCGCCATGCCGACCCGGTCCAGGGCGGCCCGCACCCGCTCCTCCAGCTCGGCCCCGCGCAGTCCGGCGGCCGCCGGGCCGAAGGCGACGTCCTCGCGCACGGTCGGCATGAACAGCTGGTCGTCGGGGTCCTGGAAGACGATGCCGACCCGGCGCCGGATCTCGGCGTAGTGCTGCTTGGCGACCGGCAGGCCGGCCACCGTCACGGTGCCCACGCCGCCGCCGAGGATGCCGTTGAGGTGCAGGACGAGGGTGGTCTTGCCGGCTCCGTTGGGGCCGAGCAGGGCGACCCGCTCGCCCTTGCCGACGGTCAGGTCCACGCCGAACAGGGCCTGGTGGCCGTCCGGGTAGGCGTAGGCGAGGCCGGAGACCTCCAGCGAGGGCGTGGCATCGCCAGGGTTGGCGGGGGTGTGGTTCACAGTGCGTATCCCATCACGCAGACGGCGAGCGCCGTGGCGGGCAGTGCGGCCGCGTACGCCCACTGGGCCCGCGTGGCCGCGGTCTCGTCGAGCATCGGCATCGTCCCGGTGTAGCCGCGGCTGACCATCGCGAGGTGGACGCGCTCGCCGCGCTCGTAGGAGCGGATGAACAGCGCGCCCGCCGTCCTGGCCAGTACGCCCCAGTGCCGTACGCCGCGCGCCTCGAAGCCGCGCGAGCGCCGGGCGACGGACATGCGGCGCAGCTCGGCCGTGACGACGTCGCCGTAGCGGATCATGAACGAGGCGATCTGGACGAGCAGGGAGGGCAGCCCGAGCCGCTGCAGGCCCGTCAGCAGGGCGCGCAGCTCGGTGGTGGAGGCGAGCAGGACGGACGCGGCGACGCCGAGGGTGCCCTTGGCGAGCACGTTCCAGGCGCCCCACAGGCCGGAGACGCTGAGGGACAGGCCGAGGACCGGGGTCCGCTCGCCCTCCGCGACGAAGGGCATGAGCAGCGCGAAGGCCACGAACGGAATCTCGATCAGCAGCCGCTTCAGCAGGAAGCCGGCCGGGATCCGGGCGGTCGCGGCGACGGCGCCGAGCAGGACGGCGTACGCGCCGAAGGCCCACATCGCCTCGCGCGGGGTGGCCACGACCAGGACGACGAAGCCGAAGGTGGCGGCGATCTTGCAGTGCGGAGGCAGTGCGTGCACGGGCGAGTGCCCGGGTCGGTGCAGGAGGTGGCTGTGGCCGGCGCCCATGGGTACGTCTCCTGCTCAGACCGCGTCCGCGCGGCGGCGGCCGCGGGCGGCCCAGAACACGCCGGTGCCGACGGCGACGGTCGCGCCGACGCCGATCGCGCCCGCGAGGCCGCCGGACAGCCGCTCGTCGGCGACGTCCTTGACCGCGTAGTCGGCGAGCGGGGAGCCGGCCGCCGCGTGCTCCTGGGCCCGCTGGTCGATGCCGTGGTCGGCGGCGACCTTCTCCAGGCCGTCGGGGTCGGCGGAGGCGTAGAAGGAGACGACGCCGGCGAGGACGAGGGCGGTGGCCAGGCCGGTGGCCCACAGCGCGGCGGCGGACCGGGCCGGGGCGGGGGCGGCCGGGGCCGCGGCGGGGGCGTCGACCAGCTCGCCGCCGATGCGCAGCTTGAGCGGGGTGGTCAGGCCGCGCGCGCCGTGCACGAGGTCGGGGCGTACGGCGAGGACGGCGCCGACGGTGGCGGCGGTGATCGCGCCCTCGCCGATGCCGATGAGGGTGTGGACGCCGACCATCGCGGTGAGCACCTTGCCGACGGAGACGTCGGTGGTGCCGCCGATGGCGAAGAGGGCGGTGAAGAACGCGGCGGCGGCCGGTACGGAGACCAGGGCGGCGGCGAACGAGGCCACGGTGACCGAGCGCCGCTTGGCGGGCAGCAGGGCGAGCAGGCCGCGGAAGACGGCGTAGGCGGTGACGACGGTGACCACGCCCATGGTGGTGATGTTGACGCCGAGGGCGGTCAGGCCGCCGTCGGCGAACAGGATGCCCTGCATGAGCAGGACCACGGAGACGCACAGGACGCCGGTCCAGGGGCCGACGAGTATCGCGGCGAGTGCTCCGCCGAGCAGGTGGCCGCTGGTGCCGGCGCCGACGGGGAAGTTCAGCATCTGCACGGCGAAGATGAAGGCGGCGACCAGGCCGGCCAGCGGGGCGGTGCGCTCCGCGCCGAGGCCGCCGGTGTCGCCCGCGCCGGCGAGTTCGCGGCGGGCGCCGCGCAGGGCGGCGCCGTGGGGTGCAGGGGGGTGGGGGGCGGGGCGCGGGGGGG
>NZ_WTFF01000296.1 GCF_019400985.1 Streptomyces bambusae
AAGAGCAGCAGTGCGGTGCCGTTCGCCAGCTGGCTGCGGGCCGCCCACGCCGCGGCGGCGGCCAGCAGCGCGGCCCCCGCCGCGAGCGCCCGCAGGTCCGGCCAGCCGTCCGCCGCGGCGGTCCAGGCGGCGATCACCAGGATCCCGGCGAGCACGAACGTCTGCCGGTACGGGCTGCCGTTGGGCGTGGCGAAGACGTGCCAGGCCAGATGGGTCGGGGTCCACTGGAAGGACAGCGCGACGGCCACCGCCAGCCCCGTCCACCACCAGCGGGTGCGCACCGGCACCCCGCGGTGCAGCGGCAGCGCCGCCGCCAGCAGCAGCGTCCCGGTGCCCACGAACACGGCCGGCGAGGAGAAGCTGTACGTGGCCGGCAGCGCCCGCGCGAACAGGTCCGGCCAGGACACCGGGGCGAACTGCCGGGTCCAGCCCGGGTAGGCCTGCCGCGAGCTGAGGAAGAGCGGCACCAGGACGGGCGCGGCCAGCGCCACGCCCAGCACCACGTGCCGGGCCGCGCGCGCCGCCACACGCAGCCGGTCGCGTACGGTCTCCCGGGTCAGGACCACCCGGACCAGCAGCACCAGCGCCGCGCCGAGCGTGGCCATGTAGGCGGTGTAGAAGTTCGCGGTCCAGCACAGGCCGACCACCACCGGGGCGGCCACCGGCCGCCGGCCGCGCAGCGCCCACTCCCCGGCCAGGCACAGCAGCGGGAAGGCGATCAGCCCGTCCAGCCACATCGGGTTGTAGGCGGCCTCGATCACCGACCAGCCGCACAGCGCGTACGAGGCGCCCAGCACGGCCGCCGCCCAGCCCGGCCCGCGGCGCAGCGTCCGCAGCAGCCAGACCATGGCCGCCGCGGCCGCCGCGGTCTTCAGCACGGAGACGACGTACACCGCCAGGTCGATCTCCGCGCGCGGGAAGAGGCCGACCAGGGGCGCGAACGGACTGGTCAGATAGGTGCCGAAGTCCGGCAGGAAGCTGGTGCCGTACCCGGACTGCCAGTTGAACAGCAGCCCGCCGGCCGCCCGGCCGTGCAGCAGGTCCCACAGGTGGGCGTGGAAGGGGACGAACTGGTTGCCCAGGTCGTTGACGCTGCGGTGGCGCGGACCGTACGGGTACACCCGCGCGACGGCGTCCCCGGCGGTCACGGACACGGTGGTGACCACGGCGGCGAGGGCCGACCAGAGGGCGCTGTCGCGGCGCGGCGCGCGGTGCGGCGGGCGGTGCGGAGTCGACATGGTGGGGGGACCTTCGCAGCGCCGGACGACGCGAGGATGGCCGCCGGGTGAACTCGTACCCCAACACCCCGGGAATCGTTGGTCGAATCGGTGGCTCCGGCGACCCCGACTGCATACCATCGATCACCGCAAGGCCTTGTGCACCGATGCACAATCCCCCGGCCCAGGAGGCTCCTTTGCACCGTCGCACAGCGCTCTCCGTATCCGCCGTCCTGCTCGCCGCGGCCCCGCTGCTGACCGCCTGCGGGTCCGAGCCCCGGCCCGGCACCGCGGCCCTCGTCGGCGGTGAGCGGATCACCACCGCCGCGGTGCAGTCCCAGGTCAAGGACGTCCGGGCGGCGCAGAACCGCTCCCCGCAGGGCCCGGCCCTGATCCAGGCCACGGCCGGCCTGGAGCGGCACAAGCTGGAGCGGATGATCCAGCTCGCGCTCCTGGAGCGGGCCGCCAAGGACGCCGGGGTCGAGGTGAGCACCAAGGAGATCGAGGACGAGCGCAAGGCCAAGCTCCAGCAGGCGGGCGGCGCCGAGCAACTGGAGGCGGCCGCCCTGCAGCAGGCGGTGCTCGCGCCGGACCAGATCGACGCCGACACCCGCTTCCGGCTGCTGCGCGACAAGCTGTACGACCACTACGGCAGCCAGGACAAGGCCGTCGAGGCGCTGCGCCGGACCGCGGAGCGGCTGCGCATCGAGCTGAACCCGCGCTACGGCTCGTGGGACCCGCAGCAGATCGGCCTCGGTGACAAGGGCAGCCCGTGGATCACCCAGAAGACCCGGGCCGACCAGGCCCCCGCGGGGGCGTGACCGGCCGGCGGAGGTAGGTTCGAGAGGTGACCGACGAGACCACCTCCGAGACTGCTTCCGGGACTGCATCCGAGCCGGCTGCCGACGGTGCCGCCGCCGGTGCCGCCGCCGGTGCTGGTACCGGCACCGGAACCGGCGCCGGCACCGCCGCCGGCACCGGCCGCATCGTCCTGCTGACCACCAGCCACCGGGTCGCCCCCGGGGTGCTGTCCTGGCCGGCCTGGGAGGCCCTGCACGCCGCGGACCGGGTGCTGTGCGCCGATCCGCACCACCCGCAGCTGCCGTACCTGCGCGAGGCCGGCGTCGAGGTCACCCACGAGGCCCCCGACGCCCGCGACCTCGTCGAGGACTGCGCCGGCGGCCGCACCGTCGTGGTCCTGCCGAGCGGCGAGGGCGACCAGCGCCTCACCGACGGGCTGGCCCGGCTCGCCGGCTCCGGCCGGGTCGCCATGCCCGAGCTGGAGCTGCTGCCCGGCTCCTACGACCTGCCCGGCGCCCGCCTGCTGGACCTCGTCCAGGTCATGGACCGCATCCGGCGCGAGTGCCCGTGGACCTCGCGCAAGACGCACCGGGGCCTGGCGAAGTACGCCATCGAGGAGGCGTACGAACTGGTCGAGGCGATCGAGGACGGCGACCGCGACGAGCTGCGCGAGGAGCTCGGCGACGTGCTGCTCCAGGTCGTCTTCCACGCCCGGATCGCCGAGGAGGGCCGGCCGGAGGACGGGGCCGAGCCGTTCTCCATCGACGACGTGGCCGCCACCCTGGTCGCCAAGCTCGTCCACCGCCACCCGCACGTCTTCGGCGACGCGAAGGCGGAGACCCCCGAGGACGTGCACGAGCACTGGCTGCGCACCAAGGCGGTGGAGAAGCAGCGCGCATCGGTCACCGACGGGGTCCCGCTCGGCCAGCCGGGCCTGGCCCTCGCCGCCAAGCTCGCCGGCCGGGTCCGGGCGGGCGGGCTGGACGTGGCGCTGCCGGCGGGCGAGGGCATCGGCTACGAACTGCTCGCGCTCGCGGCCCGCGCCGAGGCCGAGGGAGTGGACCCGGAGACGGCCCTGCGCGCGGCGGCCCGCACCTACCGCGACGCGATCCGCACCGCGGAGGGCGTCCCCGCCGAAGACTGACCCGCAGAACCGGGGTCGGACGCGGGACCCGGGTCAGCCGCGCCCCGCGGGGTCGTGCCAGTGCGGGGCGGGGCGGTTCAGGAACCACTCGCCGGAGCCGAGCGGGCGCGGCCGGGCCGCCGGGACGGCGTCGTGGTGGATCCGGTCGGGGCGGGCGCCCAACTCCGCCACCAGCCGGACGGTCTCCTCGATGAACACCGGCGGGCCGGCGACGTAGACGTCCTGGTCCGGCCAGAGCCCGCGGTTGCCCAGGGCGGTCGCGAGCCGGGCGGTGGCCTGCTCGCGGGGCCCGCCCGGGGCCGGCGTGATGTAGGTGACGGTCAGCCAGCCCAGGTCGGCGGCGTACGTGTCGATGAGCGGCCGGTCGTAGAGGTACGCCGCGTCCCGGGCGACCACGAAGAGCCGTACGCCGGCGTCGGGAGGGCGGCGGACCAGCTCCTCCAGCATGGCCCGCACCGGGGCCCAGCCGGTGCCGGCCGCTATGAAGGTGATCGGGCGGCCCTCGCGGCGCAGCGTCAGCCGCCCGCCGGGCGCCCCCAGTCGCAGCCGCTCCCCGGGCTCGACGTCGCGGACCAGCACGGTGCTCAGCAGGCCCTCCTCGACCCGGCTGACGTGCAGGTCGAGGGTGTGGTCGGGGCGCGGCGCGCTGGCGAGGGAGTAGGTGCGCCAGATCCGCGGCACGCGGTCGCTGCTGACGCTGACGTACTGGCCGGGCAGGTGGCGCAGCGGCTCGTGGGGGAGCAGGGTGAGCACCCCGATGTCCTCGCCGTAGCGCAGGTGGCGCACCACCTCCGCGTCCCACCACGGCGGGTCGTCGCTGTCCGCGGCGCCGGCCTGCATCGCGTCGGCGATCACCTGGTAGGCCTCCGCCCACGCCTTGTCGGCGGCCGGGCTCCACGCGTCGCCGCAGGCCTCGGCGAGGGCCGCGCGCAGGCTGGTGCCGACGGCGGCGTAGTGCTCGGGGCGGGCCAGGTACTTGCGGTGGTCGCGGCCGAGGCCGTGGAGATAGGGGAGCAGGTCCGCGTCCCCGAGGCGGGCGACGACGTGAGTGAGCGCGGCGAAGAGCCGGTCCCGCTGGCGCTGCATCTCCCCGGCGGCGGCCGGGAACAGCTCGCGTAACGCCGGGTTGTGCCAGAAGAGGTGTGCGTAGAAGAAGGTGACGGCGTGTTCGGCCCGTCGCTCCACCACCGCGAAACTGCTTTTCAAGATCCGCACATCCACAGATCCGACAGTAGGAAGGGGAAAGAACGTCCGGTCAAGGTCCGGATGATCTACGGACAGCCGCGGCGAACCAGTCATATGGGATGACGATGCCTGTGGGATGGTGACGCCCGCCCGGGGCTCAGAACCGCACAGGCAGTTCGCGCAGCCCCCGCATGATCAGTCCACCCCTCCAGCGAAGCTCCGAGGGATCGACGGCGAGCTGGAGATCAGGCAGGCGGGTGAGCAGGCTCCGGAGTCCGATCTGGCCCTCCAGGCGGGCCAGCGGGGCTCCCAGGCAGTAGTGGATGCCGTGCCCGTAGCCGAGGTGCTGGTTGTCCCGCCGCGCAAGGTCCAGCGTGTCCGGTTCCTCGAACCGGGCCGGGTCCCGGTCGGCCGCCGCCAGCACCACAAGGACGGGGTCGCCCGCCGGGATGTGCCGGCCGCCGACGGTCAGCGCCTGCGTCGCATACCGCCACGTCGCGATCTCCACCGGGCCGTCGTACCGCAGCAGCTCCTCGATCCCCGTTTCCAGGAGACCGGAGTCGCCGGCCGCCAGGGACGTCTTGAGCCGGGCCAGCTGATCCGGGTTCCGCATCAACGCGTAGGCCCCGTTGCCGAGCAGGTTGATGGTGGTTTCGAATCCGGCGAACAGCAGTACGAAACACATGGCGGTGGCCTCGGCCTCGGTCAGGTGATCACCGTGATCGCTGGCCCGGATCAGCCCGGAGATCAGGTCGTCACCGAGGTCGTTGCGCTTCCTGTGGATCAGCTCCGCCAGATAGCCCCGGATCTTCTTCACGGAACGGGCGACCCCACCGCGCGGCCCGCCGCCGTGCCGGATCATCATGCCGGCCCAGTCGCGGAAGTCGTCCTGATCCTCGCGCGGTACGCCGAGCATCTCGCAGATGGCGTAGATGGGGAGCGGGAAGGCGAACTCGTGGATGAGGTCCGCCTCACCCCGGCCCGCGAAGCCGTCGATGAGATGGTCGGTCAGCTCTTGCACCCGCGGGGTGAACTCGGCGACCCGGCGCGGGGTGAAGGCCTTCGACACCAGCCGCCGCAGCCGGGTGTGGTCCGGCGGGTCGATGTTGAGCAGGTGCGTCATCAGGCCGGCACTGCGCTCACCCGGGATTCCGGTCTTCCCGGGTTCGGCGTGGTGCACCGGATTCTTCGACAGCCGCTGGTCCGCGAGGGCCTGGCGGGCGTCCGCGTACCGCGTCACGAGCCATGCCTCGACCCCGCTGGGCAGTTTGGTGCGGTGCACCGGGGCATGCTCGCGCAACCAGGCGTACGCGGGGTACGGATCGGTGGCGAACTCCCAGCTGAAGAGCTCCGGCGGTTCGGGGACTGATCGGTCACGCATGGGTTCGACCGTATCCCGACGCCGGCGATCGCCCCATCCGGCCTTCGGTGCGCCAACGGCACCGGTGCTTCTCGGACCGCCGCCGGTACGGGGTCGGGGTCGGGGTCGGGGTCGGCGGTCTCCTGGCGAAGTGCCGCCGGGTCACGCTTTCACGAGTTCTTTCCTGATCAGGCTCTCGGCGGTGGCGAGGATGGCGGCCTCGGGACTGTGGCGGGGCCGCCATCCCAGCACGCTGCGGGCCTTTGCGCTGGTCGTCCTCCTGGCGAAGCCGAGGTCGGGCACGACCGTACGGAGCTCCTTGTCGAAGAGGGAAGCCATGCGTACCACGGCATCGGGGAGGGACCGGGTCGGTACGTGCCTGGCCGCGGCTCCGAGGCCGGCTCTGAGGACGGCGCCGATCTGTTTCATCGGGATCGCCGGTCCGCCGGCGGTCAGGAAGCGCTGACCGGCGGCTTCAGGGGTGGTCATGGCGAGCAGGTGCGCGCTCGCCACATCGCGTACGTCGACGATCGGGATCCACAGATCGGGATAGCCGGGCATCGCCCCGTCGAGGATTCGCCGGACGAGGTGGTTGGATCCGGAGACCGCCTTGGCCATCACGGGTCCCATGACCGCGACGGGAAGGATCGTGGCGAGTTCCGTCGAACCGCCCTCGGCGTCGATGAAATCCCACGCGGCGCGCTCGGAGAGCGTCTTGCTCCTGGTGTACGCGGTGACACCCGGCCCGTCGAGGACGCTCCAGTCCTCCTCGGTGAACCGGTGGTCGGTGCGCGGGTACCCGTAGGCGACCGCGTGGAACGCAGAGGTGAGGACAACCCGCTTCACACCGGCGTCGCGTGCCGCACGCAGCACGCGCAGAGTGCCTTCACGCGCCGGAACGACGACATCGTCCTCGTTCTTGACATGCCCCACGTGCACAGGAGAGGCCGTATGCAGGACGAAGTCGCACCCGGCGACCGCACCGGCCCACCCTGTGTCACTCGTGAGGTCCGCGGCCACGAAACTCAACGCGCCGCCGTTCGCCGTCCTGGCGTTCACCGTCCCGGCGTTCACGGTCCCGCCGTTCACCGTTGCGGCGTTCACCGTCCCGGCGTCGCCGAGCTGCTTCCGGACCTCGGGCTCGCGCCCGAGGGTGCGCACGGTCGTGCGCACCCGGTATCCCTGCTCCAGCAGTTGGAGAATGCAGTGTCCGGCGATGAAGCCGGACCCGCCGGTGACGAGGACGTGGGGCTGCGACGAGGTCATGTCTCCACGATGGGCACAGAACACAGGAACAGGCAGTAGACCCGTCTTCGTAGGACTGCCGGTACCAGGCGCGCCTCGTGGCACGTGGGCCAGACTGTCCGGTATGGCAACGACGGAACTCGGCGCGGCCCTGAGGCGCTGGCGTGACCAGGTCTCACCCGAGACGGCGGGCCTTCCCGCAGGCAGCCGCCGGCGCGCCGCGGGGCTGCGCCGCGAAGAGCTGGCCCAGCTGGCCGGCATCTCCGTCGACTACGTCACCCGTCTCGAACAGGGCCGGGCCGCCAGCCCCTCCCCGCAGGTCGTCGAAGCCCTCGCCCGGGCCCTGCGGCTCACCAGCGACGGGCGCGCCCATCTCTTCCGACTCGCCGGTCTCGTTCCCCCGGGCCCGGAGAAGGTCCCGGCGCACATCACGCCGGGCGTCCAGCGGATGCTGGACCGGCTCGCCGGCACCCCCGTCGTGGTCTTCGACGCCGCATGGACCCAGCTGCTCGCCAACCCCCTGTACACGGCACTGATGGGGGAATGGCACGGCAACGACCTCAACGCCGTGTGGCGCAACTTCCTCGGCGCAGGCACCCGCGTACGTCACACCCCCGAATCCCGGGGCGCACTCCATGCCGCCCTGGTCGCCGACCTGCGCAGAACAGCAGGCCGCTACCCGGCCGACCGGCGACTGCAGCACCTCATCTCCCGACTACGGGTCAAGAGTGCCGAGTTCGACGACCTCTGGGAGTCGGGTGCCGTCGGCCGGCACCAGTCCGCCCGCAAGACCATCGACCACCCCCACGTCGGCGCTCTCACGCTGGACTGCGACGTACTCGTCGTCGCCGACAGCGACCTGCGCATCATGGCCTACACAGCCGAACCCGGCAGCCGGGACGCCGAACGCCTCGCGCTCCTCGCCGTCATAGGAACCCAGGCGCTCACCGGACAGCCGACAATCACCGGATAGCCGACAAACGCCGGATTGCCGACAAACGCCGGATTGCCGGCAATCCGTCGGCCGACACTCATGCGGCCGGCGCCTCGTCGGTCACGGACTCCCGGCCCTCGTCACGCTCGCACCGGGAGAGGGTCGACGACACGGCGCGCAGCCCACACTTCGGCTCGGCTCGGTGCAGAGCGGCCGACCCTTCCGTTTGCTGAAGCGTCTGCCCGACCTCGGACTCGCCGTGGACCCGGCGGCGCCGCGCTGGCGCGGCGGGCTCGTCATGCGCGGTCTGCGCACCCTCCCCGTGCGCTTCACACCCCGCAATTAACTGACCTGTGGTCAATGTCGTGACCATCACGTGATCTGCGCTGCATCGACTTGTGACATGCGTTCGAGGAGCGCTAGGTTCCACGTCACCTCCTGCGGGGGGTCCCGACCAGGTCGGGGCGCCCCCGTGCCGTCACGCGAAAGGTCCACCGCATGCGTTCCGGGAACGGCCGCCACCGGCGCCCCCGTCAGGTCCCCGCCATCGTCGTCACGGCCGGAGTCACCGGCTCCGCGCTCGCGCTGCCGCTGCTCGCCGCCACCAACGCGAGCGCCGCGGACACCGGGACGTGGGACAAGGTCGCGGAGTGCGAGAGCGGCGGCACCTGGAGCGCCAACCACGGCAGCGGCGCGTACGGCGGCCTGCAGCTGAGCCAGCAGCAGTGGAACGACGCGGGCGGCCTGGCCTACGCCGAACGCCCCGACCTCGCCAGCCGCTCGCAGCAGATCACCGTCGCCGAGCGGGTGCTGGCGAGCCAGGGCACCCAGGCCTGGCCGATGTGCGCCGAGAAGGCCGGACTGCAGCAGCACGGCCCGTCCCCCGACGTCGACCCGGGCACGCCCGGCCGGCAGAAGGCCGAGCCCGAGCCCTCGCAGACGCCCTCCCACGGCATCGCGGACACCGCCGCCGGCCCGTGGGTGCCGGCCACGCCCGGTGGGCCGCGCGTCCCCGCGACCACCCCGCCGATCAGCGACCCCGTCGGGCCCCAGGGGCCCGGGCTCGGACTGCCCGTCATGCCCGCCCCCCGCCCGCCCGGCCATGCCCCCCCCGGCGGGCCGGGGGGCCCCCGCCCGCCCACCCCGCGCCCCGCGCCCCTCTCCTTTTCACCCCTCCACGCCGCCCCACGCT
>NZ_WTFF01000297.1 GCF_019400985.1 Streptomyces bambusae
GGGGCGGGGCCGGGGCCGGGGACGTCGGCAGGGGCCTCGTCGGGGGCGCTCATCGCACGCGGCTCCGGGCGGGCCCGGAGCCGGGCCCGGTGCGGGCGGCGCGCAGATGCTCCACGTCGATGTCCACCTCGGGCACCGCCATGCCGGTGCACTCCTCGACGCGCTCGGCGACCCGGCGGCGTACGGCCGCGCACGCGGCGCCGATGTCGCAGGGGTAGCCGAGCTCCAGGCTGATGCGTACCCGGGCGATGTCGTGGTGCACGGTGACGGTCGCGTGCGGGGGCGCGGCGGCGCGCGCCGAGGACCCCGTGCCCGTGAGCGCCTCCCGCGCGGCATGGGCGGCGATCTTGGCCACCACGCGGTCGGCGATACGGGTCGCTCCCCGCTCGGCGGCCGGCACCCGCGCGACACGCGGGACCCGTGGGACCCGTGGGACCCGTGGGACCCGCGACACCCCTGGCTCCCGCCCCGGGACGGACGGTCCGGAGCCCGGCGTCTGCCCGGAGCCCGGACCCTGCCCGGGGCCCGAAGTCGGCCCGGGCCGCGGGTTCGGTCCAGGCCGCGGGTTCGGTCCGGGCGGCGTGTCCCCGGAAGGCACGCCCCCGGACGCCGTGCCCCCAGGCGGCTCGGCCCCAGGCGGCACGGCTCCGGGCGGTGGCGGGGGCATCCGGTCACCTGTGCCGGTCGTCGCGGGGGCGGAAGAAGTCGCCCGGTTCGAGGTCCCCGTCGAGGAACCGGCCGATGACGAAGCCGATCGCACCGAGCGCCGCCACCAGCAGAAACGCACTGAACCCGCCGAAGTACCCGGCGAACCCCAGGGCCATGCCGGCCACCAGGCCGACGAGCGCCATGCTCATCCGGACTCCTCCCGTCGTCGTGGCACGCCGTGCGCTACTGGAGCCGGGTCGAGGTGACCGGCGGCTCCGGCTCCTCGACCCCTTCGTCGGGGAGCTTGACGTCGGTGACCGCGATGTTGGCCTCGACGACCTCCAGGCCCGTCATGCGTTCCACCGCCGCCACGACGTTCTCACGGACCGCCCGGGCCACGTCCCGGATCGACACGCCGTAGTCCACGACGATCTCCAGGTCGAGGGCCGTCTGCACCTCGCCGACCTCGGCCTTCACCCCGCGCGACGCCGAGGCCTTCGCCCCGCCGGGCGCCCGGTCCCGTACCGCGCCGAGGCTGCGGGAGAGCCCGCTGCCCATCGCGTGCACACCCGGCACCTCGCGGGCCGCCAGGCCGGCGATCTTCTCCACCACTCCGTCGGTGATGGTGGTGCGGCCACGGTCGGCCGGCTCCCGTGCGGGGGCTCCGGGTACCGATCCGGTCATCGCCGTGTCCCTTCGCGCGTACGGACTCCCGACCACGGTATGCGCCATACCCCCGCGCCGCCCTCCCATGCCGGGCCGCGGGTGAACGCCGGGGCGACGGACAGGGACGAGCCCGTGTCCGCCGCCCCGGTGGCGTGCGCGCGTGCGTGCCTGGCGTCAGGTCGTCACGTCGTCAGGTCAGTCCGACAGCCCCGCCAGGTCGCGCAGGCGGCGGGCCTGGGCGGCGCGCTCGGCCACGCGCTGGTCGTCGTACGCACGGCCGACCGCGCCGCGCAGCAGGGCCTTGGTCTCGACGACCGCGTCGCGCGGGGGCGCCACCAGCGCCGCGGTGAGGTCCGCGACCGCGGCGTCGAGCTCGGCGGCGGGGACGACGAGGTTGGCCAGGCCGATGCGCTCGGCCTCCTCGGCGTGGACGAACCGGCCCGTGGCGCAGATCTCCAGGGCGCGGGCGTAGCCCACCAGGGAGGTCAGCGGCTGCGTGCCGCCGAGGTCGGGCACCAGGCCCAGGCTGGTCTCGCGCATGGCGAACTGGACGTCGTCGGCGACGACGCGCAGGTCACAGGCCAGGGCGAGCTGGAAGCCCGCACCGATCGCGTGCCCCTGGACGGCCGCGACGGTGACGATGTCGTTGCGCCGCCACCAGGTGAACGCCTCCTGGTACTCGGCGATGGTGTCGTCCAGCACCTGGTCGGAGCCGCGTGCCAGGTCCAGGAAGGACGGCTCGCCGTCGAAGCCCTCGGGGGTGAAGGCCTGCCGGTCCAGCCCCGCGGAGAAGGACTTGCCCTCGCCGCGCAGCACCACGACCCGGACGGTGCCCGGCAGCGACCGCCCGGCCTCCGCCAATGCCCGCCAGAGCGCGGGGGACTGGGCGTTTCGCTTGGCCGGATTGGTCAGCGTCACCGTGGCGACCGAGTCGTCCACGACGAGCCGTACGCCGTCCTTGTCGAGCAGAGCCATCTCGGTGCCTCCGGTGTGCAGTCGGCCGCTGCGGGCGGCCGTCGGCCATAAGTGACTGCACAGTAACCACCCGGTCGGCCTCGCGACCGACCGGGGGTCACCGAAGGTCCCGGTTCGGTGGATCAGGCGGCTCCGGTCAGACCGCGGCCGCCTTCTTGCCGCGCGTCGCGCCGCCGCGACCGCGCAGCACGACTCCGGATTCGGTGAGCATCCGGTGGACGAATCCGTAGGACCGGCCGGTCTCCTCGGCCAGCGCCCGGATGCTCGCACCGGAGTCGTACTTCTTCTTCAGGTCTGCCGCGAGCTTGTCGCGCGCGGCGCCGGTCACCCGGCTGCCCTTCTTCAGAGTCTCGGCCACCCGTGCCTCCTCATGGGAAGTGCGCTCTGGACTTCTCATGATCACCCCTCCTGGCCTTCCTGGCCACCCATTCCGCAAGGTCGGTACGACGGCATTTCCCGAGGAGTGGACACCCGAGCAGAACGGAATCTTCTATTCCGCGACCTGTCTTCGGTGACGCTCCGCAATCGCCGTGAGGAAATTCCAGGTCAGCGGGCGGAACGGGAATAAAAGCGCCCCGGCCGCACACCCGAAGGTGCGCGGCCGGGGCCGAGGCACGGCCGTCGGCGGTACGAGACCGCCTCACTCAGATGACGGATCACCCGTGAGCCGAATGATCCAGAACGGCTTCGATCAACGGGCCGGGGCGTCAGGCCAGGGCCACCAGGTCCCGGTAGTCCGGGCCCCACAGGTCCTCGACCCCGTCCGGGAGCAGGATGATCCGCTCCGGCTCCAGTGCCTCGACCGCGCCCTCGTCGTGCGTGACGAGGATGACGGCGCCCTTGTACGTGCGCAGCGCGCCGAGGATCTCCTCGCGGCTGGCCGGGTCGAGGTTGTTGGTGGGCTCGTCCAGCAGCAGCACGTTCGCCGAGGACACGACCAGGGTGGCCAGGGCCAGCCGGGTCTTCTCGCCGCCGGAGAGCACCCCGGCCGGCTTGTCCACGTCGTCGCCGGAGAACAGGAACGAGCCCAGGGTCTTGCGTACGTCGACCAGGTCGAGGTCGGGCGCGGACGAGCGCATGTTCTCCAGGACCGTGCGGTCCGGGTCCAGGGTCTCGTGCTCCTGGGCGTAGTAGCCGAGCTTGAGGCCGTGACCGGGGGTGACCTCGCCGGTGTCCGGCTTCTCCACGCCCGCCAGCAGGCGCAGCAGGGTGGTCTTGCCGGCGCCGTTGAGGCCGAGGATGACGACCCGGGAGCCCTTGTCGATGGCCAGGTCGACGTCGGTGAAGATCTCCAGCGAGCCGTAGGACTTCGACAGGCCCTCGGCGGTCAGCGGGGTCCGGCCGCACGGCGCGGGCTCGGGGAAGCGCAGCTTGGCGACCTTGTCCTGGACCCGCACGGCCTCCAGGCCGGAGAGCAGGCGCTCGGCCCGGCGCGCCATGTTCTGGGCGGCGACGGTCTTGGTGGCCTTGGCGCGCATCTTGTCGGCCTGCGAGTTCAGCGCCGCGGCCTTCTTCTCGGCGTTCTGGCGCTCGCGCTTGCGGCGCTTCTCGTCGGCCTCGCGCTGCTGCTGGTAGAGCTTCCAGCCCATGTTGTAGACGTCGATGACGGAGCGGTTGGCGTCCAGGTAGAACACCTTGTTCACGACGGTCTCGACCAGGTCGACGTCGTGGGAGATGACGATGAAGCCGCCGCGGTAGGTCTTCAGGTAGTCCCGCAGCCACACGATCGAGTCGGCGTCGAGGTGGTTGGTCGGCTCGTCGAGAAGCAGGGTGTCGGCGTCGGAGAACAGGATCCGCGACAGCTCGACCCGGCGGCGCTGACCGCCCGAGAGGGTGTGCAGCGGCTGGCCGAGGACCCGGTCGGGCAGGCCGAGGGCGGCCGCGATGGTGGCGGCCTCGGCCTCGGCGGCGTACCCGCCCTTGGTCAGGAACTCGGTCTCCTGGCGCTCGTACTGCTTGAGGGCCTTGTCGCGGGTGGCGCCGGTGCCGTTGGCGATGCGGTCCTCGTTGGCGCGCATCTTCTTGATCAGCGCGTCGAGGCCGCGCGCGGACAGGATCCGGTCGCGGGCGAGGACGTCGAGGTCACCCGTGCGGGGGTCCTGCGGGAGGTAGCCCACCTCGCCGGACCGGGTGATGGCGCCGGCGGCGGGCTGGCCCTCGCCGGCCAGGCACTTGGTGAGGGTGGTCTTGCCTGCTCCGTTGCGGCCGACGAGGCCGATGCGGTCGCCCTTGGCGACACGGAAGGAGGCGTTCTCGATGAGGATGCGGGCGCCGGCGCGCAGCTCGATGCCGGTGGCGGTGATCACGGAAATGCTCCAGGGCGGTGGGAACGGCGGAAGGTGGGCGGGATGCGTGCTTCGACGCCGCTAATCCGCGAGGAGATTTGCCATGGGATTCATTCTAGCGGGGGTGTGCGGCCGTACGAGGGGCCGCGGGTGTGGGCTCAGGCACGTCCCCGGCGGGCCGCGCGGCCGGACCGCCGCGATTCGGCCATGCCGTCCGGCCCGCCCGGCCCGCCGCCCGGCCCGCCATCCGGTCCGCAGCCCCGCCCGTCGCCCGTTCGGCCCTCGTGGCGCACCGGCGGGCGGGGGTGCGGATCAGGATGGAGGGGTTCGTAACCCGCCGCAGGGCGGCCACGCGGAGACCGAGGCGGTGCGCCATGCAGTTCGACGACGACGCCCAACTGGACACGTCCGAGGTGCAGGACCGGCGCGGCAGCCGCATCCCCGGCGGCCGGGCCACCATCGGCGGCGGCCTGGCCGGACTCGTCGCCCTGCTCATGGCCCTGCTCTTCGGGGTGGGGCCGGACCAGCTGGGCCTGTCCTCCGGGGATCCGGAACCGAGCGCCGCCGTCTCCTCCGCCGCCCAGGTGCAACAGGCCTGCCGCAGCGGCCGGGACGCCAACCTGCGCGAGGACTGCCGGCTGGTCGCGGTTGTCAACAGCACCCAGGACTTCTGGCGGCAGGAGTTCACCCGGCGCGGGGGCGCGTACGGCGCGGCACCGACGGTGTTCTTCACCGGCCGGGTGAACACCGCCTGCGGCCCGGCCACGGCCGCGGTCGGCCCCTTCTACTGCCCCGTCGACCGGAAGGTGTACCTGGACCTGAGCTTCTTCGAGCAGCTGCGTACGCAGTTCGGGGCGACCGGCGGGCCCTTCGCGCAGGCGTACGTGGTCGCCCACGAGTACGGGCACCACGTCCAGAACCTGATGGGCACCCTCCAGCGGGCCCAGGACGGACGGCAGGGCGCGGACAGCAACGCCGTACGGGTGGAGCTCCAGGCGGACTGCTACGCGGGGGTGTGGGCGCACAACGCGACCCGGACCCCCGACGAGTCCACCGGGCGGCCCCTGATCACCTCGTTGACGGACGAGGACATCCGGGACGGCCTGGACGCGGCCGCGGCGGTCGGCGACGACCGGATCCAGGAGAAGGTCCAGGGCCGGGTGACCCCGGAGTCCTGGACGCACGGATCGGCCGAGCAGCGCCAGCAGTGGTTCTACCAGGGCTACCGGACGGGCGACATGGCCCGGTGCGACACCTTCCGGTGAGTGTCGGCGGGGCCTGCCAGACTGTGCCGTGGGTCACAGGCGCGAGAGGGAGTGATCGCCATGGCAGGCAATCCGTCCATCTGTCCGACGTTGCTGTACCGCGACGCGAAGGCGGCCATCAGGCAGCTGACGGAGGGCTTCGGGTTCACCCAGATCGCCGTGTACGAGGGGGAGAGCGGGGCGGTGGTCCACGCCGAGCTGGGGTACGGCAACGGCGTGGTGATGCTGGGCACCAAGGGCACCGGGAGCCAGTTCGACAAGGCCATGGCAGACGCGGGCCCGGTCGGGGTGTACGTCGTCGTGGAGGACGTCGACGCACACCACCGGCGGGCGGTCGAGCACGGCGTGGAGATCGTGATGCCGCCGACCGACCAGGACTACGGCTCGCGGGACTACATGGCCCGGGACGGCGAGGGCAACATCTGGAGCTTCGGCACCTATACGCCGGCCACCACGGCCTCGTAGCCCGGCGGCTCACGCGCCGCCGCGGCTCCGCGGGCTCACGCGCCGTCGCAGCCCTGCGCGCTCACGCGCCGTCGTAGCCCCGCGGGCTCACGCGCCGCCGTAGCCCTGCGGGCTCACGCGCCGCCCGTGTGGACCTGGAAGGCGGCCCTGCGCACGGCCTTGGCGAGGGCCGGGTCGGGATGGGCGGCGGCCAGGGCGACCAGCACCTGCACGGTGCGGGGGTGGCCGACCGCGCGGACCTCCTCCAGCAGCCGGGGGACGGTGGTGCGCACGGCCGAGTCCAGGTGCCGGGCGAGGAGTTCGGACTCGCCGTGGTCGGCGATGGCGGCCGCGGTGTCCACCCAGAGCCAGGTCGTCTCCTCGGGGGTGAGCACGTCCTGCGCGTCCTCGGGGTCGGCGCCGTCGTGCTCGGCGAGCCACAGCAGGGCGTACGGCCGCAGGGCCGGCTCGCGGGTGGCTGCCCGCACCTCGGCCTCGGCGGGGGCGCCGACCACCCGCAGCGCCTCGAAGGCCAGCCCGCGCAGCAGGGCGTCGTCGCCACGGGCCGCCTGCAGCAGCTCGCTGACGGCGTGTCCGACCGGCCGGGCCGCGAGCCAGGCGCGGTACTCGGCGCGGGCCGGGCCGGGGGTGAGCCGGGCGCAGCCGTGCAGCATGGCGGCCGCGGACTGCTCGATGTTTCCGGCGGGGCTCTGCGCGGCGACGCAGATCTGCTCCAGCTTCACCCAGACCGCCCAACTGCCCAGCGGGGTGAGGGCGGCCTGGGCCGGACCGATGGTGACGGCGTCCACGGCGGCGAGTCCGCCGAGCGCCCAGCGCAGCAGCCGCGCGAGCGGGAGCGGCCGGTCGGCGGCGCCGGCGTCGGGTGCCGGGTCCTGGGGCCCGTACGGCACCTCGCAGCGCTCGTCGCGCAGTTCGGCGACGCGCTGGCCGAGGAGGTCCAGCAGGTCGGGCACGGTGACCGGTCCGGCGGAGAGTTGGAGCAGGGAGAGCAGCTGCGGCATGGCCTCGACGACCTCTGCGACGGCCGCGGGGGCGAGGTCGGCGGGTGCGGGGTGCACCAGCGACCAGGCGTCGAAGAGGGCGACCCAGCCGCGCAGGACGGCCGTGTCGTCGCGGTCCCAGGCGCGCATCCGCCAGCCGGGGCGGGCGGTGCCGCCGTGCACCTCGACCAGGCCGGCCAGCCGCGCGCGGTCCCAGCCGGCCCGGATCTGGCCGTGCGTCAGCCCCAGGTCGGCGGCGGCCCGTTCGACGTCGGCGGGCGGCAGCGCGCCGGCCGGTGCGGGGCGGGATCCGTCCGCGGTGCCGAGGTGGTGCTCCGCCCAGCGGGTGATGCGGACCGCGTGGGTGAGTGAGGCCCGGGCCCGGTTCGCGAGGTCGGCCTGCGCGGGGGTGCCCGCCGGCGGCCGGGGCGCGGGCCGGGTACGCCGGTCGGTGACCGCCTTGCGGGCGGTGGCGACCGAGCGCGGGGAGACGAGGCGGAGTCTGGAGTCGCGGGCCAACTGCTCATCAGGCGTTCGGGACGTCACGGAAGCAGTCTCGCCCGTGACGCGCCGAAAGCCCAAACGGAAGGCGGCGTTATCGCTGGTCGGCAGGGGGACGGATCGGGACAAGCCGCCCGGCCGCCACCGCCCTCGCGCGAGCGTCGCACGCCGTTCACACAGAGTGTCGCGCCCCGTTCACATAGGGGGCCGGAGGCCGCTCGCGTACGGGGCCGGGGCGCCGTTCACATATGAGGGGTCAGGAACCTGCGCAGGGCTTCCTCGTAGCCGGCGGGGTCCGCGTTCCACATCGCCCCGTGGGGGGCGTCGCGGACGGTGTGCAGGGTGACGAGGTCGGGGCGGGCGGCGGCCAGGGCGCGGGAGGGGTCCCAGGGGGCGAGGGCGTCGTCCGGGCCGTGGAAGAGGAGGGCGGGGATCCGCAGGGCCCGGGGGTCCGCGGCGGGCGGCCGGCGGTCGGCGCGCAGTCCGGCCATGCTCTCGGCGGCCCGGACGGCGAGCGGCAGCAGCGGGGCCGGGGTGCCCCGGGCGGCGACGAGGGCGCGCAGGGTGGTGTGCCGGTCGAGGACCGGTGAGTCCAGGACCAGGGCGCAGATCCGGTCGGCGAGCGAGGAGCGTTCGGCGGCGTGCAGCGCCATGGCGGCGCCGGTGGACCAGCCGTGCAGGACGATCCGGCGGGCGCCGAAGCGCAGGGCGTAGCGGAGCGCGGCGTCCAGGTCGCGCCACTCGGACTCGCCGAGGTGCCCGAGGCCGTCCGGGGAGGCCGGGGCGCCCAGGTCGCCGCGGTAGGCGAGGTCAAGGACGGGCAGCTGATGGCGGCCGAGGAAGGGCATGACCGCCATGGGCTGCTCGCGGGTGGCGCCGAGGCCGTGCACGGTGATCACCCAGGTGTCGCGGGCGGCGGGCACGAACCAGGCCGGCAGGGAGCCCAGCTCGCCGGGGACGTCCACGTCGGCGTGGTCGAGGCCGAGGGCGCTGCGCGGGTCGCCCAGGTGGACCTGGGGGGTGAGGTGGACCCGGGCGCCCGGGTCGAGGCTGCCGTGGGTGACGGCGACCAGCTGCCGGACCACGGTGTCGGGGTCGTGCGGGGCGTCGGGCAGGACCGGGCCGACGACGGCGTGCACGCCCGGCGCCTGCAGTCCGTACGTACCGGGCCGCAGGGACGCCAGGGTGCGGGTGCGGTCTCTTATGCACATCTCCGC
>NZ_WTFF01000298.1 GCF_019400985.1 Streptomyces bambusae
GCCGTCGGGGGCGCCGTCGGGGGCGCCGTCAGGGGACCGGGGATCAGTGGCCGTGGGCAGGGTGGCGGTCACCGGTGGCTGTCCTCTCGGATCGGCGGGGCCTCGGCGTGGCTGGGTGCGGTGTCGGCGAGGTGTGCGGCATCGCCGGGTGCGGTGACGGCGACGTGGGCGGCATCGCCGGGTGCGGCGTCGCCGGGTGCGGCATCGCCGGGTGCGGCGTCCGCGAGATGCGCGCCGACGTGGCTGGTCAGCTCCCACTCGTTGCGGCCGCGCTGCTCGCGCCAGACGGCGCGGATGGCGGCGCCGGCGAGCATCACCTGGTAGAAGGGGCCGCCGACGATGAGTTTGAGGTAGTGCACGAAGCGGACGCGCAGTCCGTACTGCACCCCGAAGTCGTGCAGGCCGACGATCTCGAACACGAACGTCACCAGCGCCGTGATCATGGGGAGGAAGGTGATGATCGCGATGCCGACGGGCACGTCGAGGAGGACGGCTACGGCGACGTTGACCGGGATGATCACCCCGCAGGCGGCCTGCATGAACGGCGTCATGAGGGTGTGGCGGGCCAGCCAGCGCTGGCCGCGGCCGGGCAGCTGCTGCCAGTCCTTCTTGCGGTAGACCTGGAGGAAGCCCTGGTTCCAGCGGGTGCGCTGCTTGAGCAGGCTGACCAGGGAGCCGGGGGTCTCCTCGCGGGTGACCATGTCGGAGTCGTAGGCGACGACGACCTTCTTGCCCACGGAGGACAGCCGCACGCCGAGGTCGCAGTCCTCGGCCAGGCAGTTCTGGTCCCAGCCGCCGGCCTCGCGCAGGACGTCGGTGCGGACGAAGACGGTGTTGCCGCCGAGCGGGATGAAGCCCTTCTCGGCGTGCAGGTGCAGCCGGGAGCGGAACCAGAAGAAGTACTCCAGGCAGTTGCGCAGGCTGTACCAGCTGGAGTGGAAGTTGATCAGCTGGACCCCGCCCTGGACCACGTCGGCGCCGGTGGCGCGGAAGGCGTGGTCGACGTGGGCGAGCAGCTCGGGGTGGACCTGGTCCTCGGCGTCGAACACCCCGACGATGTCGCCGCGGCAGTGCGGCAGCGCGGTGTTGAGCGCCTTGGGCTTGTTCTTGGTCTCGTGGTGGTCGACGACGACCCGTACGCGCTCGGGCGCCCGGGCGGCGGCGCGTTCGGCGACCTCCGCGGTGCCGGGGTCGTCGTGGCCGACGATCACGATGATCTCGTAGTCGTGGTGGCTGGATTCCAGCAGCCGGTCGATGGTGTGCTCCAGCACGGCCTGCTCGTGGCGGGCGGGCAGGAGGAGCGAGAAGGACAGCCGGCCGCCGCCGTCGGGGCGGTCGAACCGGGTGGCGGCGAGCGTCTCGGGCGTCCGCCACGCGTGCATCTGCCACCACAGCGTGAAGGCAGCCATCCAGAACAGGGCCAGTGAAACGGCAGCGACGAACACAGACAGGAACAAGAGACCCCCCAGGCATGCCGCGATCCCCCTGGACGCGCGGCGACGTCCGAACCCCGGAGGCCGCACGCGGGCCCCCCGGCCCGCACGCCTCCGTCAACCCCCCTCGCGCGCACCCCCCAGTGCGCAGCTCCCGTTGCCGGTACTCCCGGCGGCACGAGCGTAGACGGGAAAGGTGAAACCCGGACGCCCGACAGCCGAAAATCTCATTGCCGAACGACCCTGCCATCAAGCGGAGTTGACGCTACTCCACACCATTCAGGGGTGAACCGTGCCCAACTGGCCTGCCAGCTCGACCGGATCCGTCGTAGGACGCGCGCAGACGAAATGTCGACATACGTACGCCGTGGGGAGGTCGCGTACGAGAGTGCGCTCAGCCAGAAGGGGGAACTCGACCGCTCCGCCCGCCCCTCCGGCACCGGCCGGGCCCGCGGCCAGCCCCGCGGACGGCAGGCTTCCGACCGCCACCACAGCCCCAGGAGCCGTCCCCAGCAACGCCGTCCGGTGCAGCGCGGCCGTCGCCGGATCCTCCGGATGCCCGACGACCGCCACCTCGCGCGGCCCGTCGAGGAGCGCCTCCGCGACGGCGAGGCCGTGCCCGATGAAGCGCGGGGCGCGCGGCCCCAGTGCGTGCACCACGGCCAGCGCCCGCTCGGCCGCCGTGCGATGCGCCTGCGAGCCGGTGTGCGCGGCGTACGACAGCAGCGCGCCCGCCGCCGCCGTCCAGCCCGAGGGCGCGGCGTTGTCGGTGGGGTCCTGCGGGCGGCGGATCAGCTTCTCCGCGTCGTGCGCCGTGTCGTAGAGCGTGCCGTCCTGCGCCGTGAACAGGTCCAGGACCAGGTCGCACAGCAGCCCCGCGAAGTCCAGCCAGACCCCCTCGCCGGTGACGGAGGCCAGCGCCAGGAAGCCCTCCGCCACGTCCCCGTAGTCCTCCAGCACCCCGGCGTTGGCCCCGGCCACCCCGTCCTTGCTGGTCCGCAGCAGCCGGGCCCGGCCGTCCGTCACGTCCAGGTGCAGGCGTACCAGCAGGTCGGCGGCCTCGGTCGCCCGCTCCACCAGGTCCGGCCGCTCGAAGTACGCCCCGCACTCGGCGAGCGCGGCGATGACCAGCCCGTTCCAGGCGGCGACCACCTTGTCGTCCCGGCCGGGCGCCGGCCGCTCGGCGCGCGCCGCGAGCAGCCGCTCCCGGATCCCGGCGATCCTCTCGCCGTCCACCACCGGCCCGGCCTGCGGCAGCTGGAGCACCGAGGTCCCGTGCTCGAAGGTCCCCTCCTCGCTCACCCCGAAGTACGCGGCCGCCGGCTCCCCGTCCGCCTCGCCGAGCACCTCGCGCAGCTGCGCCGGCGTCCAGACGTAGTACGCGCCCTCCACGTGCCGGCCGCTCGCCGGGTCCTCACTGTCGGCGTCGAGCGCGGAGGCGAAGCCGCCCTGGCCGGTCCGCAGCTCGCGCACCATGAAGTCGGCGGTCTCCAACGCCACCCGCCGGGCCAGGTCCGAGCCGGTCGCCCGCCACAGGTGCGCGTACGCGCGGCACAGCAGGGCGTTGTCGTAGAGCATCTTCTCGAAGTGGGGCACCAGAGGCGCACCAGCCCTCGGCGTGAGCACGTACCGGTGGAACCCGCCCCCCACCTGGTCGTACAGGCTCGAACGGGCCATCGCGCCGCACAGCCCTTCCACCATCTCCAGCGCGGCCACGGAACCGGCCCGCGCGTGGTGGCGCAACAGGAACTCGATCACCATCGACGGCGGGAACTTGGTGTCCCCCTTGAACCAGCCGCTCGCGGGGTCGACGTCCCGGGTCAGCTGGAGCAGCGCCAGGGCCTGGGTCTCCTCGGTGGGCATCCCGCCGTCCCCGGCGCTCAGCACACGCCCGGCAAGATCCCGAGTGATCTTCCCCGCGACTTCCCCCACCTCGTCCCGTCGGCTCGTCCAGGCACTGTGCACACCTTCGAGCACCTGCCGGAAGGACGGCATGCCGTGGCGGGCCTCGGGCGGGAAGTAGGTGCCGAAGTAGAAGGGCTCCCCGTCGGGCGTCATGAACACGGACATGGGCCAGCCGCCCTGCCCGGTGGCGGCCTGCACGGCCTCCATGTAAACGGCGTCCACGTCGGGCCGCTCCTCACGGTCCACCTTGACGGACACGAAGTGCTCGTTCATGTACGCAGCGGTGTCGCCGTCCTCGAAGGACTCGTGCGCCATGACGTGGCACCAGTGGCAGCTGCTGTACCCGACGCTCAGGAACACGGGGACGCCGCGCCGCCGGGCTTCCTCGAACGCGCCGGCCTCCCATGGCCACCAGTCGACGGGGTTGTCCGCGTGCTGGAGGAGGTACGGGGACGTGGCCTGCGCGAGTCGGTTGGGCATACCCCCATCCTTGCGCACCCGCCTCCGCCCCCGCCCATGCGCCACGGGGCAGCGTACGAACGGGCGGGGGTGCCGGCTCAGTGCTCGCGCGGCCGGACCGGCTGACGCGTGGCGGCACTGCGCCCGAGCCGCTGAGCCGAGGAGCTAAGCCGTCCTGTCCTGGGCGGACTCTCGGTGCCAGCGCAGTTCCGTCACCGCCTCCGAGGCGTCCCGGCGCACCTCGGAGTGGGGGTGGTGGAGGAACCGCTCGACGATCGGGAGCGCCGCCTGGTCCTGAGTGCAGCCGAGGATGGTCAGGACGTAGCCAAGAAGCAAGGGCTCGAAGCCATCCGCCCCGGCAGCAAGCGGCTCCACCACTCGGTACGGAAGCACGTAGTGCGTGGAGACCGTGCAGACTGCGTGCAGTGCGGACTCCCGCACTGCGTAGCCCTCGTCGTCCGAGAGCGCCACGGTGACGAGGCGCTCGACGGCCCGCTCCGCGTCGTGTCGTGCCAGACGGCCCGTCTCCAGGACGTCGCTGACGACGTCGAGGCAGAGGTTCCGGCGGCCCGCATCGGAACTGTTCAGTTCCTCCCAGGCCGATTCGATCAATGCAGTCAGGCCCTGGTATCCGTCCACGGCCCGAGCATAGGAGGCGGTCGCGGCCTGGTCTCAGGGATTGACACGAGGCGGGGCCGGCCGGTTGTGGGTCAGGTGCGGGAGCACATGTGGATGGACATGGCTCCGGACAGGTCGAGGTGGCGGATGCGTAGTTCGCCGCCGTTGTACGCGATCTCCAGGCGGCCGAACATGTCGTTGGCGCCCAGCGGGTACCAGGGCAGCGTGCGGGAGACCGGGCCGTCCACGGTCTCCGGGACGTTCTGGGCGAAGGAGGTGTCCGGGTCCGCGATCTCCCGGGGCCCGGTCAGCACCTTCAGGTCGAGGCGGCCGCGGGTGAGGCTCCAGCGCCCGGTCCAGGTGCCGGTGAGGGCCCCGGTCCACACGATGCTCCAGCTGCCGTCGGCGCCGATGGTGGCCCTGCCGTCGGCCTTGCGGCCGCCGGGCCCGCTGCCGGGCAGGGTCGTACGGATCGCCCAGGCGCCCTTGACGAACTCGGCGAAGGCCCGGCCGGTGATGCCGGAGGGGCCGGCGGCGGGCGCGGACGCGGACGCGGAGGGTGAGCCGGCCGGGCTGGCGGAGGGGGACGGGGAGGTGGCAGGCGCGGGCGTCCCTGCCGAGGAAGAGGGGGAGGAAGCCGGGCCGGCGGCGTGCTCCTTTCCCGTGCAGGCGGCGAGCAGTGCGCCGCCTGCCCCCAGGGCCAGGTAGCGCAGGGCGGTGCGGCGGCCGACGGCACGCGCCGCCGCACGGATGTTCCGGAGCGTCATATCGGTTACGGTACCGATGCGTTGACCTGGGCCGATTCCGGGCCCCCGGGTCGGACTGGGCCCTCGTCAGGCCCGGTTGCAGACGTACGTACTGACCGAGCCGCCGCGTTCGACGTGGCGGATGGTGAGCGTCTTGCCGTCGTAGGCGACGGTCAGTACCTGGTCGTCGGCCGCCCGCCGGGCGCCCGGAGGCTGCCAGGGGAGGGTCAGCTCGAAGCGGTCGCCCACGGTCATCGGGACCATGTGCGCCTGGGTTCCCTGTTCCCGGGTCAGGGCCTTCGGCCCCTCGGTGATCTCGATCGCGAGCTGGCCCCCGCCGTGCAGCCGGTGGGAGCCCTTCCAGACCTCCGCGCCCGCACCCCAGTCGATGGACCAGAAGGAGAGCTCGACAGTGGCGCGACCGCGGACGGCGGGGCCGCCACCCGGCATGGTCGCCTCCACGGTCCAGGTGCCCCGCAGGAACGCCTCGACGGCCCGGTCCGCCACGGTCTTCCCGCTGGGCCCGGCCGCCGGGGGCCCCGACGGGACGGCGGACGGGAACGCGGGCGGCGCGGCGGACGTAGCAGACGCGGACGGCGCGGCGGCCCCGGAGCCCGCGCCCGCACCCGCCGAAGGGCTCCCGCCCGCCGGAGCCGGCGCGGCCGACGAGCTCCCGGCGGGCTGCCTCTCCTTCCCGGTACAGGCGGCCAGCAGTGCCGTCCCGGCGCCGATGGCGAGGTAGCGCAATGCATTGCGGCGTCCTACGACCCGAGCTGCCGCACGTATCTCTCGTACCGTCATCTTGCCCCCGTGCACTGCTTGTTCGGAAGATCTGGATCTTGCGCAGTGTACGGCGACGACCCCGTCAGGAGGTGGCGCGCAGGTAGACCCGGGAGCGGCCACCGCCAAGGTCCTGGACGTCGATGTCGATGCCCTGCACCTTGGACCGGCGCCCGTCCCCGATGCACGGCGGGCACACCGACCCTTCCCGCACCCTCTCCTGGGTTGCGGGATCGGGCAGCCCGACGTGTGCCCACAGCTCGGCGTTCACGCTGTCTGCCGAGGAGACGGGCGTGATCGCCCGGAGCCCGCCCTCGGGGCGCAGGTCCGCGGTGAAGGTCTCGGCGTCGACGGTCGGAGCTGCGAAGGACAGCAGGTACACCGAGTCCTGGAAGCCGTCCTGGACTGCGCCCTTGACCTCCGTGGCACCGCCCGGAACCTGCACCCGCATGAACCCGGCGGCTTCAGGGGCCCCCGCGTCCTTCACCCAGACGGGCCCGCGCAGCCTGTTTGTGTTGTCCTCGCCGTCCACGGCGCACGCGGTGGCAGCAGCCAGGACGAGTACGGCCGCCACGACGGCGGCCGCACTGGTGTTACGCCTCACCGGTTTTCCTCCGTGCCACGGGACGGGTCCTGCCGGGTGCCGTCCCTGCCGGGATCGCCGGGTGACACCGACGGCTGGTCGGCAGCCCCCAGGTCGTGCTGCCTGATCGAGCTGGTGCCGTGCATGTCGTACTCCTGAGCGAGGCCGACGGTGTGGAGCCTGGCCATATCGGCGTCCGTGATCGTCGTCGGCCCGATGGGCGTCGCCTTGCCTGCGTCCCAGTTGTAGCGGTCGTAGAGGTCGACCTGGTAATCCATGGTGATCTTCGGCCGGCCCTGCGCGTCGGGCACTACCGAGACGTTGCCCGAGACGACACGCTGGTGGCTGCCGACGCCCAGGTACCAGTTGCGGTCCTCGAACGTGCCGCTCCCTCTGGTCTCCACCGGGATGGAGACCAGTGCCCCGCCCGACTTCCTGAACGCCTCCAGAGCCTCCTGCTTCCACCTGTTCCGATGCTTGGAGATGTCTTCCGCGACAGCGGCGCGCAGCGCACCGTCGTCACTGAGCGCCCGGTCGACGTCCAAGGTGAGCGGCTTGCCCGTGCCTTCCAGGAAGTGGGCAAGGTTACGGGACGCGTCGGTGCGCCCGATGAGGTCGCCACCAGCCATCATGGACTCGGCAAGGGCCAGCAAGTAGGCGTCGTGGGCGGTCGGATCCTCTACGTCGAAGGGCCCGGCACCGGGGTCGGGTGACGTCCATCGGTAGTCAGGGGTGAGGATCCCGGCCTTCTTGAGCGCATCACCCCGCTCCTCCAGCAGGATCCCCCGCGTGACCGGGTCCAGGCTGCGCCACCACGCGCCGACGGCGGCCGGGTCCTTGGGCATGTTCTCGGCCTTGGCCGCGGCCGCGAGCGACGGATACGGGCGGCTGCCGTTGAAACCGCCGAAGGTGCCGTCGCGGAAGTCGCTGTCGGTGACGGCGTCCACCAGGGCCAGCTTCACGCCGCGGTCGGCCTCGTCGAAGGCGTCCACGGTCTGCTGGATCCGCCGTGTCCAGGACCGCTCCACCTCGGGCAGGTCGGGATCGTGGCGGGCAGCACTCGCCGTGGCCCGGTCGGCCTTGGAGAAGTCGAACGAAGCGATTCCTCCCTCACTGACCTTCATCCCGGCGGCGACCGCCTCCGCCACCGCCGCCTTCACCTTCCCGCGGAGCTCGGTGAAGAGCGTCTGGGCTTCGCGCAGGAGGGCGGCAACGGCCCGTGCCTGGATCTGGGCGCTGTTGTACTCGTTGCGCGTGACGGCGAAGTTGGGCGCGGCCACTTGCTGCGCCTGGCCCAGCCAGGCGCCGCTCGTCGTGGTGGACTGCACCTTCTTCTCGTAGGTGGTCTCCAGCGTCTCGAACTTGCCGGCCATGGCGTCCCAGGCCGTGGCTGCGGTACCGAGGGTGGCGAAGTCGGTCGTCATGACCTCGTGGTAGGTCAGCGCCATCAGTTCTCCCCCTGCTCACCGATGAGGCTCCGGTACGCGTCCCGGGTCTTCAGGTCCTGGCTCCGGAAGGACAGGCCGCTTCCGCGCAGCGCGGTCTGCTCGCCGGCGAGGCGCCCGAGCAGCATTTTCACCTGCCCGTTCCAGGTCTCCTCGACGGTCTGCAGGGCCGACGCGGTCTGCCAGCCACCGAAGGCCGCCCGCGCGGCCGCGGTCGCGGTGTCGGCGTGGTCCCCGGCGGTCCTGGTGTCCGGGTCCAGCACCTGCTGGATGGCGTCGGCTGCCGCCTTCTTGGCTTCTGGTGAGCTCTTCAGGTCGGGTGTCTGCGTTCCGCCACCGCCCCCGCCGTCGAGCTGGTTCAGACGTACGCCCGCCTGGCCGGCCCGTATCCGTGACCACTCGTCGTCGAAACTCATGCGCCTCCCCATTCGATCTGCCCCCGTTCGTCCGCTTCAGGCTACCCAGTGGTGCTGACAGCGGCGGGGCGGCGCGTGTGTCAACTCCCTCTGATCTAGCTCAGATTCCTCGCGTTCCGGCGTGCCCCGCAGGACACTTGGGCCCCCCGAGCGGAGGAGGTTGCTGGTGCGGGACAGCCATCGGAGCGAGGCCGAGCAGCTGTTGGTGCGGGCCGTCGAGGAAGAGCTGCGGCGGGGCGGGGCGGGCGTGGACAAGGAGGCCTTGCTCGCGCGGGGGCGGGAGGCGCTGGGCGGGCTCGCCGCCAGTGCGGCGGAGGAGTACGCGGCGTACGAGCGGGCCCTGGACGAGGCGGCGGCCGGCGCGCAGTCGCTCGGCGAGGCCTTCCGCGGGGCCGGTGCCTCGACCGCCCTGCTGGTGACGGGTGTCGCGGCGGCCGCTGCGTTCGGTGCGGACCTGGCGTTGGGGGTCGCGGCCGGGACGGCGCTGGGCGCGGGGGCCGTGGCCGGGCTGGCCGGGGCGGTGGCTGTCTCTTATAACCATCT
>NZ_WTFF01000299.1 GCF_019400985.1 Streptomyces bambusae
GCCCCGGCCAGGCCCCGTGCGGCACGGAACGCGGCCACGGCCGCGGCCTCGCCGGGCAGCTCGGGACCGCCCTGGGGCGGGACCTGCGGGGCGAGGGAGTCCAGCGCGCCGCGCAGCCGGGCGGCAACCGCCTGGTCACGGGGGTCGGCGACAGGTCCGGCCGGGTCACCGCGCAGCAGGTTCTCCGCTGCGGCTGCGCCCAGCCAGCTGTTGCCCTCGTCGGCCATCACATGTCCTTCTGCGTCCGCCAACGTGAATGCGTCACACCGGTTTGTTCCACGAGTTCTCCGCCCGGGCCGCGTTGTGCGGGTACGGCGTCGAGCTCCCCGGCGCGGCCGAGGGCATTATGGCCGACTTCCGGGCCGGACTCCCCTCCGCTTTCCGCGCCGAGCAGTTCCGCCAGCTTCTTCAGGCCGCGGTGCGCGGCCGTGCGGACGGCCCCGGGTCGCTTGCCGAGCGTCTCCGCGGCGGACTTGGCGTCGAGCCCGACCACCACGCGCAGCACCACGGCCTCGGCCTGGTCCTGCGGGAGCCGGGCGATCAGCGCCATGGTGTTGCCGGTGGCCAGGGCCTCCATCGCCTCGCCCGCGGTGTCGGAGTCGGCGGCCCGGCCCGTCAGCTCGGTCTCGTCGCCGCCGACGGCGGGCCGGCGGCCGCGCATGCGGACGTGGTCCAGCGCCCGGTTGCGGGTGATCCGCGCGGCCCAGCCGCGGAAGCGGTCGGCGTCCCCGGTGAAGGAATCGAGGTCGCGGGCGATCTGCAGCCATGCCTCGGAGGTCACGTCCTCGGCGTCCATGTCGCCGACGAGCGTGCGTGCGTACCCGAGCAGGCGCGGGTGCACGGCCCGGTACACGGCACGGAAGGCGTGGTCGTCGCCGCCCTGTGCCGCGAGCACCGCGGCGGTCAGCTCCGCGTCGTCCCCCAGCAAAGTCCCCAACCCGTTCACAGTCTTTTACGTGTGGCGCAAATCAGCACGTTAAGGGTTTCATGCACGTCTCGTCCACGCGTTGTACAACTAGCAACCAACCCGGTGCGGAGCGGGGTGTGACAGAAAACGCACTCCCGGCGCTGACAGGAGTACGGGCTTGTCGCACGAGCCCGTGCCGGACGGCGACCGGGGCCTCTCCTGTGGGGGGTGGCGGCCTCGGTCGTCTTCCCCCTTTTCCCCGTCTTCACCGGGGCCTCACCTCTCCCGTGCTTCTCTTCCGGGTGAATTCACGTCCACGGCTGCGCCGCGCCCGCCCGCGCCTCGCTAGCGTGGTGGCCAGCCCCTGCGTCCTGCCCCGAGGAGTCCCCCGCTGTCCAGCCACCTCCCGGCACAGGTCCGCGGCGCCTGGGGTCCCGGGCTGACCCGGTTCAACGCGCTCTCCGCCGAGACGGCACAGGACCTCCTGCTCCACTGCTGCGGCAACCGCCGCTGGGCGCACCGGCTGGCCGCGCACCGACCGTACCCCGATCCGGGCGCGCTGCTGGCCGCCGCCGAGGAGGCCTCGTACGACCTGTCCCCCGCGGATCTGGCCGAGGCGCTCGCCGCGGAGGACCCGGCGGAGCTGGACCCGCGCGCCCCGTACGCGGCCCACCTGGCGCTGCGCGCCGCGCTCGCGGAGTACGAGCGGCGCTTCGGGCACGCCTTCGTGGTCTGCCTGGCCGGGCTCGCACCGCAGGACCGTACCGACGCGGTGCTGAGCGCGATCCAGTCGCGGCTGGCGAACTCGGCGGAGGAGGAGCGGGCGGTCGCGGCGGACGAACTGCGGCGGCTGGCCGGGGAGCGGCTCTCGGAGCTCGTCCCACTCTGTGGACCGGCGCTGCCGGGCGGGCTCGCGCAGGCCCTCGACGAACCAGCCGATACGCCGGAATTGGTCCGATTCGCCCCTGCGGGATAGCCCGTCCGTGCCTGTTTGATCACACCGATGGACCCCGCGCGAGGGAACCGACAACTCGTCGCTACGATGTCCGGGGCCGGTGGACCGTACCCGGCCGGGCCCGACCGACAACGAAGCCGGCAGGCCCCCGCCCCGCTTCCGGAGGGTTTTTCCGTGCCGGCTGGAACGTTGTACCGCGGCCGGGAAGGAATGTGGTCCTGGGTGGCTCACCGAGTCACCGGCGTCCTCATCTTCTTCTTCCTGTTCGTACACGTCCTCGACACCGCTCTCGTCCGCGTCTCTCCCGAGGCGTACGACGATGTCGTGGCTACCTACAAGACTCCGATCGTCGCGCTGCTGGAGTACGGCCTCGTGGCCGCCATCCTCTTCCACGCGCTCAACGGTCTCCGTGTCATCGCCGTGGACTTCTGGTCCAAGGGCCCGCGCTACCAGAAGCAGATGCTCTGGACCGTCGTGTCCATCTGGGTCGTGCTGATGGCCATGGCCCTGTACCCCGTACTGGGCCACGCCTACCTTGAGCTGTTCGGGGAGTGACACAGATGTCCGCTGACACCTCTTCTTCGATCGGCGCCGTCGAGGGCGTGAGCCTGTACGACGCCGACAACCCGGCCCCGTACATCGAGGCCCCGCGCAAGCGCACGGGCAAGACGCCCCGCTCGACCCGCGGCAACTTCGAGATGGCCGCCTGGCTCTTCATGCGCCTGTCCGGCATCGTCCTGGTCGTGCTGGTCATCGGCCACCTGCTGATCCAGCTGGTGCTGGACGGCGGCGTCTCCAAGATCGGCTTCGCCTTCGTGGCCGGCCGCTGGGCCTCGCCGTTCTGGCAGGCCTGGGACCTGCTGATGCTGTGGCTGGCGATGCTGCACGGCGCCAACGGCCTGCGTACGGTCATCAACGACTACGCGGAGCGCGCCAACACGCGGCTGTGGCTGAAGGGCCTGCTCTACACCGCCACGGTGTTCACCATCCTTCTGGGCACGCTGGTGATCTTCACCTTCGACCCGAACATCCGCTAGGCAACGGGGCTGAGGCGAGAAATCTCATGAAGATCCACAAGTACGACACCGTCATCGTCGGCGCCGGCGGCGCGGGCATGCGCGCCGCCATCGAGGCGACGAAGCGCAGCCGCACCGCGGTCCTGACGAAGCTGTACCCCACCCGCTCCCACACGGGCGCCGCGCAGGGCGGCATGGCCGCCGCGCTGGCGAACGTGGAGGAGGACAACTGGGAGTGGCACACCTTCGACACGGTCAAGGGCGGTGACTACCTGGTCGACCAGGACGCCGCCGAGATCCTGGCGAAGGAGGCCATCGACGCCGTCCTCGACCTGGAGAAGATGGGCCTGCCGTTCAACCGCACCCCGAACGGCACCATCGACCAGCGCCGCTTCGGCGGCCACTCGCGCAACCACGGCGAGGCCCCGGTCCGCCGGTCCTGCTACGCCGCGGACCGCACCGGCCACATGATCCTCCAGACGCTGTACCAGAACTGCGTCAAGGAGGGCGTGGAGTTCTTCAACGAGTTCTACGTCCTCGACCAGCTCATCGTCGAGGAGGACGGCGTCAAGAAGTCCGCCGGCGTCGTCGCGTACGAGCTGGCCACGGGCGAGATCCACATCTTCCAGGCGAAGGCCGTCATCTACGCCTCGGGCGGCACCGGCAAGTTCTTCAAGGTGACCTCCAACGCGCACACCCTCACCGGTGACGGCCAGGCGGCCTGCTACCGGCGCGGCCTGCCGCTGGAGGACATGGAGTTCTTCCAGTTCCACCCGACGGGCATCTGGCGCATGGGCATCCTGCTGACGGAGGGCGCCCGCGGTGAGGGCGGCATCCTCCGCAACAAGGACGGCGAGCGCTTCATGGAGAAGTACGCGCCGGTCATGAAGGACCTCGCGTCCCGTGACGTCGTCTCGCGCTCCATCTACACGGAGATCCGCGAGGGCCGCGGCTGCGGTCCCGAGGGCGACCACGTGTACCTGGACCTCACCCACCTGCCGCCGGAGCAGCTGGACGCGAAGCTCCCGGACATCACGGAGTTCGCGCGCACCTACCTGGGCATCGAGCCGTACACGGACCCGATCCCGATCCAGCCCACCGCGCACTACGCCATGGGCGGCATCCCGACCAACGTCGAGGGTGAGGTGCTCTCGGACAACACCACCGTCGTCCCCGGCCTGTACGCGGCCGGCGAGGTCGCGTGCGTGTCGGTGCACGGCGCCAACCGCCTGGGCACCAACTCGCTGCTGGACATCAACGTCTTCGGCAAGCGCTCGGGCATCGCGGCGGCCAAGTACGCCGCCGAGAACGACTACGTCGAGCTGCCGGAGAACCCGGCCGAGCTCGTGGTCGGCCTCGTCGAGCGCCTGCGCAACTCCACGGGCAAGGAGCGGGTCGCCGACCTGCGCCTGGAGCTCCAGGAGACGATGGACGCCAACGTGATGGTGTTCCGTACGGAGCAGACCATCAAGACGGCGGTCGAGAAGATCGCGGAGCTGCGCGAGCGCTACAAGAACGTCTCGATCCAGGACAAGGGCAAGCGGTTCAACACGGACCTGCTGGAGGCCATCGAGCTGGGCAACCTGCTCGACCTGGCCGAGGTCATGGCCGTCTCGGCCCTGGCGCGCAAGGAGTCCCGCGGCGGTCACTACCGCGAGGACTACCCGAACCGCGACGACGTCAACTTCATGCGCCACACCATGGCGTACCGCGAGGTCGCGGCCGACGGCACGGACTCCGTCCGTCTCGACTACAAGCCCGTCGTCCAGACCCGCTACCAGCCGATGGAGCGTAAGTACTGATGGCCACCCCCACCCTGGACAAGGTCGAGGCGGAGTCCGCCGCCTCTCCGTACATCACGGTCACCTTCCGGATCCGCCGCTTCAACCCCGAGGTCTCCGACCAGGCGGAGTGGCAGGACTTCCAGATCGAGATCGACCCGAAGGAGCGCGTGCTCGACGGTCTCCACAAGATCAAGTGGAACCTTGACGGCACGCTGACCTTCCGCCGCTCGTGCGCGCACGGCATCTGCGGCTCCGACGCGATGCGGATCAACGGCAAGAACAGGCTCGCCTGCAAGACGCTGATCAAGGACATCAACCCGGAGAAGCCGATCACCGTCGAGGCCATCAAGGGCCTGACGGTGATGAAGGACCTCGTGGTCGACATGGAGCCCTTCTTCCAGGCGTACCGCGACGTCATGCCCTTCCTGGTCACCACGGGCAACGAGCCGACGCGCGAGCGCCTGCAGTCCGCCGAGGACCGCGAGCGCTTCGACGACACCACCAAGTGCATCCTGTGCGCCGCGTGCACGTCCTCGTGCCCGGTGTTCTGGAACGACGGCCAGTACTTCGGCCCGGCGGCGATCGTCAACGCGCACCGCTTCATCTTCGACTCGCGTGACGAGGCGGGCGAGCAGCGCCTGGAGATCCTGAACGACAAGGACGGCGTGTGGCGCTGCCGCACGACCTTCAACTGCACGGACGCGTGCCCGCGTGGCATCGAGGTCACGAAGGCCATCCAGGAAGTCAAGCGCGCGCTGATCACGCGCCGCTTCTGACCTGGCGGTCAGCGACCTGGCCTGACGAAAGCCCCGCCCCCGGTTTTGTGCACCGGGGGCGGGGCTTTCGCCTCTTCTGATGAACGGGCGCTCTTCCAGCCGCCCGGGGGTGGTCCGTCCTACGATGATGTTCTCGACAGCAGCCCACGGGAGGCACGTGATGTCCGCAGCACCCGCTGAGCAGCCCTACAGCGAACCTGAGGCCGAGAGGTCACTCCTCGATGAGGCCAACGCGCTCATGGAGCGGCTCCCCGGCTACCGAGTCGAGATCATCGGAGGACAGATCCTCGTGTCCCCACCAGCCGACGGTCCCCACGGGGAAATCCTCACCGACCTCATGCTGCCCTTCGTCATGTCGGGGCTGCACGGCGAAGAGACGAAGCTGATCCAGGGCATGGGGCTCTGGCTCCCCGATGGGCCCTCGGACTACGCCATCCCGGATCTGTCCGTGGTCGACGCCGATTACAGGGACCACGAGACCGAGAACAACTGCTACGACCCAGCCGTCTTCCGTCTGGTCCTGGAGGTCACCTCCTCAAACTACAAGGCTGACCTGCGCACCAAGGTCGCCGCGTACGCCAATGCCAAGGTCCCCGTCTACGTGATCGTCGATCGCCGGCACAACCGCCTGCACGTCCTGACCGACCCGATCGCCGATGGGTACGACAAACACCGCGTCCACGCCCCCGGCGAGCTCATCACCCTGCCGGAGACCATCGGCGCCAAGGTCACCCTCGACGTCGAGGCGATCCTCGCGGCGGCGCAGCGCAAGCCCGAAGCCGAGTAGCCCCCAAGGGGCTCCTCAGGGGCGGGTCGGGGTCGGCCCCGATGGTTCGGCGATCTTGGGGGCGGCAGACTCGTCGGCATGACGAACTCGCTGACGAAGCCCGGCCGTTGGGTCCCGCTCGTGGCCGCCGGAGCGGCCCTTCTCACTGCCGGGGCCGTGCTGCCCGCCCAGGCCGCCGAGCGGCCGGAGTCCGCCGCGGCCGCGGCCGCCGCGCATCGGCCGATCGACCGTGAGGCGCTCCAGAAGGCCCTCGGCACGCTGCCCGACGGGGTGTTCTCCGGCGCCATGGCCCGGGTCGGGGGCCGGGACGGGCGGTGGACCGGGGCCGCGGGGAACGTCTCCGCCGACCCCGACGCCTCCTTCCGGATCGGCAGCATCACCAAGCTGTTCACCACCACGATCGCGCTCCAGCTGATGGCCGAGGGCCGGCTGGCCATGGACACCCCGGTCCAGGAGGTCCTCCCCGGCACCCTGCCCGCGCACTGGGCACCGATCACGATCGAGCAGCTGCTCAGCCACACCAGCGGCCTGCCCCGCCCCGCCTGCTACGAGCAGGGCCGGTCGTACACCCCGGCCGAGTTCGTCAAGACCCTCACCGAGTGCCCGGAAGCCGGGGAGCCCGTCACCGGGGAGCAGATCACCCAGGTCTACATGGGGGCCAACTACCACCTGCTCGGCATGGTCATCGAGAAGGTCACCGGCCGTACGTACACCGAGGAGCTGAACCGGCGGATCATCCGGCCGCTGGGCCTGCGCCACACGTACCTACCGCAGGCGGGCGACACCTCGATGCCCGCCGGTGCGCTCGCCGACCTGCCGCCCGCCGACCCGTGGGCGTGGGCCGAGGGCGGGATGGTCTCCAACGCCGCCGACCTGGAGCGGTTCCTGACCAGCCTGCTGCGGGGCCGGCTCCTGCCGCCCGACCGGCAGAAGCTGCTGTTCGAGATGCCGCGGCACGCGGAGCGGGGCTTCAGCCGGGCCGGGGTGCAGTACTACAAGCTGGCGGACGGTACCGAGATCTGGGGCAAGACCGGCAGCTACGGCGGCTTCACGAGCGGCGCCTTCGCCACCCGCGACCAGCGCCGCAGCCTGGTGTACGCCACGGTGCCGGTCACCGGCGACCAGAAGGCGCTCTTCGAGCGGCAAGTGGCCCTCGCCGACGCCGCGTTCTGATCCCCGTTCTGATCCGCGTTCTGATCCGCGCTGCGCGAACCTGCTGACAATCGCCGCCGTCTGCTGCCAACCTGATCTCCCGTCACGACACCACGCGGGGGGCAGCCGTGGAGCATGAGGTCGTCGAGGTGATCGTCCCCGGGATAGGTCCCGTGGACCGGATGGAGGCGCTCCAGCCCGCGGGGATACGCCGTGTCAGCGGGGACGACCGGGCCGGGGTGTACCGGACCGCGGGCTGCCGGGAGGCCGGCCCCGGGGTCGTGCGCGAGGTGTACGACTGGGCCCGGCTGACGATCGGCGGGGCCACCCGGGCGCTGTGGCTGTTCCTGCTGCCGTTCCTGCTGGTCAACCTGGTCGCCTGGATGCAGCCCTTCCGGTTGGGGCAGCGGCGGGCCACCGGGGCCTACCGGTGGCTCTCCCAGCTGCTCGGGCTGTCGCTGACCGTGCTGGCGGTGGTCGCGTTCGCCCAGGGCGCCATGGACCAGCTGGTGTGGCAGTGCGGTACGGGCGGCCCGGCCGGCGGGGTGTGCAAGGAGGAGAACCCGCTGGTCCACTTCGTGCGCGAGCACGGCACGGTCCCCGGCATGCTGCTGGCCGCCACCGTCCCGCTGGTGGCGCTCGCCGCCATGTCGTACAGCGCCCGCGACGGCAGGTCCGAGTACCGCTCGGTCCGGCGCACCCGGCCGGTCGGCACCGACGACCCCTGGAAGGCCGTGCGGGACGCCGAGCAGCCCCGCCACCCGCTGTCCGCGCCGCTGTTCTGGGAGTACAACTGGCGCGCCCGCGGCCTGGCCTGCCGGCACCTGTGCGCGGGCATGCTGACGCTCGCGCTGCTGCTCACCGTGCCCGCCCACCGGGCGGGCACGGGTGATACCGCCGCCGTGCTGCTGTTCACGGCGATCGGGGCCGGCGCGGCCGTGGTCGTCCTGGGCACCCGGTGGTGGCCCGGCACCGCCGGCCAGTGGGGCATCGGGCTGGGCTGCCTGGCGGTGCTCGCGGGTTCGGCGGCGTACTACGCGGCCTCCGGCGGCGCCCGCACCAGCCAGGGCATGCTCCCCGGCATCGGCCTGCTGACCACGGGGCTGCTGGCCGGGCAGGCCCTGCTGCTGCTCGCGCTCGCCGCCGTCTGCGCCGCCACCGCGCACTCCCCCGCCGACCGCCCGGCGCTGCGCGGCATGGCCGGACCGGCGATGGGCGTGGTCGCCTGCTTCAGCGGCTGGATGTACTCCACCGCGCTCGTGCTGTGGACCCAGGACTGGCTGACCGCCGAGCCCGAGCGGTCGCGGGTCGCCTTCCCGGCCGCCGTCCGGGCCATTGCCGCGGCCCTGCCCCCGCTGGCGCTGCTGCTCCTGCTCGTCGTGGTGGCCTTCGTGGGGCTGCTCGCGGCGAGCGCCTGGTGGTCCTGCCTGCCGCGGCGCACCCGGCGGGACGGGCGGCCCGGGCGGCTGCGCCGGCCGGTGCGGGAGGCCGAGCGCGAGGAGTACGAGGAGCGGCGGCGCGCACTGGCCCTGATCCGGGCCCGGGCCTCGGCCGACCCGGTCCAGCGCAGCACCCGGGACTGGGCCTGGCGGCGGCTGCGGAGGCGGCGGCCGCCGCCGGTGCGGCGGGAGGC
>NZ_WTFF01000003.1 GCF_019400985.1 Streptomyces bambusae
CGCGAGAGGCGTTCGGCGGGCACAGTGGTGTTAAAGAGACGGGCGCGGGCCGGGACCCCCCGGGTCGCCCCGGACACGGGCGTCGCCCGGCCCAACCCCCGCGGGCCCGGCCCCGCCGACGAACGCCTGGACCCCGTCGAACGCATCGCCGCCGCCTCGCGCGTCCGGACCCGCCCGGTCAGGCTCACCGGCCGCTGGTGGCGCGAGGACCACGGCCCACTGGTGGGCCGGCGCGCGGCCGACGGGACACCGGTCGCACTGCTCCGGCGGCGCGGCGGCTACCAGGCCGTCGACCCGGCCACCGGCACCCGGGAGCGGGTGGACGAGGACACCGCGGCCGACCTCGACCCGCACGCCGTCATGTTCTACCGCCCGCTGCCCGACGGCCGGCCGGGCCTGCTGCGGCTGCTGCGCTTCTGCGCCCGCGGCACCGGCCGGGAGCTGCCCGGCCTGCTGCTCAGCGGACTGGCCGCGGCCGGCCTGGGCGCGCTGGTCCCGCTCGCCACCGGCACGGTGCTCGGGGAGTACGTGCCCCGGGCCGAGAACAGTCTCATCGTGCAGGCCGCGTTGGCGCTCGTCGCCACCAGTGTCGTCTCGGCGGCGTTCCTGCTCATGCAGAACATCGCCGTGCTGCGGGTGGAGGGCCGCGTCGAAGCCGCCCTCCAGCCGGCCGTGTGGGACAGGCTGCTCCGGCTGCCCGCCACGTTCTTCGCCGGCCGCTCCACCGGTGAACTCGCCGGCGCCGCCCTGGGCATCAGCGCCATCCGCCGCGTGCTGTCCGGAGTCGGCTCGGTCTGCGTCCAGGCGGCCACCGTCGGCACGGTGAACCTCGTCCTGCTGTTCGTCCACAGCGTCCCGCTGGCGCTGGCGGCACTCGCCGTGCTGTTCCTCTTCGCGGTCGTCTTCCTCGCCCTCGGGCTGTGGCAACTGCGCTACCAGCGCCGCCTGATCGCACTCGGCCACCGGATCGACAACCAGGCCTTCCAGACCCTGCGCGGACTGCCCAAACTGCGTGTCGCCGCGGCCGAGAGCTTCGCCTACGCCGCCTGGGCGCGGGAGTTCGCCCGCACCCGCGAGCTCCAGCAGCGCATCGGCCGGATCAAGAACACCCTCACCGTGCTCGGCGCGGTCCAACTGCCCCTGTGCACCCTGGTGATGTTCGTCCTGCTCGCCGGGCCGGCCCGCGGCAGCATGTCGGCCGGCGAGTTCCTGACCTTCAGCACCGCCGTGACCATGCTGCTGTCCTGCGTCACCCAGCTGACCGGCGCCCTCCTCTCGGCAGCCGCCGTACAGCCGATGTACGAGCAGCTCGCACCGATCCTCGCCGCCGCTCCCGAGGCCGCCGGCTCCGCCGTCCCGCCCGGTGAGCTCACCGGGGCCGTCGAGGTGAAGAACCTCTCCTACCGCTACACCGACGACGGCCCGCTCGTCCTCGACGACGTCTCGCTGCGGATCCGGCCCGGGGAGTTCGTCGCGATCGTCGGCGCCAGCGGCTGCGGCAAGTCGACCCTGCTGCGCCTGCTGATCGGCTTCGCGGAGCCGACCTCGGGCAGCGTGCTGTACGACGGCCAGGACCTGGCCGCGCTCGACCGTTCAGCGGTACGCCGCCAGTGCGGCGTCGTCCTCCAGCAGGCCCAGCCCTTCGCGGGTTCGATCCTCGACTGCATCCGCGGCGCGGGCCCGTTCACGGTGGAGGAGGCGTGGGAGGCCGCCGCGATGGCGGGCCTGGCCGAGGACATCAAGGCCATGCCCATGGGCATGCACACGATGCTCTCCGACGGCGGCGGCACCGTCTCCGGCGGCCAGCGCCAGCGCTTGATGATCGCCCAGGCCCTGGTCCGCAAACCCCGCATCGTCCTGCTGGACGAGGCCACCAGCGCCCTGGACAACGAGGCACAGCGCGTGGTCATCGCCTCCACCCGCGCCCTGCGCGCCACGCGCGTCGTGATCGCCCACCGCCTCTCCACGGTCATGGACGCCGACCGCGTGATCGTCATGGAATCCGGCCGCATCACCCAGCAGGGCCCCCCGGCCACCCTCCTGTCCGACCCGGACGGCCCCTTCCACGAACTGGTCCGCCGCCAGCGCGTCGACACCTGACTCCCCCGGGCGCTGCCCCGGCCTCCCCGTCCCCGTCCCCGTCCCCGCCACCGTCCGTTACCGGCCATACGCGCGTTTCGCCGGGCACGTAACCGCCTGCGCACTAAACTGGCGGGTTGATCGGTGCCGGACCGGAACAAGCCGGGTGAACCCGGTCTCCACCGGCGACCCGGACGTTCCGGGAACGAGACGCGAGGGCCGATGGCAGCCACACCTGAGCGCGGGGACCTCACCTTGCTCGCCGAGGGCGACACGCCTGACGGGAGCCCGGACGGGGCACTGGGCGGGGACCCGGGCGACGTACCTGGCGGGGATCTGGGCGACGTACCCGGCGGGGGCCCGGGCGGCGGACCCGGGGAGCACACCAAAACCGCCCGGTTCTCGGCCGGGCCCGCCGCCCCGCCGCGCACCCTCCTGGACATCTTCGAGGCATCCGTACGGGCGTACTCCGACGAGCTCGCCCTCGACGACGGCACCACCCGGCTGACCTACCGCGCGCTGGCCGCCGAGGTCGAGCACCGGCGCCGCGCGCTCGCGGCCGCCGGGGTCCGGCCCGGCGACCGGGTCGGCGTCCGCGTGCCGTCCGGGACCACCGAGCTGTACGCGTCGATCCTCGCCGTGCTGGCCGCCGGAGCCGCCTACGTACCGGTCGACGCGGAGGACCCGGACGAGCGCGCCGAGCTGGTCTTCGGCGAGGCCGGAGTCCGGGCGGTGCTGGGCCCCGCCCACCGCATCGACGTCACCCAGCGCACCGACGTCACCCAGCGCATCGACGTCACGCAGCGCACTGGTGCCACACCCGCCACCCGTGCCACACCCACCACCGGCGCCACACGGCGCCCCCGCCCCGACCACGACGCCTGGGTCATCTTCACCTCCGGCTCCACCGGAAAGCCCAAGGGCGTGGCCGTCTCCCACCGCAGTGCCGCGGCCTTCGTGGACGCCGAGGCCGCGCTGTTCCTCGCCGACGAGCCGATCGGGCCCGGCGACCGGGTCATGGCCGGGCTGTCCGTCGCCTTCGACGCCTCCTGCGAGGAGATGTGGCTGGCCTGGCGCCACGGCGCCTGCCTCGTCCCCGTCCCCCGCTCGCAGGTGCGCAGCGGCCCCGACCTGGGGCCCTGGCTGGTGGAGCAGGAGATCACCGTGGTCTCCACCGTGCCGACCCTGGCCGCCCTCTGGGAGCCGGAGGCCCTGGACGAGGTCCGGCTGCTGATCTTCGGCGGCGAGGCCTGCCCGCCCGAGCTGGCCCAGCGCCTGGTCACCGAGGGGCGCGAGGTCTGGAACACGTACGGCCCCACCGAGGCCACCGTCGTCGCCTGCGCCGCGCTGCTCACCGGCGAGGAGCCGGTCAGGATCGGCCTGCCGCTCAGCGGCTGGGAGCTGGCCGTGGTCGACGGGTCGGGTGAACCCGTGCCGATGGGCGGCAGCGGCCAGCTCGTGATCGGCGGCGTCGGCCTGGCCCGCTATCTCGACCCGGACAAGGACGCCGAGAAGTACGCGCCGCTGGAAGCGCTCGGCTGGCAACGCGCCTACCGCAGCGGCGACCTCGTCCGCGCCGAGCCCGAGGGCCTGGTCTTCCTCGGCCGCAGCGACGAACAGGTCAAGCTCGGCGGCCGCCGGATCGAGCTCGGCGAGGTCGACGCCGCACTCCAGGCCCTGCCCGGAGTCGCCGGCGCGGCCGCCGCCGTACGCACCGCCCGCAGCGGCAACCAGCTGCTCGTCGGCTACCTGGTCACCCAGGACGGCTGGGACCGCGCCGCGGCCGCCCGGCGGCTGCGCGCCGAGCTGCCCGCCGCCCTCGTCCCGCTGCTCGCCCCGGTCGACACCCTGCCGACCCGCACCTCCGGCAAGGTGGACCGCGAGGCGCTGCCCTGGCCCCTTCCCGCCACCGCGGCCGACGCGGAGGCCGCCGGCCCCGCCGCGCAGCTGTACGGCACCGAGGCCTGGCTCGCCGAGCAGTGGCGCGAGACCCTCGGCGTGGCCGTCACCGACGCCACGGACGACTTCTTCGCGATCGGCGGCAACAGCCTCGCCGCCGCCCGGCTCACCACCCGGCTGCGCACCCGCTACCCGAGCGTGGCAGTGCTCGACATCTACCAGCAGCCCACCCTCGGCAAGCTGGCCCGGCGGCTGGAGAAGTCCGTCCGGGGGGACGAGGCCGCCCGGACCGTACCGCCCGTGCCCCCGCGGGCCGGGGCGCTGCAGTTGCTCCTGCTGCTGCCGCTGTTCACCCTGGTGGGCCTGCGCTGGACCGTGGCGCTGCTGGCCCTGGGCAACGTACTGCACCACCTCGGTCCGTACCCGTGGGCGCCGACCGCCCCGTGGTGGCTGGTGGCCGCCGGCGCCGCGCTGCTCTTCAGCCCGCCGGGCCGGCTCGCGATCGCGGCCGGCGGCGCCCGGCTGCTGCTGCGCGGCGTCGAGCCGGGCCGCCACCCGCGCGGCGGCAGCGTGCACCTGCGCCTGTGGACGGCCGAGCGGCTGGCCGAGTACTCGGGCGCGACCTCGCTCACCGGGGCCTGGCTGGAGCGCTACGCGCGGGCCCTCGGCGCCAGGATCGGCCCCGACGTGGACCTGCACGCGCTGCCCCCGGTCACCGGCCTGCTCAAGCTCGGCCGCGGCTGCGCCGTCGAGTCCGAGGTCGACCTCAGCGGGTACTGGCTGGACGGGGACCGGCTGGAGATCGGCCCGGTCAAGGTCGGCGCGGGAGCCGTGGTCGGCACCCGCAGCGTCCTCTTCCCCGGCGCCCGGGTCGGCAAGCGCGCCGAGGTGGCGCCCGGATCCGCCGTGGCCGGCCAGATCCCCACCGGCCAGCGCTGGGCCGGAGCGCCCGCCGCCAAGCTCGGCAAGGCCAAGCACAACTGGCCCCGTCGGCGACCCCCGCGCGCGGTCTTCTGGCGGGCCATGTACGGGACGACCGGCTTCTGCCTCACCGCCCTGCCCCTGCTCGCCGCCCTGCCCGCCCTGCTGCTGGCCGGCCGCTTCGTGCCGGCCGGCGCCGCAGCCGCCGAGGCCCTGCGCGGTGCGCTGCTCGCCGTGGTGCCCGCGGCGCTCGTGTTCGGGTGCGCCTACGCGTTGCAGCTGCTGGTCCTGGTCCGGCTGCTCAGCATCGGCCTGCGCACGGGCAGCCATCCGACGCACAGCAGGGTCGGCTGGCAGGCGTGGACGGTCACCCAGCTGATGGACCTGTCCCGGGGCGTGCTCTTCCCGCTGTACGCCGCCCTGATCACCCCGGTGTGGCTCCGGCTGCTCGGCATGCGCATCGGCCGGGGCGCGGAGGTGTCCACCGTACTGGCCCTGCCGAGCCTGACCACGGTGGGCGAGGGCGCGTTCCTCGCCGACGACACCCTGACCGCCCCCTACGAGCTGGGCGGCGGCTGGATGAGGATCGGGCGCTCCGAGATCGGCCGCCGGGCCTTCCTCGGCAACTCCGGGATGACCGCCCCGGGCCGCAGCGTGCCCGACGACGGGCTGGTCGGCGTGCTGTCCGCCACCCCGAAGAAGGCCAAGAAGGGCAGCTCGTACCTGGGTCTGCCGCCCGTCCGGCTGCCGCGCTCGGCCGCCGCCGCGGACAGCAGCCGGACCTACGACCCGCCCGCGCGCCTGCTGTGGGCGCGCGGGCTGGTCGAGCTGTGCCGGCTCGTCCCGGTGTGCTGCTCGGTGGCCCTGGCCGTGCTGACCGCGGCGGCGCTCTGCGCGCTGATCACGGCGGGCGGCCCGGGGCTGCCGGCCGGCGCACTCCTGTCCGGTTGCGTCCTGCTCGCCGCCGGCGTGGCCGCGTGCGCGGTGGCGGCGGCCGCGAAGTGGCTGCTGGTGGGCCGGCACCGGGTCGGAGAGCATCCGCTGTGGTGCGGCTTGGTGTGGCGGGGCGAGCTGGCCGACACCTTCGTCGAGGTCCTGGCCGTGCCGTGGCTGGTCGGATCGGTGCCCGGTACCCCGCTGATGTCCCTGTGGCTGCGCGCCCTCGGCGCCCGGATCGGCCGGGGCGTGTGGTGCGAGAGCTACTGGCTGCCCGAGACGGACCTGGTCGAGCTCGGCGACGGAGCGAGCGTGAACCGCGGCTGTGTCGTGCAGACGCATCTCTTCCACGACCGGATCTTGCGGACGGATACTGTGGTCCTCGGTGAGGGCGCCACCCTGGGCCCGGGCGGAATCGTGCTGCCCGGAAGCACGGTCGGGGCCCGCAGCACCCTGGGCCCCGCCTCCCTCGTGATGGCCGGGGAGTCCGTCCCGGCCGACACCCGCTGGCTGGGCAATCCGATCGAGGCCTGGCGGCCTTGACGGACGCTACGAGCACGGCGCAGGGAGGGCGAGCAACAGTGGGCGGCCAGAGCACGACGGCGTCGGACCCGTACTTCCCGGCCAACGGCGACCCCCGGTACCGGGTGAACCGGTACGAACTCACCCTGACCTACCGTCCCGGCCCCAACCGGCTGGCGGGCACGGCCCGGATCGGCGCGATCGCCGGCCGGGCACCGCTGCCCGAGTTCCACCTGAACCTCGCCGAGTTCAAGGTGGGCCGGGTCCTGGTCGACGGCCGGGCCCCGCAGTACACCCACCGCGGCGGCAAGCTCCGCGTCCGCCCGGCCAAGCCGCTGCCCGCCGGCGCCGCCTTCACCGTGGAGGTCCACTGGTCGGGCAACCCCAGACCGGTGCGCAGCCCGTGGGGCGGCATCGGCTGGGAGGAGCTGACCGACGGTGCGCTGGTGGCCAGCCAGCCGGTCGGCGCGCCCTCCTGGTACCCGTGCAACGACCGGCCCGCCGACAAGGCGTCCTACCAGATCTCGGTCAACACGCCGTCCCCGTACACGGTGGTGGCGGGCGGCCGGCTGCTCACCCGGACGACCAGGGCCAGCACGACCACCTGGGTCTACGAGCAGCCCGCGCCGACCTCCAGCTACCTCGTCGGCCTGTCCATCGGCATGCACCAGACGGTGCTGCTCGGCGACCCGGGGCTCGGCGGCGTACGGCAGAGCGCGCATGTGCCGGCGTACCTGCTGCCGCGGTTCTCCCGCGACTTCGCCCGGCAGCCGGCCATGATGCAGCTGTTCGAGGAGCTGTTCGGGCCGTACCCGTTCGGCGAGTACGCGGTCGTGGTCGTCGACGAGGAACTGGACGTCCCGGTGGAGGCCCAGGGGCTCGCCATGTTCGGCACCAACCACGTCGACGGCATCCGCGGCTCGGAGCGCCTCATCGCCCACGAGCTCGCCCACCAGTGGTTCGGCAACAGCACGACCATCGCCGACTGGCGGCACATCTGGCTCAACGAGGGCTTCGCGAAGTACGCCGAATGGCTCTGGTCGGAGCGTTCCGGCGGCCGTAGCGTGCACGACCTGGCGGCCGCCGCGCACCGGCTGCTGGCCGCGCAGCCGCAGGACCTGCGGCTCGCCGACCCCGGGCGCAAGCTGATGTTCGACGACCGGCTCTACGAGCGCGGCGGGCTGACCGTGCACGCGGTCCGCCGGGCCCTGGGCGACCATGCCTTCTTCCGCATGCTCCGCGACTGGGCCACCACGCAGCGCCACGCCGTCGTGACCACGGCGGGCTTCACCCACCACGCGTCCCGCTACGCGGAGGGTCCGCTGGACGAGCTGTTCAGGGCCTGGCTCCACGAGCCGGCCCTCCCGCCGCTGCCTGCGTAGCGCGCCCCGGCCCCCGGCCGCCGGCCCCGGCCCCCGGCTCCCAGCCCTCAGCCCGAGACGGCCTCGGCCCAGTTGCGGTCGACGGTCTCCCTCGCCTTCTCCCGCTGCGCCTCCGTCGGAAACGCCGGCGTGCCCTCGACCGTCGGCAGGTTCTCCGCGGCGGCCTTGTCGAGGGTGCCGTCCTTCTCCATGGCGTCCATGAGCACGGGGCGTGCGTAGGCGCCGAGCCGGATGTTCTGGCCCTCCGGGCTGAAGACGTACTCCTGCCACAGACGTGCCGCTGCGGGGTGCGGGGCGTCCTTGTTCACCCCGTGGGCGTAGTACTCGGCGAAGCTGCCGTCGAAGGGGATGGCGGTCCGCCAGTCGACGTCCGCGCCCTTGGCGTGGAACTCGTCGGCGTACCCGAGGTTGAGGAAGTCCCAGTCGATGCTGATCGGCGTCCTGCCCTGCTCGATCGTGGACGGCGTGGACTCGACCGGGATGAAGTTGCCGTTCCTGCTCAGCTCGGCGAAGAAGTCGATACCGGGCTGGATGTCGTCGAAGGAGCCCCCGTTCGCCAGGGCCGCCGCCCACACGCCGGCGAAGGCGGAGCCGGACTTGGTCGGGTCGCCGTTCAGCGCGACCTTGCCCTTGTACTCGGGCTTGCGCAGGTCGGCGAAGGTCGCGGGGCAGGTCTCGACGCGCTTGGCGTCGCAGCCGATCGAGACGTAGCCGCCGTAGTTGTTGTACCAGCGGGCCCGCGGGTCCTTCTGCTCCTTCGGAATGCCGTCCCACTCGGCGACCTCGTACGGCGCGAGCAGGCCCTGCTGGGCCGCCGACCGGGCGAACGGGCCCCCTACGTCGATCACGTCGGGGGCGCTGCCGTCGCGCCTGTGCTCCTTCAGGGCGTTGATCTCGTCCTGGCTGGTGCCTTCCGGGTTCTCCACCGTGACCTTGATCCCGTACTTCTTCTCGAAGCCGTCGATCAGCGCGCCGTAGTTGGCCCAGTCGCCCGGGAGCGCGATCGTGTTGAGCGAGCCCTCCTTCTTCGCCGCCGCGGTCAGTGCCGCCATGCCGCCGGCTTCCGCGGCGGAGGCGGCCACCGCGGGTGGCCTGCGTACGACGGCGGGCTTGTCCCCGCAGGCGCCGAGGGGTGCCGCCGCGAAGGCCAGGCAGACGGCGACGGCGGCGGTCCGGAGACGGGGTGCGGGCACGAAGGCTCCATGGCGGGCGGTCGCGTACCGGTCGACACCAGCGTACGTTCAGCGGCCGCGGCGGCGCAGTCCCAGCCGGCGCGCTCTCACAGCGGCTCGTCGCCCCATCCGGCCAGGAGATCCTCCTCCGTCAGCGCCCCGGGCGGCGCGGCCGCGTCGTGGAGGGCCTGCTCGCTCCAGATGATCTTGCCGCGGGCGGTGTAGCGGGTGCCCCAGCGCTGGGCGAACTGTGCCACGAGGAACAGGCCGCGGCCGCCCTCGTCGGTGGCCTCGGCCCGGCGCAGGTGCGGGGAGGTGCTGGACCCGTCGGAGACCTCGCAGATCAGGCTGCGGTCGTACAGCAGCCTCACCCGGATGGGCTCGGTCCCGTAGCGGATCGCGTTGGTGATCAGTTCGCTGAGGATGAGTTCCGTGGTGAAGGCGATGTCGTCGAGGCCCCACCGGTCCAGTCGGCGGGCGCAGGCGTTGCGTACGCGGGACACCTCCGCGGGGTCGGGGGAGACGTCCCACTCCGCGATCCGCGCGGGGTCCAGCCGTCGGGTGCGGGCCACCAGCAGCGCCACGTCGTCACTGGGCCTGGCCGGCAGCACCGCGTCGATCACCGCGGTGCAGGTCTCCGCCGGGGAGCGGGCGGGCCCGGCCAGGGCGGCGCGCAGCGCGGCCAGCCCCACGTCCGGATCGCGGTCGCGGCTCTCGATCAGCCCGTCGGTGAAGAGCGCCAGCAGGGAGCCCTCGGGCAGGGTCAGCTCCGCGGTCTCCCTGGGCAGGCCCACGCCCAGGCCCAGCGGAGGCGAGACCGGCACGTCGGGGAAGGACACGGTGCCGTCGGGCCGCACCAGCGCGGGGCCCGGATGGCCCGCGGTGGCGGCCGTCACCCGCCCCGAGACGGGATCGTAGACGGCGTACAGGCAGGTGGCTCCGGTGATCCCCTGCCACTCCTGCTCGTCGGTGTCGATATGGGCGACCAGCTCGTCGACGTGGCTCAGCAGCTCGTCCGGCGGCACGTCGAGGCTGGAGAAGTTGTACACGGCCGTACGCAGGCGACCCATCGTGGCGGCGGCGTGCAGACCGTGTCCGACGACGTCGCCGACCACCAGCGCCACGCGGGCGCCGGGCAGCGGGATGACGTCGAACCAGTCCCCGCCCACCCCGGCCCGCGCGGCCAGATAGACGTGCGCGACCTCGACGGCGGACTGCTCCGGTACGCGCCGGGGCAGCAGACTGCGCTGCAGGGTGTCGGCCACGGTGTGCTCGCGGGTGTAGCGGCGGGCGTTGTCGATGGACAGGGCCGCCCGGGCGGTCAGCTCCTCGGCGAAGGACACGTCCTCCTCGTCGAACGGCGGGGAGCCCTGCCCCCGCCAGTAGCCGACCATCCCCAGCACGACGCCGCGGGCCCGCAGCGGCACGGCGATCATGGAGTGGATCCCGCGGTCCAGGAGGCGCAGGGCGTTGGCCGGGTCCTGGATCCGCCAGCCGTGGGTGGCACGCAGGTCCGCCTCCAGGACCGCGCGGCCGCTCGCCAGCCCGGTGGCCATGGGGCTGGTGGGTACGAACCGGACCAGCTTGCCGACGGGGTAGAGCGGGTGGTCGCCCTGGAGGCCGACGGTGGCCGTGCGGCGCATCTCGGTGTTCATCTCGGGCGGCTCCTCGCCGCGCAGCACCGGGTCCAGCAGGTCGACCGTGGCCACGTCGGCGAACCGCGGGACCGCCACCTCCGCCAGCTCCTGCGCGGTGCGCTCCACGTTCAGCGTCGTGCCCACCCCCACCCCCGCGTCGTAGAGCAGCGTCAGCCGCTCGCGGGCCACCTCGGCCCTGCCGGACAGCGCCCGCAGCTCGGTGGTGTCGCGCAGCGTGACGACGGTCCCGGCCGACCCGTACGGGGCCGTGGGCCGGATGTTCACCGCCAGGAGCCGATCGGCCGCCATGTGCACCTCGTCGGACGCGGAACGGCCCGAGGCGATCCGCTCGGCGATCCCCTCCTCCAGGCCCAGATCCGTGACGGGGAGCCCTTCCGCGGCCGCCGGCAGGTCCAGCAGCCGCCGCGCCTCGTCATTGGCCAGCAGCAGCCGTCCGCCGGCGCCGACGATCAGCACGCCCTCCCGGACCGCGTGCAGCACCGCGTCGTGGTGCTCGTACATCCGCGTCATCTCGGCCGGCCCCAGGCCGTGGGTCCGGCGCAGCAGCCTGCGGCTCACCAGCAAGGTGCCGCCCGCGGACAGGGCGAGCACCGCGGCCGCGCTGCCGAGGACGACCGGCAGCTGGCTGTTGACCATGCCCTGGACGTTCTGGACCGTGACCGGGGAGGACACGACGGCGATGACCCTGCCGGCGGCGTCCTTGACGGGGACCACCGAGACCACGGACTGGCCCAGGGACCCTTCGAACGTCTCGGTGAAGGACTTGCCGGCCGCCGCCCTGGAGAAGGGGCCCACGACGTGCTTCCCGATCTGGCGCGGGTCGCTGTGGGTGACGGTGAGCCCGTTGAGCGTGTACACGTTGATGCCGTCGACCCCGGCGATCTTCCGGGCCGCCTCGGCGCTGGGCTGCAGCACCGCGCTGGGATGGGGACTGCGCAGGGCGGCGACGATCCCCGGGGACTCCGCGAACGTTCCGGCGGCGGCGAGCGTCCGGTGCCGCGCGTCCACCATGGCGGCGCTGCGGGCCTGCACCACGAGCGCCCCGACCGCGGCGGCGACGAGCAGGACCACGACACCCAGCTGGAGCAGGAACACCTCACCGGCCACACTGCGCGCACTGAGCAGCGAGGACAGCCGATGCGGCCGCCGCCCCACCCCTCCCTCAGGCGGCGCGCCCTGCTCCCGGCCGCCCTGGCGGCGCCCCGAGCGGGACCGCCCGGGGCGAGCGGAAGAGCCCATGCCTGAGCCGAGCAGCCAGCGCCGGAGGCGTCCCAGATAGTTGCCCACACTCCATCTTCCAACCTCTACGCCCCACCGGCCTCATGCGGCTCGGCGGGCGCCGGGGGCCGGTGAGGGCAGGCCCCCGGCCGTCGGGGCCGCCGGCGTCGTGGCCCGGCGGCGGTAGACCAGGTACGGCCGGGCCAGGTAGCCGATCGGGGCGCTCCACACGTGGACCAGGCGGGTGAACGGCCAGGCGGCGAAGAGCAGGCAGGCGGTCAGGGCGTGCAGCTGGAACAGCAGGGGTGCCCCGGAGATCGCCTCGGGCTGCGGCTGGAGGACGAACAGTCCGCGGAACCATACGGAGACGGTTGCGCGGTAGTCGTATCCGGGGCCGAACACGTTGTGGGCGGCGGTGGCGGTGATGCCCAGCAGGACGGTGGCGGACAGCAGCGGGAAGAGGAGCTTGTCGCTGCGGTCGGTGCCCAGGCGGATCCGGCGGGTCAGCAGTCTGCGGGCGCACAGCATGCCCAGCCCCGTGACCATGGCGACGCCCGCCACCGAACCCGCCCAGACGGCCGTGGTGTGGTATGCGTGCTCGGATATGCCGACGGCCTCGGTCCACGAGTCGGGAACGGCGAGCCCCGCGACGTGCCCGGCGATCACCATGAAGGCGCCCAGGTGGAACAGCGGGCTGCCCCAGCGCAGCCAGCGGTGTTCGAGGAGCTGGGTGGTGCGGGAGGTCCAGCCGAACTGGTCCTGCCGGTAGCGCCAGACGTGTCCGACGGCGAACACGGCGAGGCAGACGTAGGGGACAGCGACCCACAGGAGCAGATCGGCGCCGCTCGCCGGAGCGGCGGCCAAGGGGGAGGACACGGCGTTCATCGGCGGCTTTCCGTACGGCTGGTCGGAGCAGGCGGAATACGGGTCGGCGGGGCGGGCATGGGCGGCACGAAGGTGCCCGGAGGAGCGAACTCCCCTTCCCCGTACGCCCCGTAGGGGTCGAGCCCGACCTCCTCGTCGGGCGGGCCCTCGGCGGCGAGCCGGTCCACCGCCGCGCGGTCCGCCTCGGTGGGCGGGGGCAGCAGGGTGAGCAGCGCGGCCAGGAGGTGCCGGTACGGCGAGTCGGCGTCGGTCAGCGCCCGGTGGATCAGCTCCAGCCCGCGCCGGTGCTGGCGCAGCGGGGCCTCACCGCCGCCCGGGCCGGCCAGGGCGGCGAACTCCAGCACGACCGGGAGGTGGTCCGGCAGTTCGGCGCCGCCGGTGTCCCAGCCGGCGGCCCGGTAGCGCTGGTTGAGGGTGAGCAGGGCCATGCCCCGGCGGCGGGTGTCGCCGTGCAGGTAGTAGGTGAGGTAGAGGCTGCTCCTGCGGCGCAGGTCGAACATCTCGACGTAGTGCCGCTCCAGCGCCTCGGGATCCTGCGCAGTGAACCAGTCGGTGAACCCGGCCAGGTGTTCCGCCGCGGGTGTGGCCGGCATGGCCTCCACCGCCGCCGTCAACTCAGCTCGGGCCGCGGTCAGTTCGGAGTCGGGGTACTGCAGGAGCAGCGACACGAGCCGCAGTGTCAGCGCCCGTCCCGCCGCCTCCTCGGGAGTGAGCCGGGCCGGACGGTGTACGGCGGCCCGGACGCGGGTGCGGACGATGGCGGGAATCGTTGAAGGCAGGGGGCTCACGGTCGTCCTCCGGCGGTGGGGTTGCGGCGCAGGGTGGGGATGCCGAGCATGACCTTGCGGGGCCCGTCGTCGCCGGACGTCTCGACCGGGCAGCGGTTCTCGATGGCGGTCAGGGCGGCGGCGTCCTCCTTGTGCGCGGCGGGGACGACGTACCGGTCGGCGTACTTCGCGACGGCGAGCAGCCGGTGCAGGTCCTCCGCCTCGCGCGGGGTCAGCCCCACGGCCTTCAGCGCGGCCTCGTCGCCCGCCTCGCCGAGGGTGCGTTCACGCATGTACGAGCGGAGCGCGGTGAGCTTCATCAGCACCCCGCCGACGACGTCCGTGTCCCCGGCGGTGAACAGTTCTGCCAGGTACTCCAGCGGGATGCGCAGCCGGGTGACGGCGGCGAAGACGTGGTCGGGGTCGTCCTGGTTTCCGCCCGCCGCGCCGACGGCGTCGAGGACGGGGGAGAGGGGCGGGACGTACCAGACCATCGGCAGCGTGCGGTACTCCGGGTGCAGCGGCAACGCCACCTTGTAGCGCATGACGAGGTCGTACACGGGGGAGCGGCGGGCGGCGTCCAGCCAGTCCTCGGGAATGCCCGACTCCCGTGCGGCCGCGCGGACTTCGGGGTCGTTCGGGTCGAGGAAGACGCCGCGCTGGGCGTCGAGCAGGTCGCGCTCGTCGGGGGTGGCGGCGGCCTCGCCGACGCGGTCGGCGTCGTACAGGAGCAGGCCGAGGTAGCGCAGCCGGCCGACGCAGGTCTCGGAGCAGACGGTGGGCTGGCCGGCCTCGATGCGGGGGAAGCAGAACGTGCACTTCTCGGCCTTGCCGGTGGCGTGGTTGATGTACACCTTCTTGTACGGGCATGCCGTCACGCACATCCGCCAGCCCCGGCACTGGTCCTGGTCGACGAGGACGATGCCGTCCTCGACCCGCTTGTACATCGCGCCGGAGGGGCAGGCGGAGACGCAGGCCGGGTTGAGGCAGTGCTCGCACAGGCGGGGGAGGTGGAAGAGGAAGGTCTGCTCGAACTCGAACTTGACCTTCTGCGCCCATTCCCCGCCGAGGTTGGGGTCGCCGGCCGCGTGCTCGGGCGCTCCGCCCAGGCCGTCCTCCCAGTTGGCGCCCCAGGTGATGGCGGTGGGTCTGCCGGTCAGGACGGAACGCGGGCGGGCAACCGGCATGTCCGGGCCGGCGGGGGCGCTGACCAGGTTGTCGTAGTCGTAGGTGACCGGCTCGTAGTAGTCCTCGATGGACGGGAGGTCGGGGTTGGAGAAGAGGGACAGGAGCCGCTTGGTCCTCCCGCCGGAGCGCAGGACCAGACGCCCGTGCTTGTCGAGCATCCAGCCGCCCTTCCAGCGCTCCTGGTCCTCGTAGCGGCGCGGGTAGCCGACGCCGGGCTTGGTCTCGACGTTGTTGAACCAGGCGTACTCGACGCCGGTGCGGTTGGTCCACGTCTGCTTGCAGGTGACCGAGCAGGTGTGGCAGCCGATGCACTTGTCGAGGTTCATCACCATCGCCACTTGAGCGAGGACGCGTCCGATAGTGGCTTCGCCACGGGGCATTTCAGTACTCCACATCCTGCGAGCGACGGCGGATGACGGTGACCTCGTCGCGCTGGTTGCCGGTCGGTCCGTAGTAGTTGAAGGCGTACGTGAACTGCGCGTACCCGCCCGCCAGATGGGTCGGCTTGAGCAGCAGCCTGGTCAGGGAGTTGTGGATGCCGCCGCGCTTGCCGCTGACCTCGGTCTTCGGCACGTTCACGTTGCGGTCCTGGGCGTGGTACATGTACACCGTGCCCTCGGGCATCCGGTGGGTGACCACGGCCCGGGCGGCGACGACACCGTTGCGGTTGTACGCCTCGATCCACTCGTTGTCCTTCACGCCGATCTTGTCGGCGTCGGCGGTGGACATCCAGATCGTCGGGCCGCCGCGGGACAGGTCGAGCATGTACTTGTTGTCCTGGTAGTTCGAGTGGATGGACCACTTCGAGTGCGGGGTCAGATAGCGGACGGTGACCTCCGCGCGGTCCCCCTCGTGCAGGTGCTCGTCGCCGTAGTGCCTGGGCGTGTTCAACGGCGGCCGGTAGACGGGCAGTTGCTCGCCCAGTTCGGCCATCCAGTCGTGCTGGACGAAGAAGTGCTGCCGGCCGGTGAGGGTGTGCCAGGGCTTCTTGTGCTCGGTGTTGATGACGAACGGCGAGTAGCGGCGCCCGCCGGTCTCCGAGCCCGACCACTCGTACGACGTCATCACCGAGCGGGGCTGGGTGCGGGTGTCGGCGAACGTGATCCGGTCCGCCTCGCGCTCGGCGGCGAGTTCGACCAGGCCCTCGCTGCCCGTCTGCCGCTCCAGCTCCCGGAAGCCCTCGGTGGCGAGCCGGCCGTTGGTGGTGCCGGACAGGGCGAGGATCGCCTCGCACATGTCGCTCGCGGTGGCGAGCGAGGGCCGCCCGGCGGCGATGCCGTCCCTGACGGTGCCGTTGCGGTGCCGCAGGTCTTCGATCTCCCGGTCCGGGTGGACCGTGACGCCCTTCGTGGTCGTGCCCAGGGTGTCCAGCAGGGGTCCGACGGCACGCATCTTCTGCGCGATCGCGGTGTAGTCCCGCTCGACGACGGCCAGCTTCGGCATGGTCCTGCCGGGGACCGGCTCGCACGCGCCGGTCTTCCAGTCCCTGACGACGCCGCCGGGCTGGGCGAGTTCGTCGGGGGTGTCGTGCAGCAGCGGCACGGCGATGACGTCGGTGCGGGTGCCGAGGTGCTCTGCGGCCAGCTCGCTGAACCGGTCGGCGAGGGTCAGGAAGGTGTCGTAGTCGGTGCGGGCCTGCCAGGGCGGGGCGATGGCCGGGGTGAAGGCGTGCACGAAGGGGTGCATGTCCGTGCTGGACAGATCGTCCTTCTCGTACCAGGTCGCGGCCGGCAGGACGACGTCGGCGAGCAGGCCGGTGGAGGTCATCCGGAAGTCCATGCAGACCATCAGGTCGAGCTTGCCCTCGGGCGCCTCCTCCCGCCACACCACGTCCTTCGGGCGCGCCCCCGCCGGAGTCTGCTCGGAGCGGACCGCCGCGTCCGTGCCCAGCAGATGGCGCAGGAAGTACTCGTTGCCCTTGCCGGAGGAACCCAGCAGGTTGGCCCGCCACACCGTCAGGACGCGGGGGAAGTTCGCCGGGTCGTCGGGGTCCTCGACGGCGAACTTCAGCTGCCCGGACTTCAGCTCGTCGACGATGTGCTCGGCGACCTGCTTGCCGCGGGCCTTCGCCTCGTCGGTGATGTCGAGCGGGTTGCGGTTGAAGCCCGGGTGACCGGGCGTCCAGCCCAGCCGCACCGCCTGCGCGAGGCAGTCGGCGAACCCCTGGCCCGCGAAGCGCCCGGTGCCGAGCGGGGAGGCCAGCTCCTCGGGCCCGAACGCCTCGTAGCGCCACTGGTCGGAGTTCAGGTACCAGTAGGAGGTGCCGGCCATGTGCCGGGTGGGCCGCTGCCAGTCGAAGGCGAACGACAGGTGCTGCTGCCCCGTGACCGGGCGGACCTTCTCCTGGCCTACGTAGTGCGCCCAGCCGCCGCCGTTGACACCCTGGCATCCGGTCATCGTCAGCAGCGCCAGGAACGCCCGGTAGATCGTGTCGGAGTGGAACCAGTGGTTGGTGCCGGCGCCGAGGGCGATCATGGAACGGCCGTTGGTGCGCTCGGCGTTGCGGGCGAACTCGCGGGCGATGCGGGCGGCCTGCTCCGCCGGGACGGAGGTGATCGTCTCCTGCCAGGCGGGTGTGCAGGGCTCGGTGGCGTCCTCGTAGGACGTGGGCCACCGGCCCGGCAGCCCGGGGCGCTGCACACCGTACTGCGCCAGCATCAGGTCGAAGACGGTGGTGACCAGCCGTCCGCCGATCCGGCGCACCGGCACTCCGCGGACCAGGACCGAGCCGCCTTCGGTGGCACCCTCGTCGAAGCGGGGCAGCGCGACCTCGGCCGTCTTCCCGGCCGGCTCCAGCAGGCTCAGTTCGGGCACGACGTCGCCGAGGTCCAGGTTCCAGTTGCCCTTCTCCTGCGCCCAGCGGAAGCCGAGGGAGCCGTTCGGCACGACCGGTTCGCCGGTGGCCGAGTCGACGACGACGGTCTTGGACTCGGCGTGCTCCCCGTCCTGGCCCAGGTCGGCCGCCGTGAGGAACCCGTCCGGGACCAGACCGCGCTCGTGCTCGCGCAGGGTGATCAGGAAGGGGGCGTCGGTGAACTTGCGCAGGTAGTCCTGGAAGTAGGGCACCTCGCGGTCGACGAGGAACTCGCGCAGGATCACATGGCCCATCGCCATCGCCAGCGCCCCGTCCGTGCCCGGGTGCGGGGAGAGCCACTCGTCGGCGTGCTTGACGTTGTCCGCGTAGTCGGGACTGACCGCGACGATCTTGGTGCCGTTGTAGCGGGTCTCGGTGAGGAAGTGCGCGTCCGGGGTGCGGGTCACGGGGATGTTCGAGCCCCACATGATCAGGTAGCCCGCGTTCCACCAATCCGCGGCCTCCGGCACGTCGGTCTGGTCACCGAAGACCTGCGGCGAGGCGACCGGCAGGTCCGCGTACCAGTCGTAGAACGACAGCAGCGTGCCGCCGATCATCGAGTGGTACCGGGCGCCGGCGGCGAACGACGCCATCGACATCGCCGGGATCGGGGAGAAGCCGGCGACGCGGTCGGGGCCGTACGTCTTGACGGTGTGCACCTGGGCGGCGGCAATCAGCTCGCTGACCTCGTCCCAGTCGGCGCGCACCAGCCCGCCCTTGCCCCGGGCCCGCTTGTACGCGCGGGCCTTCGCCGGGTCGGAGGTGATCTCCGCCCAGGCCGCCACCGGGTCGCCGAGCCGCTTGCGGGCCTCACGCCACATCTTCAGCAGAACCCCGCGCACGTACGGGTAGCGGACCCGGCTGGGCGAGTACGTGTACCAGGAGAACGAGGCACCGCGGGGGCAGCCGCGCGGCTCGTACTCGGGGCAGTCCGCGCCGATCGACGGGTAGTCGGTGGCCTGGTGCTCCCAGGTGATGATGCCGTCCTTGACGTACACCATCCACGAGCAGGAACCGGTGCAGTTCACCCCGTGCGTGGACCGCACCACCTTGTCGTGCGCCCACCGGTCCCGGTAGAAGCCCTCCCACCGGGGATCACCCGTGCCGAACACCGCGCGTCCGTCGGCCGACACCTCGCTGCGCGTGAGCAGCCGGCGGGCCGCCAGCGGCCAGCCCTCACCGGCGTGCGGCTCCCGTCGCCGTGCGCTCTGAACGTTCTCCATGGCCGAAACGCTATGGGGGGTGAACCTGGAGCACCCGGGGCCTGCGGTCCCTGCGGGAGGACCTTCAGACCCTGTCCGGCCGGTCACGGCAGGGACCATCGGTCCCGGGGACGGGACCCGGTCGGCCGGGGGGCCGGGCGCGGCCGGCGTTGCAGGCTGAGCGCTCGGACCGCCCTACCCACGCACCGGTCGAGGGCCTGTCGTCAAATTCCCGTCTGCCCCGCGACGCCTGGCACGCACTCTCGCCGCACCGGGCGAAACCCCAAGTACGTCCAGTACGAGGGCTTCCGCCCGGCACGCCGAGAGCACGCACCAGACGCCGCGGGGCCGCCCTTCGGGCGACGACGGGAATTTGACGACAGGCCCTAGCCGACCGCGACCTCCTGGAGACCCCGCCATGACCGTGCTCACCCTCGCCTCGCACCCCGAGGACGCCGCGGCCCTCGAAGAGGCCGAGGCACATCACGCCCGCCTGGCCGGGGAACTGGCCGGCCGGGTCAAGATGCTGTTCATCGCCGTGGACCGCGACCCGAGCGCCGCGGAGCGGATGCGCACCGGGCTCGTGGACTTCTGCGACCGCTCGCTGCTGCCGCACGCCGCGGCCGAGGAGGCCGCGATCTATCCCGCCGCCCACGGCATGCCCGAGGCCCGCCTGCTGATCGAGAGCCTCATCGGCGAACACCGGTGCCTCACCACGCTCGTCGACACCCTGCGCGCCGCACCCCGCCCGGCGGACGCGGCGGCGGAGGCCCGGGCCCTGCAGGTGCTCTTCGAAGACCACGTGGCCAAGGAGAACGGCCTCGTGCTGCCGCTGCTCGCCATGGCGCCCGAGGTCTCCCTGGCCGCGCTGCTGGCGGACACGCACCACCGGCTCGCGCACGGCACGGGCGGCGGGTGCGCTCACGGGGGCGCGCAGGAAGACCAGGACACCGAGGAAGACCAGGACACCGAGGAAGGACAAGACATGCGCGAAGGACAGATCGAGGAGACGGGTGGCTGCGGCGGAATCTGCGGTTGCGGTGGCGAGGAGGAGACGGCCGAGCCCGAACTGGACGTGAGGGAGGTTCCGCACGCCCTGCGCCACGCCACGGTCTTCGGCGCCCTGGACGCCGTGCCGGCGGGGACGGCGATGGTGCTGGTCGCCCCGCACGATCCGCTGCCGCTGCTCGCGCAGATCGAACAGCGCACCCCGGGAGCCTTCGCCGTGGAGTACCTGGAACGCGGCCCCGACAGCTGGCGACTGCGGCTCAGCCACCGCTGACCGCCGTACCCGAACACAACACGAGACCCGCACACACACGAGGAAAGAAGGAAGACACGTCATGGACGGATCACACCGCGGCGGGCACCGCCGGGCCGGCGCGCTGCTCGGGACGGTCGGTGCGGCCCTCGCGGTCGCCGGACCGGTCATGCTGCTCCGCGCCCGCAGCGGCAGGAAGGAGATCCGCACCGAACTGGCCGCCCAGAAGATCACCTTCCCCGATCACGGCCTGCCCGCCGACCTCGCCCCCTACGCCGGCCGGCGCGTGGAGACCGGCCCCGAGGCGCACGCCTACGCCGAGTTCATCAACGGCAATGTCGCCCTTGCCACCGGCGGCCGCACCTACGCCGAGATCACCGCCGAGCTGCACGCCACCGGCGGCGACGACGAGAAGCTCGCCAAGCTGCGCCAGACCGCGTTCATGGGCCAGTCCCTGCGCGCCTCACTGATGTCCGCCTACCAGGCATGGCACCTCACGACGCTGGTCGCCGGCCTGGGCGCGGCACTGACCGGTCTGGGTGTCGCCCTGGTGGCCACTGCGGACGCCCTGGCCCCGCGCTCCCCGGACCGCCCCTGAACACGAGCCCGGCCGGCCCTGTCGCACCCGCCGCGACGAGGGACCTTCGGCCCTGGTGAAGAAGACCATCGGCCGCCGCGCCGGCCACCACCACCGGTGGAGGCTGACGGCGACCGATCCGGAGGTATTCCGTGCCCGACCACCTCGACCACCTTGACCACCCGCAAGGCCGATCACACCGCTGTCGTCCGCGGTGGGTGCCGCGCACGTTCCGGCCCGGTCACCGTCCGGCCGCCCGCCACGTCTGCCCTGACTCCAGGGCGGCCGGACGCAGCACCGGGGCGCCGGGCAGGGACGTACGATGACCACCGCCGCACACGCCATCCGACGCCAGCGGCACGACGCCGGGGAACGGCCCTTCATCGTCATCTGGGAGTCCACCCGGGCCTGCCCGCTGGCCTGCCTGCACTGCCGCGCCGAGGCCGTGCCCGACCGCGACCCGCGTGAGCTGGACACCGCCGCCGCCAAGGACCTGCTGCACCAGGTGGCCGCCTTCGGGCAGCCCGCCCCGCTGTTCGTGATCACCGGCGGTGACCCGTTCCAGCGCCCCGACCTGACCGAACTCGTCGCCCACGGCCGGGAGGCGGGGGTCCGGATCGCGGTGTCCCCGTCCGGTACCCCGACGCTCACCGCAGAGCGGCTGCGGGAGCTGCACGCGGCGGGCGCGGTCGGACTCTCGCTGAGCCTGGACGGCTCCACCGCCGAGATCCACGACACCTTCCGCGGTGTGCCGGGGGTGTTCCGCTGGACCCTGGACGCCTGGGACACCGCCCGCGCCCTCGGCATGAAGGTGCAGATCAACACCACGGTCGCCCCGCACAACCTGCACGACCTCCCGGACATCGTCCGCCTGGTCGCCGAGCACGGGGCGATGCTGTGGAGCGCCTTCTTCCTGGTGCCCACCGGCCGCGGCCGAAGCCTGGGCGCGCTGACCGCCGGCGAGGTGGAGGACGTACTCAACTTCGTCCACGACGTGGGCCTGACCGTGCCCGCCAAGACCACCGAGGCCCACCACTTCCGCCGCGTCGCCCTGCAGCGCCAGATCCTCGCCGCCGCCGGCGACGACCACGTGGCGGTGCTCGGACTCGGCCGGCTGTACCGGGAACTGCGCGAGCGGGCCGCCGAGCTGGGCCTGGACGCCGGAGCGCGCCGGGTGCGGCGCCCGCCCCTGGACGTCAACGCCGGCCGCGGCTTCGTCTTCGTCTCGCACACCGGCTCCGTGCACCCGAGCGGCTTCCTCCCCCTGGGCGCCGGGAACGTGCGCCGGACACCGCTGACGCAGATCTACCGCTCCTCGGAGCTGTTCACCGGCCTGCGGGACCCCGACCGGCTGGGCGGCCGGTGCGGTGCCTGCGAGTTCCGCCGGGTCTGCGGCGGCTCGCGGTCCCGCGCGTACGGCGTCACCGGCGACCCGTACGCCGAGGAGCCGTGGTGCGGCTACCGCCCCGGCTCCTTCCCCCGCCGGCGGGAACTGGCCGCGCTGCTGGGCGCCGGTACCGACTCCGTGGAACCGGGCGCGCTGCCGGGCGCCGGTACCGCCGCCGAGCCGTCCGCCCGTCCCTGACCGACCGCCGCCGCGGGCGGCAAGGAGCACCATGTACCGCAAGAACGATGCCCCGGCCGTCGGCGGCGGTGGCACCCGGCCGGGCAGGTTCAAGGCGTCCGGCCTGCGCAGCCGACACCTGGCCACCCACATCCTGGTCGCGGCCTGGGCACTGCTCGCGCTGCTGGCGGCCGGCGCCCAGGAGACGCCGGTGGCCCGCTGGCTGGCCATCCACCTCTTCCTGCTGGGCGCCGCCACGACCGCCATCGTGGTGTGGAGCGAGCACTTCGCCGTCGCCGTGCTCCACGCCCCGCTGCCCGACCGGCGCTGGAGCAACGCCCGGCTGGCCGGCGTCAACGCCGCAGTCGTGGGCGTTCTCACCGGCGTGTGGGCCGACCTGCCCGTGCTGACCGGCGTCGGCTGCGCGCTGCTGATCACCGCGATCGGCGCACACCTGGTGGTCATGGTCCGGATGGGCCGGGGAGCGCTGGGCGGACGGCTCGCCCCCATCGCCGACTACTACCGGGTCGCAGCGGCGGCCCTGGTCACCGGCGCCGTACTGGGCTGGCTGCTGGCCACCGGCAAGGCCGGGCCCGGGCACTACACCGGCCTGAAGCTGGCCCATCTGCACGTCACCCTCCTCGGCTGGATCGGACTGCCCGTGCTGGGCACGCTGTTCATGCTCTGGCCCACCGTGCTGGGCGTACGCATGGCCGAGCGCACCACCCGGCTGGCGCGGCGGGTGCTGGTGCTGACCGGCGGCGGCCTGCTGACCGCCGTCGCCGGACTGTCGGCCGGATGGCGCCCCGCCGCCGTAGCCGGTGTCGCCGGCTGCGCGGCGGGTGTCGCCGTCGCGGTGCACCTGCTCGCCCGGACGGCGCGCCGACGGCCCGCGGTCCCGGCCGCCGCCGCGTGGATGCTGGCCGCCGCCGTGGGATGGCTGGTCGTCGGCGTGGTCGTGGACCTGGTGCTGCTGGCGGCGCGGCCGCTCGCCGTGATCGCGGACGACATCGGCTCCCTGGTTCCGGTCCTGCTCGTCGGGCTCGTCGTGCAGGTCCTCATCGGGGCCCTCACCTACCTGCTGCCCATCGTGCTCTCCACCGGACCCCAGGAACGGGCCGCGCTGCGGGCGGTACTCGAACGGGGCTGGGCGGTGCGGCTCGTCGTACTCAACACCGGCGTGGCCCTGCTCGCGCTTCCGCTGCCCGCCCCTTCCGGGGCGGCGGGCACGCTGCTGGCCGGAGCGGGCGGGGCCGCGTTCCTCGCGCTGGTGGTGCGCGTGCTGGTCCGCAGCGGACGGGGTCTGCGCAAGGACGCGGAGCGGGCCGGCGATTCCGGTACGTCACGTCGCCCAGTCCTGTGGGGCACCGCCGCAGGCGCCGTGGTGACCGTGCTGGCCGTGCTCGTGGCGAACAGCGGCGGGGACACGAGCGCCGGGACGAGCGCCGCCGGCGCGGCGGGTGCGGGCGCCGGCACCACCCGCACGGTCGCCGTCACCCTGGCCGACATGCGCGTCCGCCCGGCCCGGATCGAGGTCGCCGCGGGCACCGTACTGCGGCTGAAGGTCACCAACACCGACGCCCAGCGCCACGACCTCAAGGTCGAGAACGGCCCCGCCACCCCGATGCTCGCCAAGGGCGACACCCGCGAACTCGACCTCGGACCCGTCACCGGGAACCGCGAGGCATGGTGCACCCTGCCGGGCCACCGGGCCGCCGGAATGACCCTGGCCATCGTGGTGAACGGGGACAAGGCGACCGGCAGCAGCGGACAGGCGGGACACGCGGGACAGCCGGGACAGGGAGGACACGGGGGACACGGGGGACACGCATCGACCGCCGACGCGGACGCCGACGCCGGTGCCGCCGGTGCCGCCGCTCCGGACCTCTCCGCCGACTTCTCCCCGGGCTGGCAGGCACGCGACGCCCGCCTGGCCCCCGCACCCGGCGCCGGCGGGACGGTCCACAAGGCCGAACTGCACGCCGCACACACGACGGTGGAGGTGGCTCCGGGTGTGAAGCAGCAGATGTGGACCTTCGGCGGTACCGCGCCCGGCCCCACCCTGCACGGACAGGTCGGCGACGTCTTCGAGATCACCCTCGTCAACGACGACCAAGGCATGGGCCACGGCATCGACTTCCACGCCGGATCCCTCGCCCCCGACGTGCCCATGCGCACGATCCAGCCCGGCGAGCGCCTCGTCTACCGCTTCCGCGCCGAGAAGGCCGGAGCCTGGCTCTACCACTGCAGCACCGCACCGATGCTCCAGCACATCGGCAACGGCATGTACGGCGCCGTCGTCATCGACCCGCCCGGCCTGGCGAAGGCCGACCACGAATACGTACTGGTGTCCTCCGCGCTCTACCTCGGTACGCCGGGCAGCCCCGCCCAGGTGGCGAAGATGCGTCAGAACACCCCGGACGCCTGGGCGTTCAACGGCGTCGCGAACCAGTACTCCGCGCAGCCCCTGAAGGTGAAGGCCGGCGAGCGCGCCCGCTTCTGGGTGGTCGCGGCCGGTCCGAGCGACGGTATCGCCTTCCACGTCGTCGGGACGGTCTTCGACACCGTGTACAAGGAGGGTGCGTACGCGTTGAAGCCCGGCGACCCGGGCGGTGCACAGGTACTGGACCTGGCCACGGCGCAGGGCGGATTCGTCGAGACGACGTTCCCCGAGGCCGGCCACTACGCTTTCGTCGACCACGACATGCGCCGCGCCGAGGCGGGGGCACACGGCATGGTGGAGGTGAGCAAGTAGTGGACACCGTCGGCTGGTGGTCCCTGGTGCGGTTCGCGCACGTGGCCGGCGCCGCCCTGTGGGTCGGCGGCCAACTGGCCCTCTCCCTGGTGATCCTGCCGCTGGCGCGCCATCTCCTGGCCCCGGAGGACAAGGACCGCTTCACCGCCGCGGCCGGCCGCCGGTTCGGACTGCTGACCGCAGCGGTGTTCCTGCCAGTGCAGCTGGCCACCGGCTGGGCCATGGCCGAGCACAGGGGAGTCACCTGGGCCTCCCTCGCCGAACCCGGCTACGGCCGCACGCTCGCGACCAAACTCGCCCTGTTCGTGCTGGTGATGCTCGCCGCGGCCGGACACGGCATCGCCCATGCCAAGGGCCGCACCGATCTGGCGCGGGCCTTGGCGGTCGTCTCCCTGGTCGGCTCCCTCGGCGTCGTCCTCCTCGCCACGGCCCTCCCCGCCACCTGAGCGGCGTGCACGGCGAGGGGGCTTCGCGCGCGGGTGACGGGCCTTGACGGTGGTGTCAGGTCACCGTGAGGGTGCCCTTCATGCTCGGGTGGATGGTGCACAGGTAGGCGTAGCTGCCGGGGGTGGACGGCGCGGTGAAGGTGCCCGTCGCACCGGCCGCGATGGTGCCGGTGTCGAACGCCTTGTCGCCGGTGGCGGTCACGGTGTGCGGGGCCGAGTCCTGGTTGACGACGGTGACCTTCGCTCCCGGGCTCACCTTGAGATCGGCCGGGCTGAAGGTGAAGTTGTCGATCACGATGCGTACTTCACCGGGTACGGCGCTGGACGCGGCGGGCACCGTAGCGGTGGCCGCGGGCGTTGTGCCGGAGGCGTTCGTGTCGCCGCCGTTCGAGCAGCCGGTCAGGGCGAGCAGGCAGCAGGCTGCGCCCACCAGGGCGGTCCGGGCCCGCCGCGAAGATGTGAGTGACATGCGGGGCGACCTTTCGGGAGTGACGGGGGCTGCTTGCCTCGGGCGCGATGAGTGACCGGTCGTGCACTCAGGTTTGCCCAGGGGGAGCCGAGCCGTGCGGAGGAATGTCGCGCCAGGTGTCGGCCACGGCGTAGACCAGAGCAGCGCCCATGGTGAGGGCGCCCCACGCGCCCCAGGCCGCGGCGGACAGGCCGCCGGCGAGGAGGGCGGGCACCGGCAGCAGAGTGGCCACGAGCAGAACCGGTGCCGTGCGGTGGACCGAGCGGGCCAGTCCTGATACGTCGTCGTCTCGGTCTCGGTGTCGTCGGCGCAGGTGCACGGCGCAGGCGGCGAGGACCAGGGCCCCGAGGTCGATCAGTGTCCAGGCGAGCACTTCCATGCCGGCTCACCTCCTCCTACCAATGTCGCCCCCCGCCGGGCCGACTGCACGGCGGCCCGTGGTCCCCCTGCCTCGGGACCGTTCGGCCCTGAGCCAGAGGAACCCCAGAGGGGTATATTGAGCGTGGCGGCCTCCCCTATGGGGCCCGGAGAGTGGAAGCCCTGGTGGAAGCGATGGCGATGCGGACAGCCCCTCCCGGTGTCGTCCGCTGGGCGGGTGGCGTCGTCATCGCGCTGTTCGCCGCACTCGCCGTGCTGGTCCACCATGCCGTGCTGGTTCACCATGAAGTGGCCGCGATCGCCGTCCCCGCTGCTCGGTCCGCCGCGCATGCCGGACATGCCATGGCGGCCACGGCCTCCTCGTCCACGGCGTCCTCGTCCGTGGCGGCGACGCCGCACGGCTCCGCCCCCGAACGCACGGACACGCTCGCCGCACCGGCACCGGCACCCGCACCCGCGCACGGCGCCGACGGCGGCGGCTGCGCCGATCCCGGGATGCAGCACTGCACCTCCGCGAGTGTCGACACGCCGGAGCTCACCGCGCCCTCGCAGGCAGCTCGTACCGAGCAGCCGGCGGACCCGTACCCGTCCGGGTCCGGCCTGTCGCCGGCCGGGGTGATCGGCCGCGCGCCCCCTGACCTGTCGGTCCTCTCGCAGCTGCGTATCTAGGCCGCGCCCACGGCACCCGTGTGCCGTTGGACCAGCGACCCCGTACGTACGCGGCTCGAACAAGAGGACTCACATCATGAACAGCATCAACCGCCGCTCCGTCCTGCTCGCCGGGCTCGGTGCCGTCGGCGCGGGCGCACTCGCCGCCTGCAGCAACTCCGCCGGCACCCCCGGCCTGGTCAGCCCGTCCGGCTCCCAGGTCGCCCACGCGGAGAAGAAGCGGGCCGGCACCGGCAGGCAGCACAGGATCACCCTGACCGCGGCGCCCGCCGTGCTCGACCTGGGCGGCGGTATCAGGGCCAGGACCTGGGCCTTCGACGGACGGGCCCCCGGCAGGGAAGTACGGCTCTCCGCCGGAGACACCCTGGCCGCCGAGCTGTCCAACCAGCTCCCGGACAAGACCGCCACCTCGATCCACTGGCACGGCATCGCCCTGCGCAACGACATGGACGGCGTACCCCCGGCCACCCAGACCGCCGTACGGGCCGGCAGCAACTTCACCTACCGGTTCATCGCCGACGCCCCCGGCACCTACTTCTTCCACCCGCACGTCGGCGTCCAGCTCGACCGTGCACTGTACGCCCCGCTGATCGTCGAGGACCCGCGCGAGCCGCTCGCGTACGACGACGAATGGGTCGTCGTCCTCGATGACTGGGTCGACGGCGTCACCGGCACCCCGGACGAGGTCTTCGCCGAGCTCGGCCGCGGCATGGGCGGCATGGACATGGGCGACGGCTCCGGCATGGAGGGCCACGACATGCACCACATGGGGAACACGGGCGGTGATACGGCGGCCGCGTCCTCGTCCCCGTCCTCGGCCCCGTCGCCGGGCGGCATGTCGGGCAGGTTCATGCTCATGGGCGCCGAAAGCGACCTGCTCGGCGGCGACGCGGGCGATGTGAAGTACCCGTACCACCTGGTCAACGGCCGGATCCCGGCCGACCCCGACGTCTACACCGGCAAGCCCGGGAAGAAGGTGCGGCTGCGGATCATCAATGCCGGCTCCGACACCGCCTACCGCGTCGCCCTCGGCGGCCACCGGCTGACCGTCACCCACACCGACGGCTTCCCGGTCCAGCACCAGCAGACGGACGCCCTGCTCATCGGCATGGGCGAACGCTACGACGTCCTGGTCACCCTCGGTGACGGAGTCTTCCCCCTGGTCGCCGCTGCCGAAGGCAAGAACACGGGCGGCCTCGCCCTGGTCCGCACCGGCTCCGGCAGCGCCCCGTCGGCGACCGTACGGCCGAAGGAACTCGACGGTCTGATCATGACCGCGTCACAGCTGCGATCGGCGGACGACGTGCGCCTGAAGTCCGCCCCGGCCGACGTCACGCACCAGATCAAGCTCACCGGCGGCATGGCGCGGTACAACTGGGCGATCAACGGCAAGCCGTTCGACATGACCGCCCCGGACGCCGCCCCGATCGTGGTCGAGGAGGGCCGGCGGGTGCGCCTGGACTTCGTCAACGACACCACGATGTGGCACCCGATGCACCTGCACGGCCACACCTACCAGCTCGGCGACACGGGGCCGCGCAAGGACACCGCAATCGTGCTGCCGAAGACGAAGCTGTCCGTCTTCTTCGACGCCGACAACCCCGGCCAGTGGATGCTGCACTGCCACAACGCGTACCACGGCGAGGCCGGGATGATGACGAACATCGCCTACCGCTCATGACCTCGCGCCCGCCCCGGACGGCACGCATCGCTCGTGCCGTCCGGGGCGCCGGTGGCGGCCGGGCGGCGTGACGGCCTCGGCGCAGTGGAGCGGGAGGGGCGGGCGGCCGAATGCTCGTCGGAGCGCTATGCCCTCATTGCGTAGATATTCTGAGAGCGTGAACGAGTCTGGACGGCCGCGGCTCCGCCGGCGCCCCGGCCCGGGAAGACTTGTGCGGCTGTCGCCGGTCATCCTGACCGTCGTCATCGCCAGCCTGGCGTACAGCACACCGCCCGAAATGGCCTTCAGCCGCCTCCTGCCCGCCGCGCCAGCCCTCGCCGCCGCCATGTGGCCGGTCCTGCCCACCGTCCTCCTCGGGACGGTCTGCCTCTTCCTGATGATCGGCCTCAGTTTCGTCTTCCCCGATCTGGGAACGTGGTGGACGGCCGCCGGGATCATCGCGGTCACCGTGGCCGCCGCGTACGGAAGCCATGTCCGGCTCCAGCGCGAGCGCACCCTCTTTCACGTACGGCTCGTCGCCGACGCGGCGCAGCAGGTGGTGCTGAGCCCCATGCCGCGCCGCTTCGGCAGCATCGAGATCGAGTCGCTGTACCTCGCGGCCGCGGCGGAGGCCAGCATCGGCGGGGACTTCTACGAGGCGGCCGACACGCCGTACGGGGTCAGGCTGCTCATCGGCGACGTACGGGGCAAGGGCCTGCCGGCCGTGGGGGCGGCCGCGGCGATCGTCAACGCCTTCCGGGAGGCGGCCTACGGCGAGCCCGACCTGGTGAACGTCGCACGCCGGCTGGATGCCAGCAGCACCCGTTACAACGCCGCCTTTCCCCCCGAGGGGCCGATGGAGCGCTTCGCCACGGCCCTGCTCGTCGAGATTCCGCACGGGGGCAGACGCATCGGCATCCTCAACTGCGGGCACCCCCCGCCGATGCTCCTGAACCACGGGAAACTCCGTGTCCTGGAGACCGCCGATCCCTCGCCACTGCTCAGCCTCGCGGGGCTGATCGGCGATGACTACAGCGTCGACACGTTCGACTTCGCCCCCGGTGACCTGCTGCTCCTCTATACCGACGGGATCGCCGAGGCCCGCTCCCGCGACGGCGAGTTCTTCCCGCTGGCGGCCTGGATGGGGCGACAGCCCCCGACCCCGCCGCGCGACCTGCTCGCGGCCCTTCACCGGGACCTCCTGCACTACAGCAGAGGACGCCTCGACGACGACATCGCCGCCCTCGCCGTACGTCTGTGCGAACCGCGGGGCGCGGAGTCCCGGTGAGGCCGCCCCACGCGACGCGGACCGGTCAGGTGCTGGTGGGCCCGGTGTCCGGATCGCCGGGTCCCGCGTGCGTCGTGGTGGGGGCGGGCGCCGGAGCCGGTCCGGTGTAGCGGCTCGGGTCGGCGTCGAAGGCCGCCGCGCAGCGCGCTGAGCAGAAGTAGTAGGTGCCGGTGCTGGTCCGCCGTTGCTCGGCGGCGCTCTCAGGGGCCAGGCGCATGCCGCACACGACGTCCACGACCTCCCTGGCTGCCGGCCGGTCGGCGCCGGTCTCGACCCGGGGCCGGACGCGGGCCGGCCGGGCCTGCGGAAGCGGGGCCGGGTGCCAGCGGCGCAGGCGGGAGGCGTTGGTGACGACGGACAGCGAGCTCAGCGCCATGGCGGCCGCGGCGATGACGGGGCTGAGGCGGATGCCCCACACGGGGTAGAGGACGCCGGCGGCGAGGGGAACGCCGATGGCGTTGTAGACCAGGGCGAAGAACAGGTTCTGCCGGATGTTGCGCATGGTGGCGCGCGAGAGGCGGACTGCGGTGACGACCCCGGTGAGCGACCCGGAGATGAGGGTGATGTCGGCGGCCTCGATCGCGACGTCGGTGCCGGTGCCGATCGCCAGCCCGACGTCGGCGGCGGCCAGTGCGGGCGCGTCGTTGATGCCGTCGCCGACCATGCCGACGGTGCGGCCTTCGCCCTGCAGCCGGCGGACCTCGTCGGCCTTGTGCTCGGGCAGGACCTCGGCCAGCACCCGGCCGATGCCGACCTGGGCGGCGATCGCGGCGGCGGTGCGGGCGTTGTCACCGGTCAGCATGACCACCTCGATGCCGAGCTGCTGCAGGGCGGCGACGGCGGCCGCGGAGTCGTCCTTGACGGTGTCGGCCACGGCGAGGACCCCGGCCGGGCGGCCGTCGACCGCGGCGAGCACGGGGGTCTTGCCCTCTGCCGACAGCCGGGCGGCGTGCGGGTCCAGGGCGGGGGTGGCGATGCCGGCGTCCTGGAGGAGGCGGGAGGTGCCGACGAGGACGGTGCGGCCGTCGACGGTCGCGTGGACGCCCTTGCCGGTGACCGAGTCGAAATTGGTCGCGGCCGGCCAGGACAGCCCGCGCCCGCGGGCACCGGTGACGATGGCCTGGGCCAGCGGGTGCTCACTCGCTTCCTCGACCGCCGCCACCAGGCCCAGCAGCTGCGCCTCGTCGAAGCCGGATCCGTCCGCGGGCTGTACGTCGGTGAGGACGGGCTTTCCCGCGGTGACGGTGCCGGTCTTGTCCAGGACGACGGTGTCGAGCTTGTGCGCGGTTTCCAGGGCCTCGGCGGAGCGGATGAGGATGCCGGCCTGGGCGCCCTTGCCGGTGCCGACCATCACCGACAGCGGGGTGGCCAGGCCCAGCGCGCAGGGGCAGGCGATGATCAGGACGGCGACCGCCGAGACCAGGGCCAGGGTGAGGGCCGGGGCGGGCCCGACCGTGAACCAGACGGCGAACGTGCCGATCGCGATGGCGATGACCGCGGGCACGAAGTAGGCGGAGACGGCGTCGGCGAGGCGCTGGATGGGGGCCTTGGACGCCTGGGCCGCCTGCACCAGGCGGATGATCTGGGCGAGCATCGTGTCCGCGCCGACCTTGGCCGCCCGTACGCGCAGCGATCCCGTGGTGTTGACGGTGGCACCGATCACCGTGTCCCCGGCCCGCTTGGTGACCGGCATCGGCTCGCCGGTCACCATCGACTCGTCGACGGCGGAGGCACCGGTCACGACGTCGGCGTCGACGGGGATCTTCTCTCCGGGCCGGATGACGATCTCGTCCCCGACCGTGACGTCCTCGACGGGGATCTCGGTCTCGGTGCCGTCCCGTACGACGCGCGCGGTACGGGCCTGCAGGCCGAGCAGGGCGCGGATGGCCTCGCCGGTGCCGGCCTTGGCGCGGGCCTCCAGGAGGCGGCCGAGGAGGATGAGGGTGAGGATGACCCCGACGGCCTCGTAGTACACCTCGCGCACGTCCTCCGGGAGGAGGCCGGGGGCGAGGGTGACCAGGAGGCTGAAGCCGTAGGCCGCGCTCGTGCCGAGCGTGATCAGGGAGTTCATGTCGGCGGCGCGGTGGCGCAGCGTGAGCCAGCCGGTCACGTGGATCGGCCGGCCGGTGTAGAACATCACCGGCGTGATCAGAGCCAGCTGGACCCAGTGGTTCAGCATCCACTGCGGTACCCAGCCGGCGCCGAACAGCTCGTGCGCCATCACCGCGAACAACACCGGCGCGGTGAGCACCGCACCCACCACCACCCGACGGGTCAGGTCCTTGATCTCCGCCAGGCGCTCGGCGACGTCCGCGGCCTCCGCCTCGGCCGCCGACCGCTCCACACCGCCGGCCCCTGAAGGGCCCTGTCCGACGGCGGGTGCGGCGTGGGGGTGGCCGTCCGGACCGGGTGGAGCCTGGGCCTGCTCACCGGGCTCGACCTGGAGGGTGCCGTGGATCATGTTCATCCCGCAGGCGAAGCCGAAGCTGCCCGGCCGGTCGGGGGTCAGGCGCACGGTGGTGCGGGTGTGGGCGGGGAGCCCGGCGCTCACCCGTAGGTCGGGGAAGACGACCCGGGAGGTGCATTCCCCGGATTCCTGCCGGTCGAAGACCAGCTCCAGCGGGGTCCCCTGGCGGACCTTGATCACGTTGGGGCTGTAGCCGCCGCGTACGGTCACCTCCACCCGCTGTACGCCGCCCTCCAGGCGGGCGGAGCCGGCGCGGCGCGGCGCGAAGAAGAACCAGCCCAGGCCGGTGATCAGCGCCACAGCGGCCACGACGACAACGACATCCACGGTGCCCACGGCCTACGCCTCCAGGATCACGTTCGCTTTCCAGGATGCCCCCACTCCTCCGCCGGCGTCACCGGGACCGGTCGGCCCCGGCCGAGGGCCGGTCGGCCCGAGCGACCGCCTTGCCGCGGTGCCACCATGCAGGTGGAGACCCTGCGGTCACGGGCTGCCGGTCACCGGCTGCCGGTCAGGGCCCGTGCCCTGAGAATGGAACCAGCACGATGTGCCGTGACCTGCGACGGAACGGCGGAACGACGGAACGACCGAAGGCGCCGCCGGACCAGGAGGCGACATCATGATCATGCGGATTCCCGGCGAGGGCCGGATCCCGGGGTGATGGCGGTGCGCAGCCGTTTCGAGCCCGACCGGCAGCTGACCGCCCGCATGGCGGTCACGATGTTCCTCCTCGGGCTGGTGTACGTGGCGTTCATCGCCGCGCTGATCGCGCTGCTCAAGTCGACCGTCCTGGTCGTCGTCATCGCCGCCGCACTGCTCGGCGCGCAGTTCTGGTACTCCGACCGGATCGCGCTCTACGCCATGCGCGGCCGCATCGTCACACCCGAGGAGCAGCCGCTGCTGCACGGGGTCGTGGACCGGCTGTGCGCCGCCGCGGACATGCCCAAACCCCAGGTCGCGGTCTCCGACATGGACCTGCCCAACGCGTTCGCCACCGGCCGCAACGCCGACCACGCCGTGGTCTGCGTGACCACCGGCCTCATGCGCCGTCTGGAGACCGAGGAACTCGAAGGCGTCCTCGCACACGAACTCTCCCACGTCGCCCACCGCGACGTGGCGGTGATCACCATCGCCTCGTTCCTGGGCGTCATCGCAGGCCTCATCGTCCGTTTCGCCTTCTACTCCCAGCTGTTCGGCGGACGCAACCGGGACCAGAACACCGCAGTCGTCTTCCTGACGGTGATGGCCGTCTCCGCCCTCGTGTACGCCATCAGCTTCCTGCTCATCCGGGCCCTGTCCCGCTACCGCGAACTGGCCGCCGACCGGGCCGCGGCCATGCTGACCGCCAAGCCGTCCGTCCTGGCCTCGGCCCTGACCAAGGTCAGCGGGGACATCGCCCGCATCCCGACGGAGGACCTGCGCACCGCGCAGGCGTTCAACGCGTTCTTCTTCAGCCCCGCCGTCGGCCCCGGCACGGCGGTGGCCAACCTGTTCTCCACCCACCCCAGCCTGGAACGCCGGCTGGAGGCCCTCGCCGAGATCGCCGCCGAGCTGGGCGGACCGGGCGGCGAGCCGTCGTGAGCCAGCCGTCGCGAGCCGTCGTGAGCGAGCCGTCGTGAGAGGGAGCTGAGGCCCGTGGGCTTCTGGGACATGCTGCTCGGCCGGTCCAGACCGGTCAGACCCGACCTGGACCAGCTCTTCGGCCTCCCCTCGGCGGCCGTCACCCTCCAGGCGGCCATCGGCTTCACCCCGACCGGAGCGGGCTCGGTCTGTTTCGCCTCCATCGAGGGCGGCGCCTTCACCCAGGTACAGCAGGAGGTACGGGCCCTGCTGGATGCGGACTCCCAACGCGGCGGCGCACCGGTGGAGTTCAGCCGTGACACCTACGGCTACTCGTGGCTGCTCTCCCACCGCGCCCCCGACGACCTGCCCGCGCTGGTGGGGGACCTGCACGCGGTCAACACCGCCTTGCAGGACAGCGGCTTCGGCCCGCAGCTCCTGTGCTCCCTGGTCTCCTTCCGCGATGCCGAGCTGCGCTCCCTCGCCCTGGTCTACCTCTACAAGCGCGGCACCTTCTACCCCTTCGCCCCCCTGCCCGGCCACAAGCGCGACAACCCACTGGAACTCCAGGTCAAGGCCGTGATCAAGGACGACCTGCGCATCGAACAGGAGTTGAGCCGATGGTTCCCGCTGTGGGGAGCCCCCGGCCTGTGAAGCACCACGGGAGCCACACCATGACCACCACCACCCGCACCACCGCCCGTACTGCCGCCCGCCGCGCCGCCCGGACCGGCGCAGCCGCCGCCGTCGTCCTGGCAGCGACCGGCGGGATCACCGCCGCGAGCGCCGCGGGCACCCCCGCCCTCACCCCCGTGGCGGTCCACGCCGCGGTCCCGGCCGAAGCCCACAACCAGGCCGACGTCACCTTCGCCCAAGGGATGATCCCCCACCACCGCCAGGCCGTCGCCATGTCCCAGATGGCCCGCACCCACAACGCCTCCCCGGAGGTCAAGGCGCTCGCCGTCAAGATCCAGAAGGCGCAGCAGCCCGAGATCGACACGATGACCGGCTGGCTGAAGGCATGGGGCGAGGAGGTCCCCCGAGGCATGGGGGGCATGGACGGTATGGATGACATGGACGGCATGGATGACATGAACGGCATGGGACGCGACGACGACGCCACATCCATGCCCGGCACGATGAACGACCAGCAGATGATGAAGCTGAACGGCGCCACCGGCCGCGCCTTCGACACCATGTTCCTGACCATGATGATCGAACACCACGAGGGCGCCATCGACATGGCCGAGACCGAGCAGAAGGAAGGCTCCTACGCCCCGGCCAAGGACCTCGCCGCCGACATCGTCAAGACCCAGACCGCCGAGATCGCCCAGATGCGCACCATGCTCGCGTCCCGCTGAGGGCGGAGGGCCGTCCGGGGACGCAGGACGGGCCCGTCCGGCCATCGGCAGGGACCCTTGGCCCATGCCGTCGCCGGGTCCCGCTGCGGATCGTGGTCATGGGATGCCGCTGAGCAGGCAAGGGGCCTGCCATGGGCGGGCGGTCCCAGTGGCGTCGTACCGCCACGCACAGGAAAGGGGCGGACACCATGGTCCAGCCGTTGAGGTCGAAGAGTGGCAGCTCACCGTCGGGTGCTCCAGTGCCCGGCCGGGCCTGGCTGATGCTGGCCCTGGCCACGATCGGTTTCGCCGTCAACTTCTGGGCGTGGGCGCTGCTGAGTCCCCTGGGCCCGCGGTTCAAGGACAGCCTCGACCTGTCGTCGTTCGAGCAGTCTCTGCTGGTGGCGGTGCCCGTCGTGGTCGGCTCCCTGGGGCGCATACCGGTGGGCGCGCTGACCGACCGGTTCGGCGGGCGGGTCATGTTCCCCATCGTGACGGCGACCACCATCATCCCGGTGCTCTACCTCGGCCTGGCCGGGCACTCCTCCCTCGCCGCACTGCTGATCGGCGGGTTCTTCCTCGGTATCGGCGGCACCGCGTTCGCCGTCGGTGTGCCGTTCGTCAACGCCTGGTTCCCGCCCGAGCGGCGCGGCCTTGCCATCGGCGTCTTCGGCGCCGGCATGGGCGGCACCGCGATCAGCGCCCTGACCACGGTGAAGCTGGTCGACGCGAACAGCATGGCGACTCCGTTCCTGATCACTGCCGCGGTGCTGGCCGTCTACGCCGTGGCCGCGGCGCTGCTGCTGCGCGACGCCCCCGGCCGTACCGTGCCGACCGAGCCGCTGGGACGCCGGCTGGCCGCCACTGCCCGGCTGGGCATCACCTGGCAGGCATCCGCGCTCTACGCGGTGGCGTTCGGCGGCTACGTCGCCTTCTCCGTCTACCTGCCCACCTACCTCAAGACCGGCTACGGCCTGACCCAGGCGGACGCCGCGAACCGGATGGCCGGGTTCGTGCTCCTCGCGGTGGCGATGCGCCCGATCGGTGGCTGGCTGTCGGACCGGCTGGGCCCGGTCCGGGTGCTGGCCGGCTCTCTGGCCGTGGTCGTGGCCGGTGCGGTGGTGCAGTCGTTCACCCCGCCCCTGGCGCCGGTGGGTACCATCGCCTTCCTGTCCATGGCCGCCGCGCTCGGCGCGGGCAGCGGGGCGGTCTTCGCCCTGGTGGCCCTGCTGACCCCGGGCAGCCAGGTCGGCTCGGTCACCGGCGTGGTCGGCGCCGCCGGCGGACTGGGCGGCTTCCTGCCGCCGCTGGTCATGGGCTCCCTCTACGGGGAGTACGGAACGTACGCGGCCGGTCTCGCCCTGCTCGCGATCGTGGCCGCCGCGGCCCTGGCGTTCACCCTCACCGGGGTCCGCTCGGCCGTCCAGGGCGGCGACCGGACGCCGAGCACCGCCCGGGGACAGCAGCGCCGCACCGCCCACACCACGGTGTGAGAACGAGCCCGCTCATCGTGCGGCGGGCACGTCGTGCCGGTGGCCGCCCGTGTGCAGGTCGCCAGACCGCCTGCTAGCGTCGATTACGTGGGTTCCGACCATGTCGCCGCGGCGTCGCCCTGCTGGGCAGCCGTTGACCGGCGGAGGAACGGGATCATATGGCAGTCCACAGCTTCCGTATCGGGGCAGCAACTGCCGCGGCCGCTCTGGGCCTCCTTTCGGCGCCAGCCCCCGGTGCGGCGGGCGCCGCACCACCCCACGCCGCAACCACCGAAGTCGCCGGGCCCGGCACGGCCGTCGCGTCACGCTTCGTGCCGGGTCCCTGTCCCAGGACGCCTGAGCCGATCGAAGCGCTGGCCACCGCCCGGTGCGGATTCCTGGAGGTCCCCGAGAACCGTGCCCGTCCCGGCGGCCGGACCGTCCGGCTGGCCGTCGCGGTCATCCCGGCCGCCTCGGCGAAACCCGCCCAGGATCCCGTGGTGTTCATGTCGGGCGGCCCCGGTGGCGAGACCTTCGACGACATCCCCTTCCTGGTCGGCTCCGGCCTGAACCGGGACCGCGACCTGATCGTCATGGCCCAGCGCGGCAATCTCTACGACAAGCCCAACCTGGCCTGCCCGGAGCTGGACCGCTTCAACGCCGAGTCCGTGGGGCTCCCCTCCTACGCACCGCAGACGGAGCGGCTCATGCTCGACGCGGTGAAGCGGTGCCGGGCCCGCCTGACGGCCGACGGGACCGACCTGAGTGCCTACAACAGCACCGAGAACGCAGCCGACTTCGCCGACCTGCGCACGGCGCTCGGCATCAAGCAGTGGAACGTCTACGGCCACTCCTACGGCAGCGACCTGGCCATGACCTACCTGCGCCTGCACCCCCAGGGGATCCGCGCGGTGGCATTCGACTCCTTCACCCCTCCGCAGTCCGTCTCCCTGCCGTTCGCCTGGGCCGGCGCCCAGGAGGGCCTTGACCACCTCTACAAGGCCTGCGCGGCCGAGCCCCGCTGCCAGGGCCGCTATCCGGACCTCGCGCGCTCCCTGAACGAGCAGGTGCGCAAGCTGGAGGACCGGCCGCTGACGCTGAACGTCCGGCCGCCGCAGGGCGGAGACCCGGTGCAGGTCGTCCTCGACGGCGGCGCACTGGTGAACCTGCTGGTCGCCAAGGCGATCCCGTTCAAGGACGTCCCGGCGGCGATCGACGAACTCGGCCGCGGACGCCCCGAGCGCTTCGCCCGCGCCCGCGCCGCCGGTTCGGTCCAGGTCACCGGCCAGACCGCCCACGGAATGACGAATTCGGTGGTGTGCAGCGAGTGGGTGCCGGACCACTCGCCGTCCGACGTGCTGGCCGCGGGCCGACGGGCCTTCCCCGGCTGGCCGGACCCGGTCCTGGCCCAGGCGCCCCAACTGGCCTTCCAGGACCAGGTGTGCCGCGTCTGGAACGTCCCCGACCGCACCGCCGTGCAGCGGGCGGCCCCGGTCAGCCCGGTGCCGACGCTCTTCCTCAACGGGACGTTCGACATGAAGACCGGGGCCAGCTGGGCGCAGAAGACGGCCCGTACGCTGCCCCGGTCGACCACCGTGCAGATCCCCGGCATCGGGCACTGGGTGGTCCCGCAGTCGCCCTGCGCCCAGAAGGTGCTGGCGTCCTTCCTCACCCGTCCGGCCGCGCCCGACACCGGCTGCGTGGCGGGCCTCAAGTGGGAACCGTTCACGATCACCCCGAAGTGACCGGGAGAGCAGATGGCACGCCCACACGTACGACGCCTGCGCACCGGGTCGGCCGCAGCGGCGACCGGCATCCTCGTCACCGGCCTGCTCGCGGCGCCCGCGGGCGCGCAGGAGGAGACGCCCGGTGGAGCGAGCGGCACGGTCGCCCGCACCGTGGGCGACGCCCGCTACGAGCCGGGCCCCTGCCCCAAGACGGCAGAACCGATCGAGGCGCTGAAAGGGGCCCGCTGCGGAACGCTCACGGTCCCCGAGAACCGTGCCGAGCCCGACGGCCGGCAGATCACCCTCGGTGTCGCCATCGTGCCGGCGGCGGCCGCCGAGCCGAAACCCGACCCGATCGTATGGCTCGCCGGCGGCCCCGGCGATGACGCCGTCGGGGAGGTGAAGATGGCGATCGACGGCGGCCTGAACCGCGACCGGGACGTCATCTTCATGTCCCAGCGCGGCACCTACTCGGCCGATCCGGATGCCCTGTGCCCCGACATCGACGAGTTCAACGCCCGCGTGGTCGGCCTCGTCTACGACGCGCCGTCCACCGAACGCCTGCACGTCGAGGCCACCAAGGCCTGCCGCGACAAACTGGTGGGCAAGGGCATCGACCTCAGCGCCTACAACGACACCGAGAGCGCCGCCGACTACGACGACCTGCGCAAGGCGCTGGGCATCAAGCAGTGGAACCTGTACGGCATCTCCTACGGCACCCACCTGGCGCTGACCTACATGCGCCTGCACCCCGAAGGACTCCGCTCGGTGGGCCTCGACGGCATCCTGCCACCGTCCAAGGGCGGGTCGGCCTCGACCTGGAGCAGCTTCAAGCAGGGCACGGACGGCCTGTTCAAAGCCTGCGCGGACCAGCCGGCGTGCAACAAGCGCTATCCGAACCTGCCGGCCACCTTCGAGAAGCTCGTCAACGACCTCGAAGCCGAGCCGGTCACCACCACGGTCACGCTCCCCGGCAGCGACAAGCCGGTGAAGGTCGTGCTGGACGGCGGGACCCTGGTCAACTGGCTGACCTCCGCCACCCACACGGCGGAGGCCGTACCCCGCTCCCTCGACGAGCTGGCCAACGGCAACCCGCAGCGGATCGCCCAGCAGTGGGCGGGCTGGAGGACCAACCCCAAGGGCATCGGAGTGACGTCGCACGGCCTCGTCTACGGCGTCTTCTGCAGCGAGTGGACGCCGTACGAGAGCGAGGAACAGGCGCTGCAGGGCGGACAGAAGGCGTACCCGTCGTTCCCCCGCTCGGTGCAGGCCCAGGCCCCGCTGCTCACCTTCCTCCGCCCGGACTGCGACGTCTGGGACATCCCCCCGGCGGCGCGCTCCATCCGGGACGTCACGCGCAGTGACATCCCCACCCTCGCCCTGTCGGGTGCGTTCGACGCCCAGACCGGCGCCGACAACGGCCCGTACGTCGCCCGCACCCTGAACCGCGCCACGGTCGTCACGATCCCCTACGAGCCCCACGTGGTGTTCGCCACCTCGAAGTGCGCCCAGGCCATCACCACCTCCTTCTTCGACACCCCGACCGCCCCGAACACCGCCTGCGTCAAGGACCTCAAGCCCCCGGAGTTCGAGATCGCTCCGTGAGCGCGTCGTAACCGTGCGACGGAGACGGACACGCCCCGGTACGCCGTCGCCGCGTCCACCACCGCGCGCACACCACGACCCCGGCCGCCCCGTACGCAGCGGTCACCCCCGCCGTGCCGGTGACCGGGCCGGCGAGATACGCCACCGCACCGGCGAGGGCCACGCCGAGCCACTCCCAGCGGCCGTCCAGGGCGACGAGGGCGACCAGCAGCAGGGCGTACCAGGAGTAGCCGGGCGTCAGCAGCAGGAACGCCGTACCGAGGGTCAGCAATGCTCCACACCATGGGCGTTCGGGATCGCCGCGCCACCACACCGCCACCGGGACCACCGCCATGCACAGCACCACCGCGGGCAGCGCCCACGCGTCGGGCAGCACGAGCCGTACCAGCGCGTACCGCCCGCCCGCGCCTGCGCCGTCGTAGCCCTCCTCCCGGGTGTATCCGCCCAGGTAGCCGAGGACGGAACCCTCCGAGAGCAGGACGTACGGCAGGTACGCCAGCGCCACCGTCGCCGCGACCGACAGCGTCACGGCCGCGATCGTGCGCGGACGCCGGATGCCGGACAGTGCCCCCGGCACAAGCACGGCCGGCAGCAGCTTGGCGGCGACCGCCAGGCCGAGCAGGACCCCGCCCCTGACGTGGTGGCGGCGTGTCACCAGGGCCAGCGCGCCGACCGACAGGAGCACGGCGAGGACGTCGACGTGGGCGTTGTTGACGGCTTCGACGGGGACCGCCGGGCACCAGGCCCACAGGGCGGCCTGGCGTGGATCCCCTCGCCGGCGCAGGACTGCGAGCAGGAGGCCGGTGACCGCCAGTGAGAGGAGCGCCGTTCCCGCTTGGAGCCCCTGGTGGCGGACGCCTTCCGGGGTGAGGGCGTGGACGAGGAGGAACCAGCCCTCCGCCACCGGAGGGTAGATGGTGTGCACGGTGGGCCGGTTGATCCGGGTGCACCGGCCGTCGCCGAGCGGCGCGAGGTCCGCGTCGCCCCGCGCGCAGACCGCGGCGCCGGGGAAGAGCCAGCCGTCCCGGAGCCCGGCGAGTTTCGGGTCCGCGGGCGCGAGGTCGTACGGAGAGAGGCCGGCTGCCTGGACCCGGCCGTCCCACGCGTACCGGTAGGAGTCCGTGCTCGTACGCGGGGCCGCCACGAGTCCCGTGGCCGTCACCGCGAGCGCCCCGGCGAGGACGAGCGGGACGACGTGCCGGCGGGGCACGCGGCGCAGGGCGGCCACGGCCGCTGCGAACACCGCCCATCCACCCGCGTACCCCGCCAGGAAGCCGGTCCCGTGCGAGCCCGCGCCGAGCACGAGGGTGAGTGAGGCGGTCAGGGCCGAGACAAGGAGCACGGTGACGACGAGGGCGAGGGAGGGACGACGGTCGCGGGGCATGGGCGCAGACTGGCACCGCGTGCGGCGGACGAGGAGGAGACCCGGCGGGGCGTTCGGGTTTCGTAAGGTGTCGGAGCCTCCGCGCGCTCGCTCGCGGCGGTGTCATGGACGGTATGACGTTCCGCATGCCCAGGCCGGCCCGGCTGCCGCGACCCGCCTTCCGGCTCCCGGCCGTCCGGCCGCCGGAGTTCACCGGGCGCCTTCACGACGCCACGACGGCGACCGCCATCGGGAGGTGGCTCGGCGCGGCGTTCGCCGTCTGCTTCGCGACCGGCCTCGTCAGCCACTACCTCCAACACCCGCCGGACCGGCTCGCCGATCACCTGCCCGCCCGGCCGGTATGGGGATACACGCTCACCCAGGGCCTGCACGTCGCCACGGGCCTGGCGGCGATCGTGCTGCTGCTGGTCAAGCTGTGGGCGGTGTACCCCCGGCTGTTCGTGTGGCCGCCGGTGCGGTCCCTGCGGCACGCGCTGGAGCGGCTGTCCGTCGCGGTCCTCGTGGCTTCGGCCGTCTTCGAGGTGCTCACCGGGCTGCTCAACATCGTCGAGTGGTATCCGTGGCCCTTCGCCTTCGTCCCCGTCCACTTCGCCGTGGCCTGGGTGGTGACCGGTTCGATCCTGCTGCACATCGCGGTCAAGGCCCCCGAGATCAGGGACCACTGGGGCCGGCGTTCGGCGGGGACGCGCGCCCTGCCCGCCGAGGACGCCGCCGACCGCCGCTCGCTGCTGCTCGCCACGGGCGCGGCCGTCGGCGTGGTCACGCTGACGACCGTCGGACAGTCCTTCACCCCGCTCAAGGCGTTCGACCTGCTCGCGCCCCGGCACCCCGACCACGGCCCGCAGGGACTTCCGGTGAACCGGACCGCAGCCGCGGCAGGCGTCTCGCCGAGTGCTCTGGGGGAGTGGCGGCTGGAGGTCGCCGGGCCCCGTGCGTACGCCCTCACGCTCGACGCGCTGCGGGGGATGCCGCAGGCGACGGCGCGGCTGCCGATCGCGTGCGTCGAAGGCTGGAGCGTGGACGCCGACTGGGGCGGGGTACGGGTCCGGGACCTGGTCGCCCGGGCCGGCGGGCGTCCGGGCCGGGCCGCCGTACGGGTGACATCGCTCGAGGTCAGCGGCGCGTACCGGGTGATGGAGATGGGCGCGGAGTACGCGGACGATCCGCTCACCCTGCTCGCCCTGAGCCTGAACGGCCGGCCGCTCACGCTCGACCACGGCTTCCCGGCCCGGATCATCGCGCCCAACCGGCCCGGAGTCCTCCAGACCAAGTGGGTCCACCGCCTGGAGGTGCTGTGAGGACGGCGAACGGGCTGAGATACGCGGTCGGCGGCCTCGGCATCGTGCTGATCGGCGTCGGCACATGGCTGGTGGTGGCCGAGCCGGATCCGCTCGGGGTACTGGTGTGGCTGGCCGGTGCGCTCGTCCTGCACGACGGGATCCTCGCCCCGTCGGTGCTCGCCGTGGGGCTGCTTCTCGTGGGGCGACGCCGGCGCGGTGTGTGGCGGGGGGCGTTGCTCGTGGCGGGCAGCGTGGTCCTGCTGACGCTGCCGCTGCTCGTGCGGCCGGGGGCCCCGCCCAACCCGTCGGCGCTGCCCCTTCCCTACGGAAGGAATCTCGCGATCGTGCTGGCGGCCCTGGCAGCAGTGACGGCAGCGCTGATCGCCGTACGGCGATGGCGGGCACGGCGGCCCCGTCAGGGGCAGGCCACCGCGGGCGACTGAGGTACGAGCGACAGGAAGGAGCGCCCCTCCAGGGCCCACTGCTCGCAGACCTCCCACCCCGAGCTGCACGCGTGGGCGGCCAGGGCGCGGGTGCCCACCCTGGCCCAGGGGAACGGCGCCCCCCGCCCGCCCCGGCCGTCGTCGACCCGTACCTCGCAGCGCTCGTCGACGTCCACGGGCGCACACTCGGCGATGACCCGCCCGGAACACGACACGACCTGTCGCAGTCGGTGGAGCAGGGCGGCCGGGTCGCCGCCGATCCCTATGTTGCCGTCGATCAGGAGCGCCGTGTCCCAGCGTCCCTCGGCGGGCAGCGGGTCGAAGACCGACCGGCGCAGGACCGCCGCGCCGAGCCGCGCGGTGCGGGCCACCGCTTCCGGGCTGATGTCGATGCCCAGCGCGCGCCGGCCTTCGGCGGCGAGGGCGGCGACGAGCCGCCCTGGTCCGCAGCCGATGTCGAGGACCGTGCCGCGGCAGCGGCCGAGTACGGAGCGGTCGGCGCGGTCCGGCGCCTCGCACCAGCGCTCGACCTCCAGGGGCAGGAGCCAGCCGTCGTGCCGGCGCAGGAAGAGCGGGCCCTTGCCGGTGCGCAGGGCGCAGCTGTACGGGTCTGCCGGCCACGTCGTGGTGGTCAACGGCCCGCTCCCGCCCTCGTGGTGGTCAACTCCGCGTACCGGGCGGCGAAGCGGGTGTCCGGTGCCTCGGCCGCCACCTGCCGGGCGTCCGAGGCGGTGTCCACGTCCCGCAGGACCGGCAGGCGACCGATGCGCAGGCCGGCCGTCCGCAGGCGCGCGTGCTGGACGGCGCCGGTCTCGGGCGTCGACATGGGGACCCCGAGCAGCACAGAAGGGTCGGGACGGGCGAGACCCAGAGCCCAGAAGCCGCCGTCGGCGGCGGCCCCGAACCAGGCGTCGTGCTCGTCCCAGCGCAGGGCCGGGGCCAGCAGTGCCGGAGTGACCTGAGGGGTGTCCATGCCGATGAGCAGGGCCGGCCCGGAGCAGGCGGCGAACGCGGCGGCCAGGCGGACGTCGAGCCCGCCACTCGCCTGGGGGACGATCTCGAAGCCCGGTGGAAGCCATGGGCCCGGCCGCCCGTCGAGCACGAGGACGTGCCGGTCCGCCGGGACGCACGTAGCGGCGGAGAGCGTGTCGGCGAGGGCCGCCTCGGCGAGCGCGGCGGCCTCCTCGGGGGTGAACGGGGGAGTGAGCCGGGTCTTCACCCGACCCGGCCGGGGTTCCTTGGCGATGACGAGGAGGGTGGTCACGGGCGGCCCCCGCCCACCGGCGCCGGCTCGTCGAGCACCTTGCGCATGTCGTGCACCGCCTGCCAGGTACCCCGCCAGGTGCCCGTGACCTTCGACCGGCCGGTGCGCGGCCGGTACGGCACGTCCACCTCGCGCACCCGCCAGCCGGCGTCGGCCGCCCGGACGACCATCTGGAGCGGGTAGCCGCTGCGCCGGTCGGAGAGGCCGAGGGCGAGCAGCGCCTCGCGGCGGGCCGCCCGCATGGGGCCGAGATCGTGGAGGCGCAGACCGGTGCGGCGGCGCAGCAGCCAGGACAGGGCGAGGTTCCCGGCCCGCGCGTGGGCCGGCCAGGCGCCGCGCTCGGTGGGGCGGCGCCGGCCCAGCAGGAGATCGGCGGAACCGTCGGCCACGGAGCCGACGAGTCCCGGCAGGAGGCCGGGGTCGAGGGAGGCGTCGCAGTCGCAGAAGCAGACGAACTCCGCGTCGGAAGCGAGCAGTCCGGCGTGGCAGGCAGCACCGAAGCCGCGCCTGGGCTCTCGCACCACGGTCGCACCGAGATCCGCCGCGATGCCGGCGGACCCGTCGCAGGAGCCGTTGTCGACGACGACCGCCCGCCAGCCGGAGGGGATGCGGGACAGCACCCAGGGCAGGGCTTCGGCCTCGTCGAGACAGGGAAGGACCACGTCCACGGTCATGAGTGTCACACCACTCACCGTAGGAACCACGCGGCGGATCGGGGGCGTGGAACTCCTTACGAAACGCGGACGCCGGCCCCCGTACGCCCGGGTGGCCGTCACCGTTCGGCGGAACGGATGCGACGCTGTGCGGCATGAGCGAGCACAGCGCCCCGCAGCCACCGGCCCGGATCCTGGTGGTGGACGACGATCCCACCGTCGCCGAAGTGGTCACCGGATACCTCGACCGGTCCGGGTTCGCCGTGGAGCACGCGGCCGACGGCCCCGAGGCCCTGCTGCGGGCCGAGGAGCGGCGGCCGGACCTCGTCGTGCTCGACCTGATGCTGCCCGGTCTGGACGGCCTGGAGGTCTGCCGGCGGCTGCGGGAGACCGGCCCGATTCCGGTGATCATGCTGACCGCGCGCGGCGACGAGGACGACCGGATCACGGGCCTGGAGGTGGGCGCGGACGACTACGTCACCAAGCCCTTCAGCCCGCGCGAGCTCGTCCTGCGCGTCGAGTCCGTGCTGCGCCGCAGTCGAGCCGCCGCCGGGCCGGCGGCGCCCCGGACGGTCCTGCGCGCCGCCGGCCTCACCGCCGACCCCGGCACCCGGAGGGCCACCCGCGCGGGTGATGAACTCCCCCTCACCCTCCGGGAGTTCGACCTCCTCGCGTACTTCCTGGAACACCCCGGCACCGCGCACACCCGGGAGGAACTGATGCGGCGGGTGTGGGGGTGGGACTTCGGCGACCTGTCCACGGTCACGGTCCACGTCCGGCGCCTGCGCGCCAAGATCGAGGACGATCCGGCCCGGCCCCGGCTCATCCGGACCGTATGGGGCGTCGGCTACCGCTTCGAGCCCCGACAGGACGGGGGAGCGGCATGAAGGACATCCTGCTGATCGCCGGATTCGCGCTCGCGGGAGCCGCGTGCGCCGGTCTCGCCGGAGCGCTGGTGCTCCGCCTCGTCCGGCGCCGTTCCGTCGTGGTCTCCCTGACCGTGGTCGCCGCCGTCACCGTGACGGCGATGCTCGCCGGGACCCTCGCCGTCGCCCAGGCGATGTTCCTGTCCCCGCACGACCTGTGGGTGGTGACCGTCGTCGTGGCCATGGCGGCCCTCGTATCGCTGGGCACCGCCCTCGTCCTGGGCCGCTGGGTGGTGGCCCGCAGCCGTGCCCTCGCCCGCGCCGCACGCGACTTCGGCGACGGCGGCAGCTTCTCCGCCCCGGACGGGGCGGCCACCGCCGAACTCGCCGCCCTCACCGGGGAACTGGCCGCCACGAGCGCGAAACTCGACGCCTCCCGACGCCGCGAGCGCTCGCTCGAAGCCTCCCGCCGCGAGCTCGTCGCATGGATCTCCCACGACCTGCGCACCCCGCTGGCCGGGCTGCGGGCCATGGCGGAGGCCCTGGAGGACGGCATGGCCGCCGACCCCGCCCGCTACCACCGGCAGATCCGCACCGAGGTCGAGCGCCTGACCGCCATGGTCACCGACCTCTTCGAACTCTCCCGCATCCACGCCGGCACCCTGACCATCAGCCCGAGCCGCATCTCCGTGTACGACCTCGTGGGCGACGCCCTGAGCGGCGCCGACCCGCTCGCCCGCGAACACGGCGTCCGCCTGGTGGGGGAGGAGGTCGAAGCGATCCCCGTCGAGGTGGACGGCAAGGAGATGACCCGGGTCCTCGCGAACCTCCTCGTCAACGCCATCCGCCACACGCCGGCCGACGGCACCGTGGCGGTCGCGGCCGAACGCCGCGCGGACGCCGTCGTCCTGTCCGTCACCGACGGCTGCGGCGGCATCCCCGACGAGGACCTCACGCGCGTCTTCGACACCGGCTGGCGCGGCACCGAGGCCCGCACCCCACCGGCCGGGGCCGGGCTCGGCCTCGCCATCGTCCGCGGCATCGTCGAGGCCCACGCGGGCCGCGCCGAGGTCCGCAACGTCCAGGGCGGCTGCCGCTTCGAGGTCACCCTGCCGGCGGCGGGCTGACCCCGGTCACCGCAGGGCCGCCGAGGCCCGCTGTTCCGCCCGGGCGAACTCCGCCATGCCCTCGGCGAAGCCGACCTCGGGCCGCCAGCCGAGCTCGTCGCGCAGCCGTGACGAGTCGGCGGTGACGTGCCGGACGTCGCCGAGACGGTACTCGCCCGTGATCACGGGCTCGGGGCCACCGCACGCCCGGGCCAGCGCGACGGCCATGTCGCCGACGGTGTGCGGTTCGCCGCTGCCGGTGTTGTACGTGCTGAGCGCGCCGGCCGGCAGTCCATCGGCGGCCTCCAGCGCGACCGCGTTGGCCGCCGCCACGTCCCGTACGTGCACGAAGTCCCGCCGCTGCCCGCCGTCCTCGAACACGCGGGGCGCCTGGCCCCGGGCGAGCGCCGAGCGGAACAGCGAGGCCACGCCCGCGTACGGGGTGTCGCGGGGCATCCCCGGCCCGTACACGTTGTGGTAGCGCAGCGAGACCGCCGTCGCGCCCACCGCGCGGGCCCACGCCGCCGCCAAGTGCTCCTGGGCGAGCTTCGTCGAGGCGTACACGTTCCGGGGATCGGCCGGCGCGTCCTCGCCGACCAGACCGGGGACGAGTTCGGTGTCGCAGGCGGGACAGCGCGGTTCGAAGCGGCCGGCGGCGAGGTCCTCGGGCCGGCGGGGACCCGGGCGTACGACACCGTGCGACGCGGGGCACTCGTAGCGCCCCTCCCCGTACACGACCATCGAACCGGCGAGGACGAGGCGGCGCACGCCGACGTCCGCCATGGCGGCGAGCAGGACGGCTGTGCCGAGGTCGTTGCAGCTCACGTACTCCGGGGCGTCCGCGAAGTCCTTGCCGAGGCCGACCATGGCGGCCTGGTGGCACACCGCGTCGACACCGTGCAGAGCAGTTGCGACCGCCAGCGGATCCCTGACGTCCGTGTGGAGGAACTCCACGGCCTGCACCTCGGGAGCCACGTGGTGCGCGCTGGGCAGCAGAGCATCGAGAACCACCGGCTCGTGCCCGGCCTTCGAGAGCGCGGTGACGATGTGCGAGCCGATGAATCCGGCTCCTCCTGTGACGAGTACACGCATGGGCGCGAGGCTACGCAGCGGCTCCCGGTCACGGGGGTGCGCGCGCCGGGCCGTAAGACTTACGTCATCCCGGCGGGGCACATCTTCTGTCAGATCCGGACACGGGCCACGGCCAGGACCGGGCTGATCCGGTCGTGACCGCGGCGTCCGCGCAGCGGTGTTCAGCTCGCGCAGGGGCGGCCTGCTGCCGCCTTGGCCTCGCTCGGCGAGCTCGGGATCCCAGCAGCCGGTCGACCGCTACGGTACGGGCGCGACGGGGCACGCCTCGGCGATGCGGGCCGCCTCCTCCCGGCCGAGGACGATGTCGGCCGCGGCGGCGTTCTCGACGGCCCGGGCGGGCGTGGCGGTCTTCGGGATGGCGAAGGTGCCGCGGTTCAGGGTGAGGAAGGCGAGGGCGATCTGGTGGCGCGTGGCACCGTGGGCGCGGGCGGTCTCGTCGAGGACGGCGGCGGCCCGTGAGGAAGGCGGGAACGACCCCAGCCCGAAGGGGCTGTAGCCGACGACGGCAGCGCCCGCGGCCAGGCATGCGGGGGCCGTACGGCGCTCCATGGAGCGGTCGCCGAGGTGGTGGACGACCTGGTTGCAGGCCAGCTCGCCCGGTTCGGTACGGGTGAACACGTCGGCCAGGAGCTCGTCGTGGAAGTTGCTGACGCCGAAGTGGCGGATCTTCCCGGCCTGCCGGAGCGTGCGCAGGGCCGCGAGGGTTTCGTCCAGGGGGTGGTCACTGGGCCAGTGCAGGAGGTAGAGGTCCAGATGGTCGGTGCCCAGGCGGCGCAGGCTGCCTTCACAGGCGGCCACGGTGCCGCGTGCGTCGGCGTGGGCGGGACGGACCTTGGAGGTCAGGAAGACGTCCTGGCGGCGGTGCCGTACGGCTCGGCCGACGATCTCCTCCACCCTGCCGTCTCCGTACGACTCGGCGGTGTCGATATGAGTCATTCCGGCATCGATTCCGGCGTTGAGCGTACGGATCGCGGTGCGCTGGTCGGCGCGCTCGAGCTGCCACGTGCCCTGCCCGATGACCGCGACGGCGGCTCCGGTCGGTCCGAAGGTGCGGGTGCGCATGAGCGGGACCCCCTCACCACGTCACGGGCAGGGTTCTGGGCGCCCGGGTCTTGAGGCCCGATTTCCAGACCGGCGGGGCCGCGGCACGCAGGGCGGGGAAGCGGCGGCAGAGTCCGGCCAGGGCTTCCTGGAGCTGGACGCGTGCGAGCTGAGCCCCGACGCAGTGGTGGACGCCGTGGCCGAAGGCGAGGTGGGGGTTGTGGGCGCGGTCGAGGAGCAGCTGGTCAGCGGCGTCGAAGACGGTTTCGTCGTGATTGGCGGAGGAGTTGACCGCCATGACCGCCTCGCCGGCGCGGAGGGTGACTCCGGCGAGTTCCAGGTCCTCGGTGACGACGCGCAGGTTCGCTTGGACGTTGGTCTGGGCGTAGCGCAGGAGTTCCTCGACGGACCGGGGAATGGTGTCCGGGGCATCGCGCAGGCGCTGGTAGCGGACGGGTTCGTCGAGCAGGAGGTGGAGCATGCCGGCGAGGCGGTCCGCCGTGGTGCCGTAGCCGCCGGCGAGGAGTACCAGGCTGAAGGAGATCAGCTCGTCGTGGCTGAGCCGGTCGGTGTCGTCGCGAGCGGCGATCAGGACGCTCAGCACGTCGTCGCCGGGGTGGCGGCGCTTGGCGGCGATGAGCCCGGCGAGGTAGTCGGTCATCTCCTCGACGGCCTCGGAGACCGCCGCGTCGGGAACCGCCGTGAGGCTGCGGAGCGCGTCGCACCACGTCTCCAGCTGATCGCCGTGGTCGCGGGGGGTGCCGAGCAGGTCGCAGATGACGGCCAGGGGCAGTGGCCGGGTGAAGCGAGGCACCAGGTCGGCGGGCCGCTCGGCGGCGGCGAGTCCGTCGAGAAGGCCCTCCACCAGCCGGGCCACATCCTGCCGCAGGGCCTCGGCACGGCGGACGGTGAAGGCCGGGGCGACGAGCCTGCGGAGCCGGGTGTGGGTCGGGGGGTCGGCGGCCAGGATCGAGTCGGGCAGAGTGGTGACGCGGGCGATCCGCGGGCTCCCCTTGCCCCGGGTGGCGCGTTCCCGGCTGAAACGGGGGTCGGCCAGCACGGTACGTACGTCCGCGTACCGGGTCACCAGCCATGCGAGGTCTCCGCTGGGCAGGCGGATACGGGCGCAGGGCAGCTCCCGGCGCAGGGCGGCGAATTCCGGGAGGGGACCGAGTCCGTCACGATGCGGGAAGGGGAATGCGGTCTCGGGGTCGAGCGGGTTCGTGCCTGTCACGATCACTCCGGACGGTGTTCGGCCATGGGGCTCGGGAGGGGGAGCAGGCGAGGTGCCGCCGCCGTCCGTACGGCGGACGCGCGGTGGAACGGAGACGGAAGGGGCCGTCAGCGATGTGTGTAGACGGAGACGTGATAGGTGCTGTGCCGGGTGTACGGTTCCCGGCTCCAGGATCCATGACGCTGCATCAGTCGGAGCCCGGCGCGTTCGGCCATGTAGTCGAGTTCGCCGGGTGACACGTAGTGGAAGCGCACCCGGAAGTGACGGGTCCGGTCCGCCTCGTGGACGAGGTAGTGGGAGTGATAGGTCTGGGCCGATGCATCGATCACCCGTCGGCAGAGGATGAGGTGGTCGTCGCAGTCCGCGACGGTCTCCGGAACGCCGGAGGCCGCGGCGACGGCGAGTGCTTCGGGAACGTGCGCGTCGACGACGAACGCTCCACCGGGGGCCAGGTGGCCGGCGACCGAGGCGAGACAGCGTTCCTTGGCCTTGCGGTCGCCGAGCTCGAAGAACGTGCCGCCGGCGGCGTAGACCAAGGAGTACGTTCCAGAGACCGGTACATCGGCGAAGTCGCCGAGTGTGACGGGGATCCGGAACCCGTCCGGCTTCGCGTGCAGCCGCCGGACCATGGCCTCGGACGCGTCGACACCGTGGACTTCGAGACCGCGCCCGGCCAGGGGCAGCGCCACCCTCCCGGTGCCTATGCCGAGTTCGAGCACGGGCCCTGGACCGGCGAGTGCGGCGAGCGTGTCGACCGTCGCGCCGGTGATGCCCGGTTTGCCGAACCACCGGTCGTAGTCGGCCGCATGCCGATCCGCGTATCCGGCATCCGCGTATCCGGCATCCGCGTATCCGGCATCCGCGTATCCGGCATCCGTGTGTCCGGCATGCGTGTGTCCGGCATCCGTGAATCCGGCATCCGTGTCCGCCGGGTCGGTGCTCCCGTTCCCGTGCGGTGCGGTGCCGCGTTCGGAGGCCGCCTTCGCGGAGGGGAGGTCATGGCGCGGGGGCATGGTCCGGTTCTCCTCGCTCGCGGGTGTGGTCGGTCGTCGGACAGCGGCATCAGCCGAAAGGGTGCGGGCCACGGGCGGCCGGCGGGCCGCGCTCGTCGTCCGGGTGCGTGGGCAGGGGACGTGCCGCGGGGGCCACGACCCGTACGACGCGCGTGCCGAGGTCACGGACCGGGGCCGGGGTCGTCTCCACGACGATGACCTGAGAGCCGGTGTGCGCGGACAACGCCTCCCGGCCGCTCCGCACCGGCGCGGCCACCGGGGAATCGGCCCGGCCCGCGCACCGCGCGGCCGCCGTGCCGGTGCCCGCATCGGTCCATGCCCGCAGGCTGTCCTGCCGGTGGTACGCCCACAGGGCGTGCCGGACGGCCGAATCCGGCGCACTGCGGCCCTGCCAGCGGGCCCAGGTGTCGCGGCCCACGGGGGAGTGCACGCTCCAGCGCACCATCAGGGCCTCGTAGGCGGCCCGTTCCACCAGCGGGCCGAGGTCGCCGTCGGGCCCGCACCGGGCGCCGAACGACTGCCGGGTGCGGTCGGGCGCGTGCAGGCAGACGACCACGCACCGGGACCCTTCGGGCGCGGGAACGTCGAGGACGGTGACCTCGACCCCGAGGCCGTCGAGCAGCTCCGCCAGCGGCCGGGGCAGAGCGGGAGAGGGCAGGAGCGCAGGGGCGGGGGACAGCCCGTACCAGCTTCTGCGGATGAGATCGCGTTCGAGGACTTCCCAGGCCGCGTGTTCGGCGGCGGCCCGGGGATCGGGGTGCGCGGCGACACCGGTGGACCCGGCACCGGGGCGGTGGTCGCAGCCGGGCGGGGGCCGGTGGTGGAGGAACACGGCGCCGGCGGGTACGTGCATCGGGGTGCCGCCGGGGACGACGTGCCCGAGCACCCACAGCCGCCGGGTGCCGCGCGCCGCGTCCGCCGGCCCGTCCCGCCCGCCGCGGTCCAGTTCGGCCGGGTCGAGGGCGGGTACGCCTGTGCGGCGCAGCTCGTCGTGGGTGGCCACGACCGCAGCCTCGGCCTCGGCGGCGCGGCCCGCCAGGATGTTGCCGACCCTTTCGAGGAGTTCGCCGCGCGCGCTCGCGACGACGTGCTCCTCCCGGTGCCCGGCAGCGCTCCCGATGACGACGGGCCGGTCGCCCGCAGCGCACACCGGATCGAACTGCGCCGAGCGGGCGGCGACGCGCGCGAAGACGACCTCGGGCCAGTCGGGGTAGGGGGCGAACACCTGGGGTTCCCAAGGGCGTGCGGCCATCAGACGCTGATCCCGGCCACGCGGGCGGCGTCCTCCAGTACCGACATCCCGTGGCCGGTGAGCGCGTCGCAGTGGTCCATCAGCGTCCGCACCCCCGCGAGCGCGTCGCGGGCCAGCTCGTCGCGGCGCAGCCGTACGGCCGCCGAGGCCGGTCCCTGCTTCCCTGAGTCCAGAACCCGCTCGTACAGCATCATGCTCCGGGCCAGCACGACCACCTGCTGGAACAGGCCGGTCAGTGGACGGGGGTCGATCCGCAGCGGGGTGGCGACCAGCTGCGCCTCGCCCTGCGCCGGCAGCAGAAAGGGCGCGGTGGCGACGGACGCGGCGTTGCAGCGGGTGTGCGCGCCCTCGTGGACCAGCGCCTCGGCCAGGCGGACCGGGCCCGGCAGGCCATCGCGGCCGGGCCCCAGGCGGCCCCGGTGGACGAACACCGCGCCGTGGACCCCGAAGTCGGTGAACCCGTCGATGGCCGACCCGTCCAGCAGGGCCACCTGGAGCAGGACCTCCGCCAGCTCCGCCCAGGCCTCGGGCCAGACCGCCGTCAGCAGTGCGACGGTCTCGCGGAGGCTCTCGCGGTCGTGCTCGCGCCACGCGACGACGGCGGACTCCCGTGGCTTGCCGGCGTCATCGTCCCGGGCCGGCAGGCTCTTGCGGGCGCGGGCGACGCTGCGTTCGAGGTGCGGGGCGGGCGCGGCCGGCTCGACGGACCGGGCGGCGGCGTACGGCTCGACGGACCGGGCGGCGGCGTACGGCGACGGGCCGGTGACGTCTGCGCGCACCCGGTCGAGCATGCGCCCGAGCCGGCCGAGGCGCTCGGGATCCGGAGTGCCGGCGCGCACCACCCGCTGGGCGAGGTGCGCGATCTCGACGACGGCGGGGTGCGCGGCCTCGGCCGGGGTCACCGCCAGTCCGGCCCGGGCCAGGGCGGACCGGGTCATGCCGACCAGGACCGTACGCTCCTCAGCGCTCTGCCGTGCGTCGGGTGCGACACGCACCGCGAACACCTCCAGGTACCTGGGCGGACGAGCGGATGGGCCGGAAACGCGGTATCCCCGGCCCACCGCCCGCAACGACGTGAAGACGCGTCAGCTGCTCGGTACGTCGACCATCAACGCGAGCTCGGGCAGCTCCTCCTCGGGGATCTGCTCGATGTCTTCCATCCCGATCTCCCTTCCGAAAGGCCGGCTCCACCGCTGTCGGGGACATCCGGCAATGTCACGCTAGGCAGGCCGGCAAGCCCTCACAAGCGGTAATCGCGACATCGCACACGTGCTGCCGCCGACGGGGCCGACCCGGTCCACGGCGTGTCCCGCCTGCCCGGACACCCATGCCAGGCCCGGTGGAACGGTCGTCAACCGCCTGCCGAATAAGGTCTCTTGACGCTTCGTCACATCATGCTGTCGAGTGATGGCATGCCGTGAACCAGGCCCGGGACCCGGGACCCGGGACCCCGGGCGCCTCGCCCGATCGCGGCCCACGAGGAGGAGAAGCCGGAGAGATGCGCCTCGCCTACCTGCATGCCGGAAGCATCCCTTCCGTCTTCGCCAACGGTGTCCACGTCATGCGCATGTGCGACGCCTTCACCGCCGCCGGCCACGAGGTCACCCTGTACACCCTCCCCGGCTCCCATCCCGCCGACGATCCGTACACCTACTACGGCGTGCGCCACCGGTTCCCCATCCGCACGGTTCCCGTCCCGGACCACACGCCCTCGGGCTACTGGAAACGCGCCGAACGCGTACGGGCCCTGCTGGAACGCGACGGCGTGCCGGAGCTCGTCTACGGACGGGACCCCTACAGCCTCTGCGCCGCCGCGGACCTCGCCCCGTTCGTCTACGAGGCCCATCAGCTGCGCAGGGACCTCGAACCGGCCGGAACCGAACGCGACCTGCTGGCCCGGCCACGGCTCGTACGTCTCGTCACCATCACCCACGCCCTCGCCCACGACCTGCGGACCACGTACCCCGACCTGGGCGCCCTGCCGATCCTGGTGGCCCCCGACTGCGCCGACCCGGCCGAGCCCACCCCGGACCATCCGCTCCGACAGTTCCCCGGCCGCCCGGACGTGCCGCGGATCGGCTACGTCGGCCATCTCTACGAAGGGCGCGGCATCGGCCTCGTCCTCCGCCTCGCCCGCCGCTTCCCGGGCCTCGACTTCCATCTCGTCGGCGGCACCCCCGAGTACCGCGCACGCTGGGAAACGAGCTGCGACCTGTCCAACGTGCACTTCCACGGGCACCGTCCGCCACCGGAACTTCCCTCCTACTACCGGCACTTCGACGTACTCCTGTCCCCCCACCAGAGCAAGGTCTACACCTGGGGCAAGCTCGACGAGATCGGCCGCTGGACCTCTCCCATGAAGGTGTTCGAGTACATGGCCCAGGGACTTCCCATGATCGTCTCGGACCTTCCCGTACTGCGCGAGGTCCTGCAGGACCGGGTCAACTGCCTGCTGCGCCCGCCCGACGACACCGACGCATGGGCTGACGCGCTCACCGAACTGCTCGCGGACGGGTCGCTGCGCCGCAGGCTCGGCGACGAGGCGCGCCGACAGCTCCTGGAGCGCTACACCTGGCGCCGTCGCGCCGACTCGGTCCTCGCGGGCCTGCCCCCGGCAGCGCCGGCGGCCACCGGACCCGAGGGCCGCTGATGCGGGCGGTGGTGACCGGCGCGGCCGGGTTCATCGGCTCCCATCTGTGCGCCCACCTGCTGGCCGCCGGTGACACCGTCGTCGGCATCGACGCGCTCACCGACTACTACGACCCGGCCCTCAAACAGCGCAACCTGCGCGAGCTGGCACCCCACCCCGCCTTCACCTGCCACCGGCGCGACCTGCTCGCCGCCGACCTCGACGCCCTCCTCGACGGGGCGGACGTCGTCTACCACCTCGCGGGCCAGCCCGGTGTCCGGTCCTCCTGGGGTGCCGACTTCGTCCATTGCGCCGACCGCAATCTGCTGGCCACGCAGGCCCTGGTCGAGGCGGCCCGCAAGCGTCCCCTGCGCAAGTTCGTCTACGCCTCCAGCTCCTCCGTGTACGGCACCGCGTCCGCCTTTCCCACCCCCGAGACGGCCTGTCCCCGGCCCGTATCGCCGTACGGCGTGACCAAGCTGGCAGCCGAGCACGTGTGCGAGGTCTACCGCACGGCCTACGGGCTGCCCAGCGTCTCGCTGCGGCTGTTCACCGTGTACGGTCCCCGCCAGCGGCCCGACATGGCTTTCGCCCGGCTCATCCGTGCCGCGTTGGCGGGCGAACCCTTTCCCCTGCACGGCGACGGCGAGCAGACCCGCGACTTCACCTACGTACTCGACGTCGTCACCGCCATGCGGTCCGCCGCCTGCGCCTCGTTCACCGGCGTGGCCAACATCGGCGGCGGCTGCCCGCTCTCGATGAAGCAGGCCCTCACCACGGTCGAGCAGCTGATCGGACCGGTCACCCTGGACCCGCGGCCGGAAGGCCCCGGAGAGGCCCGGCACACCGGAGCCGACATCACCCTCGCCGCACGGGAGTTCGGCTACCGGCCCGCGACGGACCTGTACAGCGGGCTGGCCGCCATGGTCCGGTACGCGACGACGTCCGGGTACCGCTAGGGCCTGTCCGGCGGATCATGGCCGGGGCCGCGACGCCTGGCACGGCACCTCGCCGCGTTGCCGAAACGCCCCAATAGCTCCGCTATCGAGGCGCTCCGGCGCCTTGCGATGCACCGCACCAGACGCCGCGGCCTTTCCGACCCTGATCCGCCGGACAGGCCCTAGCCCTCCAGGTCGGCGGCCAGCGCCAGCGGCTGCCACTCCGCCACCAGCCGCTCGGTGATCTGCTCCCCGGCCCAGACGATCTGCCGCGGGGTCAGGTAGTCGCGGTAGCCGCCGATGATCCCCCGCCTGGTCTTGTACGACTCGACGTCGTCCGGGCTCCCGGGCCGCAGCTTCTCCGAATCGAGGCTGTCGGACACCTCCATGGCACGCATCCGGCCGAAACCGCCGAACTCCACGGCTTCCCGTACCGTGTCAGGTGACGGGCAGGGCACACCGCAGAATTCCATGACCCGGGCGAGCTCTCCGGCGGTGTCGGCCGTCAGCCGCTCGTAGGAGGTCAGCAGGAAACCGTCGGGAACCTCGCGGCGGGCATGCCAGATGTTCCAGAACTCGACGCAGGTGCGAAGGCTCCCCTCCTCGGCCGTCAGGAAGTCGCCCAGCTCCCCGCTGTAGGGGTGGCCCGGCCGACGGGTGCGCTGGAAGTACTGCGAGACCATGGTGTCCCGCAGGTCCCTGGTGATGAAGACCACCTTGCGGCCGCGGTACCAGCTCTTGTCCGTGGACAGCTCCTCCGGCGAGCGCCGGGCCACCCGGTCGTCGTGCCAGAAGGCGATCCGCGGGATGCCCGGTGCGATGTCGGCGAACCCGGTGAGCTGCAGGTCCTTGCAGACCTCCATCGGCAGGCCCCAGCCCGTCGAAATGGCCTTCGCCATCATGACCCGGAGCCAGGTGCGCCCGCTCTTGGGAAAGGACACGACGACGACGTCGGCGGATTCGCGAGCCTGCCAGAGCCCCGGCTCGGGCGGGGTGGGGATCGTCATGGCCGCCAGTGTCCTCGGCCACTGTGCGGCGTACAAGTACACACACTCCCGCCTGAGGCAAGGGGCGGCCGAGCCCATCACGGTATCGGCGCCGGGGACGCCGTCCGACGTACGCCCCCGACGGAACGGCCGTCGACCAGGCGGGCCTGGATCCGGACCCGCGCGCCCGGCGGCGCGGTAGGTCCTGCTGGGCCACAGGGCAATCGTGCTGCACTGCTGACGGTGCGTCGGAAAGGTCAGCATGAGGTCAGCAAGAGGTCAGCATGAGTCCTGCAAGACCTGGGGACAGCTGACCGGACAGGCGAATCGTTGTACGCTGCCGGGACCGCCCTTGACCTGCACGAGCAGGCAGGGAGCAGACACACCGGGAGTTGTTCCATGCTTCGCACCATGTTCAAGTCCAAGATCCATCGGGCCACCGTCACGCAGGCCGATCTGCACTATGTCGGATCCGTGACCGTCGACGCCGATCTCATGGAGGCGGCCGACCTGCTGCCCGGGGAGCTCGTGCACATCGTCGACATCGACAACGGGGCTCGGCTGGAGACGTACGTCATCGAGGGCGAGCGCGGGTCCGGGGTGATCGGGATCAACGGTGCCGCCGCCCACCTCGTGCACCCCGGCGACCTGGTGATCCTCATCAGCTACGCGCAGGTCGAGGACGCCGAGGCGCGCGCCCTGAAGCCGCGGGTCGTGCACGTCGACCGGGACAACCGGATCGTCGAGCTGGGTGCGGACCCGTCCGCCCCGGTGCCCGGCACCGAGCAGCAGCGCAGCCCGCACGCGGTCGGCGTCTGAGCCCGTGGCTGCGGAGCCGGCGCCGAGCCTGACCCTGCTGCACACCTCCCCGGTGCACGTCCCGGTCTTCGACGCGCTGCGTGACCGGGATCACCCCGGGGCGGTGCTGCGCCACCTGGTGGCGCCGCAGCTGCTGGACCGGGCCCGCGCCGAAGGGCCGGAGGCGGTCGCCGAGGACATCCGGGCGCTGCTCGCCCAGGAGCCGCAGGGAGCCCCCGGCGGGCCGGTGCTGTGCACCTGCTCCACCATCGGCGGGGTCGCGGAGGCGCTCGCGCCCGCGCTCGGGGTGCCCGTGCTGCGGGTGGACCGGCCCATGTGCGCGGCCGCCGTCCGGCTCGGCCCGCGCATCGAGGTGCTCGCCACGGTGGCGAGCACCCTGGCTCCCACGGCGGCCCTGATCGAGGAGGAGGCGGGCCCGGAGCCGGTCCGGGTCCGCACCTGGCTGGTCGAGGGCGCCTGGGCGTGCTTCGAGGCCGATGACACCGCCGGCTACCTCGCCCTGGTGGCCGCCGCCGCGGACGCCGTCACCGACGCCGACGCGATCGTGCTGGCCCAGGCCTCCATGGCCGGCGCCGCGGACCTGGTCACCACCCGGATCCCGGTCCTGGCCAGCCCCGCGCCCGGCCTCGCCGCGGCCTTGGCGGCCCCGGCCCGACGGAAGGCGTAGCCGGGCAGAACGGGGGAAGGTGGGGCATATGGCACAGATGGACCAGACCCAGCCTCCGCCGCCCGAGCCCCAGCCCCAGCCCGATCCGGCGCCGAACCCCTTCCCGGACCCCGAGCCCATCCCGCGGCCGGTGCCCCCGGAGCCGGGCCCCTTCCCGGAACCCGACCCGGTGCCCACCCCGCCGGGACCGCCCCCGATCCCGCAGCCCGGCCCGTTGAGCTGATCGGCGTATCCGCTCCCGCTCCCGTGCCCCGCCGGGAGCGGGGCCGACCCGTGCCCGGGGCGCAGTCGGGACATGACGCGGCCGGGGCGCGTGCTGCTGCCGTGCGCCCCGGCCGTGTCGTGGCGGTCCCGCCGCGTCGTCAGTCAGTCCGTGCGGACCTCCGAGCGGTCGCCGCTCCACAGCGTGTGGTACGAGCCCTCCCGGTCCGTACGGCGGTACGTGTGCGCCCCGAAGAAGTCCCGCTGCCCCTGGGTCAGGGCCGCCGGCAGCCGCTCCGCGCGCAGCGCGTCGTAGTACGACAGCGACGCGGCGAAGGCCGGCACCGGGATGCCCTGGCGCACGGCCTCGCCCAGCACCGCGCGCCAGTCGTCCTGCGCCGCGCCGATCTCCCGCGCGAAGTCCGCGTCGGCCAGCAGGCTCGGCAGGTCCGGCCGGGCGTCGTAGGCCGCCCGGATCCGGTCCAGGAACGCCGCCCGGATGATGCAGCCGCCCCGCCACAGCGAGGCCACCGCGCCCAGGTCCACGCCCCAGCCGTACTCGTCGCTGCCCGCCCGGATCTGGTGGAAGCCCTGCGTGTACGAGACGATCTTGGACGCGTACAGCGCCTGCTCCACCCGCGCCGCGAAGGCGTCCGCGGCCTCGCCCGACAGGGCGGTGGGCCGCGGCCCGGCCAGGTCCGCGGACGCGGCCCGCAGCGCGGAGTGCCCGGAGACGGACCGGGCGAAGACCGCCTCCGCGATCCCGGACACCGGAACGCCCAGGTCGAGGGCGATCTGCACGGTCCAGCGGCCGGTGCCCTTCTGCTCGGCGGCATCGGCGACGACGTCCACGTACGGCCGGCCGGTCGCGGCGTCCGTGTGCGCCAGCACCTCGGCGGTGATCTCGATCAGGTACGAGTCCAGCCGGCCCTCGTTCCAGGTCCGGAAGGTCTGCGCGATCCGCGCGGGGGAGTAGCCCGCGACCTCGCGCAGCAGGTGGTACGCCTCGGCGATCAGCTGCATGTCGGCGTACTCGATGCCGTTGTGCACCATCTTCACGAAGTGGCCGGCCCCGTCCGGGCCCACGTGCGAGGTGCACGGGGTGCCGTCGGCCGCCTTGGCGGAGATCTTCTCCAGCAGCGGGCCCAGTGAGGCGTACGACTCCGCGGAGCCGCCGGGCATGATGCTCGGGCCGAGCAGCGCGCCCTCCTCACCGCCGGAGATGCCGACGCCGACGAAGTGGATGCCCTGCTCGCGCAGTTCCCGCTCCCGCCGCCGGGTGTCCTCGAAATGCGCGTTGCCGCCGTCGATGATGACGTCGCCGGGCTCCAGCAGCGGCGCGAACTCACGGATCACGGCATCGGTGGGCTCACCCGCCTTCACCATGATGATCAGACGGCGGGGGCGCTCCAGCGCCGCCACGAACTCCCGGGCCGTCTCGGCCGGTACGAAGGCGCCCTCGTGGCCGAACTCCTCGACCAGCGCCTTGGTCTTGGCGGCCGTGCGGTTGTGAACGGCGACGGTGAAGCCGTTGCGGGCGAAGTTCCGGGCCAGGTTGCTGCCCATCACCGCGAGCCCGGTGACGCCGATCTGGGCTGTGCTGCTCATGCGTGCGCTCCTGCGTGCGTCGATGTGCGGTCCGTGCCGACGCTACCCGCCGACCGGCCCCGATGGATCACCAACCGGCCGAGGGAGGGTCAACTTCGCCTTGTGTGCGCCTGGTTGCGCCCTTGTCATGCCCTGATTACCCCGTTAAGTTGTGCGATTCCTGATGTCTCGAGGGGGGCTCCCATGGGTGTACGGGGTAGGCATCGCCGGTACCGGCCGAGCAGCATCAACCGCGCATCGCTCGCCGTCACCGCATCGGGCGCCGGCATGGCCCTGCCGCTGCTGGGGGCGGGCACGGCCGAAGCGGCCTCCGTGGACACCTGGAACAAGGTCGCGGCCTGCGAGTCCACGAACAACTGGCACATCAACAGCGGCAACGGCTACTACGGCGGACTGCAGTTCAGCCAGAGCACCTGGCGCGCCTTCGGCGGTACCGAGTACGCCCCGCGCGCCGACCGGGCCACCAAGGAACAGCAGATAGCGGTCGCGGAGAAGGTCCTCAAGCGGCAGGGCCCGCAGGCCTGGCCGGTGTGCTCGAAGAAGGCCGGGCTGGAACGCGGCGGCCCGGCCCCGCAGCCGTTACCCGCGAAGAGCCAGGCCGCCCGGACGGGCACCGCACCCAAGGGCGGCGCCACCGCGCAGACCGGCACCGCACCCCAGGGCGGCGTCACCGCGCAGGGCGGCGCCACCGCGCAGAGCGGGGCCGGCACGCCGAGCGGGACGAACCGCCAGGCCGGTACGCCGCCCCAGCAGGGCACCGCGCCCCGCCCCACCGGGACCTCGGTCCTGCCGAACCCGTACGTCGTCGCCCCCGGCGACTCCCTGTCGGCGATCGCGGTCCGCCAGCACGTGGACGGCGGCTGGCAGGCGCTCTACGAGACCAACCGCACCACGGTCGGCGACAACCCGAACCTCATCTTCCCCGGCCAGCGCCTGACGCTGCGGATCACCTCCGCCCCGCCCGCGCAGAGCCCGGAGAAGCCGCCGCGGGTCGCCGAGCCCGTGAAGCCCGGCGAGCCCAGCGGCCGGGCCGAGTCCCAGCAGAAGCCCGCGCAGCCCGCACCCGAGCAGCAGCGGCCCAAGCAGGAACAGCCCAAGCCGCAGCCCAAGCAGGAACAGCCCAAGCAGCAGGCGCCCAAGCCCACGACGCAGCCCGCCTCGGCGCAGCAGGGCGCGTCCTTCACCGCCCCCGTCGACGCCGCCCTCGGCACCGCGTACAAGGTGGCCGGATCGTCGTGGAGCAGCGGCTACCACACCGGAGTCGACTTCCCCGTCCCCACCGGCACCTCCGTCAAGGCGGTCGGCCCCGGCCAGATCGTCTCCGCCGGCTGGGCGGGCGCGTACGGCTACCAGGTCGTGATCCGGCACTCCGACGGGAAGTACTCCCAGTACGCGCACCTCTCCGCGGTGTCCGTCAAGGCCGGCCAGCAGGTCGGCGGCGGCCAGCGCATCGGCCGCTCCGGGTCGACCGGCAACAGCAGCGGACCCCACCTGCACTTCGAGATGCGTACGAGCCCCGCCTACGGCTCCGACATCGACCCGCTGCGCTACCTCCGCGCCCACGGCGTGCGCATCTGACCCTCGCAGCTGACCCATGCATCTGACCTGCGGATCTCCCCCGCGGGCGCGCACCGCCCCGGCCGGCGCGCGCCCACGGGGGAGTAGCCCGGTGCGACGGCCTGCTCGCGGTACGTGAGGGCCCCCGGGCCGGGTTTGGTCCCGAGCGGGCCGGATCCGTACAGTTCCCCTTTTGGGGACCACCCGCAGGACTTCCGCGACACGCGGGCGCGGACGAGCGATCGAGGAACGGCAGCGGCCATGACGGTGACCGAAGACAACCAGGCATACGGGCCGGGCATCGACCCCGAGCGCATGGCCGTCTGCCTCAGCGTGCTCGAGGAGCTCGACAAGATCGAGGTCGACCACCCCGACGCCATCGCCGTCCGCCGCGCCACCGCCGGCATCTACCGCACGGTCAAGCAGCGCCGCCGCCAGGAGCGCCGCGCCGCGAAGACCGCCAACGACAAGGCCGTCACCGAGGCCACCGCCACCGGTTCCGCGCAGCGCATCGACGACGAGACCGAGGGCATCCTGCCCTCCTCGGTCACCGAGGCCGGCCGGATCGCCGGGATACTCCAGCGCCCGCGCTCCTGCTACGTCTGCAAGACGCGGTACGTCGAGGTCGACTACTTCTACCACCAGCTCTGCCCGGACTGCGCCACCGAGAACCGCACCCGGCGCGAGGCCCGCGCCGACCTCACCGGCAAGCGCGCGCTGCTCACCGGCGGCCGGGCCAAGATCGGCATGTACATCGCGCTGCGGCTGCTGCGCGACGGCGCCCACACCACGATCACCACCCGCTTCCCCAAGGACGCCATCCGCCGCTTCAAGGCGATGGAGGACTCGGCGGACTGGATGCACCGCCTGGAGGTCGTCGGCATCGACCTGCGCGACCCGGCCCAGGCCGTGGCGCTCGCCGACCAGGTCGCCGACGCCGGTCCGCTGGACATCCTCGTGAACAACGCGACGCAGACCGTGCGCCGGCTGCCCACCGCGTACGCGGCGCTGGTCGAGGGGGAGACCGCCCCGCTGCCGGCCGGTGAGCTCCCCGCCCACCACGTCATCGGCGCCTTCAACTCCGGTGCGGTCGACGGCCTGGCGGCGCTGCCCGTCGGGGTGAGCGGGCTGGAGGCGCAGAAGGTCGCCGACCTCGCCCTGGTCGCCGGCAACGCCAGCCTCGAACGGCACCTCGACGGCAGCGCCATCGACGCCGGCGGCCTGCTGCCGGACGTCGTCGAGAGCAACACCTGGGTGCAGACCATCGACCAGATCTCCCCGGTGGAGCTGCTCGAGACCCAGCTGTGCAACTACACGTCGCCGTTCATCCTGATCAGCAAGCTCCGGCCGGCCATGGCCGAGGCCGCCCGGCGGGCGGCCAGCGGGCGTGCGTACGTCGTCAACGTCTCGGCGATGGAAGGCGTCTTCAGCCGCGGCTACAAGGGCGCGGGGCACCCGAACACCAATGCCGCCAAGGCCGCCATGAACATGGTGACGCGGACCAGCGGCCAGGAGATGTTCCAGGCCGACCGCATCCTGATGACCTCGGTCGACACCGGCTGGATCACCGACGAGCGCCCGCACTTCGACAAGCTGCGGCTGGCCGAGGAGGGCTTCCACGCCCCCCTCGACCTGGTCGACGGCGCCGCGCGCGTCTACGACCCGATCGTCCGCGGCGAGGCCGGCGAGGACCTGTACGGCGTCTTCCTCAAGGACTACGCCCCCGCCAACTGGTAGACCTCGGACGCCGGCCGGTGCCTACGCCATGCGGGCGTAGGCACCGGCCGCGACCAGTTCCAGCACCGGGCGCCAGTCCTCCAGCACGCCCGCGTCGAGCCCGACGACCTTGCCCGCGTCGTCGGCCTGGCGCAGGATCACCGCGGCCTGCGCGTCCGGGTCGGCCGCGAAGGCGCGCGCCTCGGCCCCGCCCATCGCCCCGCCCTGCACGGCGAGCGTGAGCCCGCTGCGCGGGGACAGCGTCCGCCCGGGCTCCACCGCCGCCAGGTAGCGCTTGGCCGGCACGTGCAGCTCCACCAGCCGCGCGACCCGTCGGCCCAGCAGCGGCCGGACGGCCGCCGCCGCGTGCGCGGCATGGCCCGCGTCGTCCCCCGGCACCAGCAGATGGCCCAGGTCGTGCACGAGGCCGGCGACCTGGAGCTCCTTGTCGTAGGGGTGCGAGCGGCGCAGCAGCGCCGCGGTCTGCAGTCCGTGGTCGTGCAGGTCGACCGGGTCCCCGCTGCGGTCGGGCGTGTCCCACGTCCCGCGGCACGTGTGAAGCAGCTCCATCAGCTCCGCCACCGTCCCCACCGGCCTCACGGACCCCGCTGACCGCGCCGCCCCCACAGACCCCACGGCCCCCGCCGACCCCACCGAGCGTGTCGATCCCGCCGACCGAGTCGACCCCGCCGACCGAGTGGATCCGGCCGTCCCCGTCGGCCCGTCCGGCCCCACCGGCCCCACCGGCCCCGGTCCCTGGACTCGCGTCACCGCCGCTCCCTCCGTTCGTCCCGTCCCGCTCCGCCGTTCCCGCTGTCCACACGTCTGCCGGCGAGCCCATCACCCGTCGGCGACACACCGACGTGCGACTTCATGAACGTGGGGCGAAAGCGAGGGGGCAACATGGATTTTACTTTCCCATCGAGCGGGGGCCCGCTCATATGTGTACTCTGATGCACACGGACGGCCCCACCAGAGCCACGCTCCGTATCGAGAGAAGACGGCGCCACCGCGCTCGGTTGCCCTGTTCCCTGCCCGGCGCGGCTCGCCCGACGGGTTACGCGACACAAAGGAGTGCGCGGTGACACCAGAACTGACGAAGCACGACCAAGGCCTGCTGGAGCGCCCCGAGCGCCGCGGCCGCCACCGCTCCGACCAGCTCGGCAGCCTGGAGGTGTGGGCCCGTTCCGCACCGATCCGGCTCGCCGGTTACGAGGACGACCTCGCCGAGCCGCACATCCTGCCCGGCATCGACTGAGCCTCCGCCGCGCCCCCGCCGCCCGACCGGCCGCGGGGGCGCGCCGTGTACGCCCTGAGCGTCATCGCTGTCGGCGATCACGGCTTTCGCCGCCGCCCCGCGTGGCGGCAGGCTGGCCGGCATGAAGCTCTTGATGCTGGGTGGTACCGAGTTCGTCGGGCGTGCGATCACCGAGGACGCCCTGGAGCGCGGCTGGGAGGTCACCGTCTTCCACCGCGGCCGCCACGCGCCCCCGCCGGGAACGGCCTCGCTGCACGGCGACCGCACCGCCCCCGACGGCCTCGCGGCCCTCGCCGACGGGGCGTGGGACGTCGTCGTGGACACCTGGGGCGGCGCACCCACCGCCGTCCGCGACAGCGCCCGGCTGCTGCGCGGCCGGGTCGGCCGCTACGTCTACATCTCCAGCCGGTCCGTCTACGCCTACCCCGCGCCCGCCGGCCTGCCCGAGGACGGCCCCCTGGTCGACGGCTCGCCCGACGCCGGCCCGGTCGGGTACGCCGAGGACAAGCGCGGCGGGGAACTCGCCGCCCTGGACGCCTTCGACGGCGAAGCCCTGCTCGTGCGCGCCGGGCTGATCCTCGGCCCGTACGAGAACGTGGGCCGGCTGCCCTGGTGGCTGGGCCGGACGGCCGCGGGCGGCCCGGTCCTCGCGCCCGGCCCGCAGGAGCTGCCGCTCCAGTACATCGACGTACGCGACCTGGCCCGCTGGACCCTGGACGCGGCCGAGGCGGGCCGGTCGGGCCCGTACAACGTGGTCTCGCCGTCCGGGCACGCCACGATGGGCCGCCTGCTGCGCGCCTGCGCCGCGGTCACCGGCGACCGTGCCGAGCTGGTCTGGACCGACCCGCAGGCGATCCTGGACGCCGGGGTGCAGCCCTGGACCGACCTGCCGGTCTGGCTCCCGGCGGGTGAGCTGCACGACTTCATGCACGGCGGCGACGTGGCCAAGGCGCTGGCGGCCGGCCTGGTCTGCCGCCCGGTCGAGGAGACCGTGGCGGCCACCTGGGCCTGGCTGCAGGACATCGGCGGCACACCCCCGCAGCGCACGGACCGGCCGGCCCCCGGCCTGGACCCCGACCGGGAGGCGGCCCTGCTCGCGGGCGGCCGGGCGGCCGCGACTTAAGCCGGGGCGGAGTCGGTCGGCCGGGGCTCCGCCAGCCGGGCCGGCGGCAGGTACTCGCGCAGCAGCGTCCGGTGCCACCACGCGCCCGTCTCGCGCAGCTCCCGCCACGTGGTGAACCGGTAGCGGTACAACCGGGCCCGGACGTACACGGGCGGTGCGTCCGGGAACGGGTTGTGCCGCAGCAGCCGCAGCGTGTCGCGGTCCCCGGTCAGCAGCCGCTCCACGAACGGCCCGAACCAGTCGCGCGCGTAGCCGGGGGAGAGGGCGGCGAACCACATCAGCCAGTCCAGCCGCAGATGGTACGGGGCGAACTGGCGCGGCATCCGGCCCAGTTCGGTCGGCTTGCCCTTGAACCCGTACTCCCGCCAGTCGCCGTCCGCGTGCGGCACCTCGTCCGCCGTGCCCTCCATCACGACCTCGTCCCGGATCCGTCCGACGGTGCCGAAGGCCCCGTACGTGTTGACCAGGTGGAGCACGTCGAAGGAGCGGTTCATCACCTGGCGGCGCGAGATCATGTTCCGTACCGGGTGCCGGCTCAGGACGAGTACCAGCACGGTGACCGCGAAGACCAGCACCGCGTACCACAGCGGCGCTCCGCGCCCGGCCGCGGGCGGCGGCGGTCCGGCCAGGCCGGTGAAGTCCACGGCGGAGACGGCGACCGTGATCGTGATCCAGTTCAGCCAGGCGAAGTTGCCCGAGATCACCAGCCACAGCTGTGTGGCGATGATGGTGCCGGCCGCGATCGAGGCCACCGGCTGCGGGGTGAACAGGAACACCGGCACCAGGAGTTGCGTCACGTGGTTGGCCGCGCACTCCACCCGGTGGACGGGCCTGGGCAGGTGGTGGAAGAACCAGCTCAGCGGGCCCGGCATCGGCTGGGTCTCGTGGTGGTAGTACAGGCAGGTGAGCTTGCGCCAGCAGGCGTCCCCGCGCATCTTGATCAGCCCCGCGCCGAACTCCACCCGGAACAGCACCCAGCGCAGCAGCCACAGCACCAGCACGGGCGGCCCCACGTCGGCGTTGCCGAGGAAGACGGCGAGGAAGCCCACCTCCAGCAGCAGCGACTCCCAGCCGAAGGCGTACCAGGTCTGCCCGACGTTCACGATCGACAGGTAGAGCAGCCACAGCAGGGCCCACAGCGCCATCGCGCCGCCCAGCGGCACCAGGTCGCCCGCCCCGGCCAGAAGCGCCGCGGCCACCAGCGCCCCGGTCCAGGCGCAGCCGGCGAACAGCCGGTCGGAGTAGCGCAGTTGGAACAGGCTCGGGGCCCGCCGGAACGGCACGATCCGTACGTACTCGGGCACCGGCAGCATGCCGTTCGCCCCGATCAGCGCGCGGAACTGCAGGGCCGCCCCGACGAAGGCGACGAGGTAGACGCCGGCCAGGGCCCGCTGGAAGATCAGCCGGCCCAGCCAGTAGTCGGGCGCAGTGAACCAGTCCATCGACTCCAGTATCAGCCGCGCGCGGCCAGCCCGCGCAGGATGCGGGTGCACCAGCGGGCGTAGCGCAGCTGGAGGAAGGGGACGAGCGGTCCGGCCAGCCGGGTGTACCAGACGCCGGGCCGGCTGAAGGCGGTGACCTCGAACCACACCGTGCCGTCCGCGGCCAGCTCGACGGTGAAGGACTCCTCGCCCGCCTCGGGGTGGCCGGCCAGCGTCCCGTAGGCGAAGCCGGCCCGGTCGGGCGCGTACGCCGTCCAGACCACCTCGCAGGGTGCATTGATCCGCAGCGGGCCGAAGCCGATGTCGATCTCCACCCGGGTCCCGGGCCGGACCGAGGCGTGGTCGGCCCGGACGGAGAAGCCCGTGGCCCGGTGCATGGCCAGCGTGGTCACGGCCGTGCCGGCCGCCTCGAAGACGGCCTGCCCGCGGCCGATCGCCGCCCGGTGGTGCAGGTGGTGGTACCCGTCGGGCAGCGGCCGGCGGGCGGTCGCCCCGCGGTCGGGATAGTTCGGGCCCGAGGAGCGCCGGAGCCCGGGGCCGGCGGGCCGGTCGTGGCGGCCGTCGCGGCCGTCGTGGCCGTCGCGGTACGGGCGGCCCGGGGTGCCGGGCCCGTCGGGGCGGGTGCCTCCGGCTCCGGGGTGGGTGCTTCCGGCTCCGGAGTGGGTGGTCCCGGTGCCGGAGCGAGTGCTTCCGGCAGCCGGGCGGGCGCGTCCGTCACCGATCAGTCGGGTCATCGGAGGATCTCCTTGCGGTCGCGGGTCAGCCGGTGCCAGGCCAGCAGCGAGCACACGGCGAAGCCGAGGGCGTTTCCGAGGCCGTGGGTGGCGGCCATCCAGGTCAGGGTCGGGTGCACGACTCCGGTGGCCTCCCCGAGCGCCCACCACAGGGCCAGCAGCATCGTGGCCACCAGGACGGCGGCCGAGACCGCCAGCAGCGCACGTACCGTCCGGCCCCGGACCCCGGGCCGGATCTCCCGCCAGGTCAGCAGGGCCACCGCCCACATCCCGGCGGTCAGCACCACGGCGCCGGCCAGCTCGGCCCAGTCGTCGACGAAGTATCCGGCGAGCACCAGCAGCGTGCCCGCCGGGACGCTGTACGCCGCCCGGTGGGCCCCCGGTCCCGGCCGGGCCGCCCGGCACACCAGCCCCGCCACCAGGGCGGCGGCGAATCCGGCGAAGTGGAAGTGCGGCACGGTCAGCGCCAGGATGTCGAGCTCGAATCCGAAGAGCTCGTACCCGGCGCGCTCGGCGACCAGGGCGGTTCCCGCCACCGCGGGCGAGCAGAGCGCGGTGAGCACCGCGATCTCGGGCGGTGCGAGCGACCTGGAGCGCAGCAGCCGGGCCGGGGCTCGCAGGGCCAGGCCGGCGGTGGCCGCCGCGTAGAGTACGGCGAGCGCGGTCGCGGCTGCGCCGCGCGGCAGCCACAGGCACACCGCGCCGGGCGCGGCGAGCAGCGGCCAGATCCGGGCGAGGGCGCGCAGCCGGTCCGGGTCGGCGGGAGCGTGCGGCCCCGTCGCGGGGCCCGGGCCGGCCGGGGCGATCAGCCGGAGTCCTGCGGGTACGACGGCCAGCATGCCCAGGGTGACGATCAGATTCACCAGCACCGTCACCGTGGACTCCCCTCCCACTGCGGTCGAACTCCTTGAACGCGTTCAACTCGCAAGCGTGAGCGTAGAGCCTCTCTTGAACATGTTCAAGCCCGGATCTCGGCTTGCGGCCGTTGCGGACATACGGCAGACAGGAGGGAGCAACCGGGGCGAAAGGGAGAAGAACGTGCACGCACCGACAGCCCGTCAGACTTCGCGGCGTCACGCACCCGCCGCAGCGGCCCTCTTCGCGGCGGTCACCCTGCTCGCCGCCGGCTGCACGGGCTCCGAGGACACCGACGGGGACAGCACCGCCGAGAGCTCGGACGTGTTCCTCCAGCCGGTCGCCGCCGCCGGCCCCGACCCCTTCACCACCTCCTCCGCGACCGGCGAGTCCGCCCCGGCCCAGGCCCCCCTGCCCAACCCCACCGGCCAGGGCATCCGTACGGTCAACGCCGCGACCCCGGGCCTGTACGGCGGCACCCGGCGGCTCGGCAGCTGCGACATCGAGGCCCAGCTGCGCAACCTCACCGCCGACGAGACCAAGGCCCGCGCCTTCGCCGAGGCCTCCGCCGTCGAACAGGCCAGGATCCCCGAGTTCCTGCGCGGCCTGACCCCGGTGGTGCTGCGCGCCGACACCCGGGTGACCAGCCACGGCTACCGCGACGGCAAGGCCAACCGCTTCCAGGCCGTCCTCCAGGCCGGCAGCGCGGTCCTGGTCGACGGGCACGGCATGCCGCGGGTCCGGTGCGCCTGCGGCAACCCGCTGCTGCCCCCGCGCTCCGCCAAGGGCTCCCCCGTCCACAAGGGTGATCCGTGGAACGGCTACCAGCCCAACCAGGTGATCGTCGTCGAACCCACCGTGCAGACCGTCGACAACCTCGTCCTCGTCAACCTCGTCGACAACACCTGGCTCGAACGCAAGGCCGGCGACGACGGGGCCCAGGACCGGCTCCCGCAGCACCTGGCCCCCTACGACCCCGCCGAGGGCATCCCCGACCGCCAGCCCACCACCCAGACCCCCCAGGCCCCGGACGGCCGGCAGAACGCCCAGGACCAGCCGCTCCCGCCCGCCGCCCCGGCCGTCCCCGCCAACCCGCGGGGCAATCCGCCGGCCCCGCCGAACCCGCCCGCCCCGCCGAACCCGCAGACCCGGCCGACCACTCCGCAGACCCCCGACGAAGTGCCTCCCGTGCCGCCCGAAGGCGCGCTGACGGACCCGAACACCGGGCTGCCCGTCGACCCCGGCCTGACCCCCGACCCCCTCGCCTCCCCGGACCTCCTGCCCGACGGCCTCACCGACGACCCGTACGCCCCCTTCGACCTGAACGACCCGAACAGCCCGTACGCCGTCCCCGACGACACCGTCCTGGCCGATCCGGGCTACGACCTGGAGAGCGCCTGACCCGCCCGTGTGTCATGGTGGACCGGTGCAGACCGCCGTATCACTGCCGGACGACTGGCCCGCACACCCGGACACGTCCCTCGCGCTGAACCGGATGGGCAGCTTCGACTGGGACCTGATCACCGGGTTCATGCACATGGACGCACCGGCACTCGACGTCTTCGACACGGACCCCGAGGAGTACGACGGCCGGCCCGAGTCCCTGGCCGGGCGCGTCCCTGCGGACGAGAGCGTCCGGCTGGACGCGCTGGTCTCCAGCGCGCTCAAGAGCGGTGATCCGACGTACGGCGCCTACTTCCGCATCCGCTGCCGTGACGGACGGCTGCGCTGGACCCACACCCAGGGCCGCGTCCTGCGCGACGCGGCCGGCCGGCCGTACCGGATCATCGGCATCGTCCGGGACGCCACCGAGGAGCTCAGCCACTCCGCCGAACGGCTCGGCCTGGAGGAGGAGCGCCGCCGCCAGACCTCCGTGGTCGAGAGCACCACCGCGGCCCTCGCGCACGCCCGGACCGTCCGGGACGTCATCAACGCCCTCAGCGATTCCCACGGCCTGGAGCGGCTGGGCTCCATGGGCATGGTGATGGGACTGGTCGAGGCCGGCCGGATCCACCTGGTGGCGGAGGGCCCGGAGGGCAGCTTCGTGCCCGGCACCCGCTGGACGCGCGTCGACGAGAACTATCCGATGAGCGAGGTCGTCCGTTCGCTGCAGCCGCGGTTCATCGACTCCGAGGAGGAGTTCGCCAACCACTACCCCGGCCTCTGGTCGAGGATCACCGACATGCGGATCTCGGCCGCCGCCTATCTGCCGCTGATCGCCCAGGCCCGCCCGATCGGTGCGATCGGCCTGCTCTACCAGGACAAGGACGGCTTCACCCAGGAGGAGCGCAACCTCCTCGTCGCGCTGGGCAGCTCCATCGCCCAGAGCCTCCAGCGCGCCATGCTCCTCGAACAGGAGCACGACATCGCCGAGGGCCTCCAGCAGGCCATGCTGCCGCGCCGGATCCCGGCCGTGCCCGGCGCCCAGATCGCCGTACGCTACCGGTCCGCCGGGATGGGGCGGGACATCGGCGGCGACTGGTACGACGTCATCCCGCTGCCCGGCGGCCGGGTCGGCGCGGTCATCGGCGACGTCCAGGGGCACGACACGCACGCGGCCGCCGTCATGGGCCAGCTGCGCATCGTGCTGCGCGCGTACGCCGCCGAGGGCCACTCCCCGGCCACCGTGATGGCCCGGGCCTCGGTCTTCCTGCACGAACTCGACACCGACCGCTTCGCCACCTGCACCTATGCCGAGGCCGACCTGACCACCGGGGTCCTGCAGCTGGTCCGGGCCGGCCACCTCGATCCCCTGGTGCGTGCCCGCGGCGGCGACTGCCGCCGGCTGCTCGTGGAGGGCGGCATGCCGCTCGGCCTCTCCGCCGAGTTCGGCCGGCTCGAATACCCGGTCACCACGGTGGAGCTCGACCACGGAGAAACGCTTCTGCTCTGCACCGACGGCCTCGTCGAGCATCCGGGAGCCGACCTCGACGACGGCGTCCGGCACCTTGCCTCCCTCGTCGCCGGCGGCCCCGGCGACCTCCAGCACCTCGCCGACCGGCTGATCGAGGTCGTCGACGAGCAGGGCGGGGACGACGACATGGCCCTGTTGCTGCTGCGCCGGCACGTCGAGGACGCGCCCCGCACCGGCGGCCGCCTGCGCCAGCACGTGGCCCAGGGCGACCCCGAGGCCCTCGTGGCGGCCCGGCACATGATCGGTGCCGCGGTCCGCGCCTGGGGCGCCCGCGAACGCGCCGACGAGATCGAACTCGTCGCCGACGAACTCATCGTCAACGCCCTCATGCACACCGACGGCCCCGCCGTCGTCACCCTCCGCGTCCTCGCCGGCCACGACCACCGCCTCCGCGTCGAGGTCGAGGACCGCTCCAGCGCGCTCCCGCGCCGCCGCGAGGCCGGCGGGACGGGCGTCTCGGGGCGCGGCCTGATGCTGGTGGACCGGCTGGCGGAGGTCTGGGGCGTGGAGCCCCGGGGCAGCGGCAAGTGCGTCTGGTGCGAGTTCGACCTGACCTGACCTGACCTGAGCTGACCTGACCTGGCCCGGGCCGACCTCGCTCGGCCGGGCCCGGCCTGTGGCCGTCGGCCGGTCCGGGTAGCGCCGCGCACGTCGACCGGTCAGGCTGGGGGCATGCCCGAGCTGCCCGAGGTCGAGGCGCTCCGGGAGTTCCTCGACGAGCACCTCACCGGGCGGGTGGTCGCCCGTGTCCTCCCGCTCGCCGTCAGCGTGCTCAAGACCTACGACCCGCCGCTGACCGCGCTGGAGGGACGGCAGGCAGGGCCGACGGCGCGCTACGGGAAGTTCCTCGCGGTGCGCCTCGGCGACCTCCACCTCGTCACCCACCTGGCCCGGGCCGGCTGGCTCCGCTGGCAGGACGCCCTGCCCGCGCAGCCGCCCCGCCCCGGCAAGGGCCCGCTCGCGCTGCGCGTCGTACTCGACGACGGCGCCGGCTTCGACCTCACCGAGGCCGGCACCCAGAAGCGCCTCGCCGTGTACGTCGTCCACGACCCCCAGGAGGTCCCCGGCATCGCCCGCCTGGGCCCCGACCCCCTCGCCGAAGCCTTCGACCGGGACGCCCTCGCCGCCCTGCTCGCCGGGGAGCGGAGGCAGATCAAGGGGGTGCTGCGCGACCAGGGCGTCGTCGCGGGCATCGGCAACGCCTACAGCGACGAGATCCTGCACCGGGCGAAGGTCTCGCCGTTCAAACTTGCCTCCTCCTTCGACGAGGACCAGGTCACGCACCTGTGGACGGCCGTCCGGGAGACGCTGGGCGAGGCCGTGGAGCGCTCGCGCGGGGTGGCGGCGGGCCGGCTCAAGGCCGAGAAGAAGAGCGGCCTGCGCGTGCACGGCCGTACGGGGGAGCCCTGCCCGGTCTGCGGGGACACCATCCGCGAGGTGTCGTTCGCCGACTCCTCCCTCCAGTACTGCCCCACCTGCCAGACCGGCGGCAAGCCACTCGCCGACCGCCGGCTGTCCCGGCTCCTGAAGTAGCTCCGTCGAGCCGCGTCGAGCCTCGTCGAGCCGTGTCGCGCCGCGTCGAGCCGTGCCGAGCCGCGCTACGCGGCACCGGGCAGTCCCTCGAACGGTCGATCCCTGCGTAGACTTCCACGCCGTGCCCGAGGACCAGGACCAGGACCGGCGGCCGCCGCAGCCGCGGCGGGAGATCGTCACCGGGGTGCCGCGCGCGGCCCGCCCCCGGCCGCCGGCGCACGCCCCGGCACGGTCGGAGATCTCCGAGCAGACCACCCTCGGGACCACCTACGTACGGGCCCTGATGCGCAGCCAGTTGCGCGTCGGCCTGAGCGCCCTGGCGGCGCTCGCGCTGCTGGTGGCGACGCTGCCGCTGGTGTTCATGCTGCCCGGCATCACGGCGGGGCCACTGGTGTGGGGCGCACTGGGCGTGGCCGTGTACCCGGTGATGTGGCTGGTCGCCCGGTGGTACGTGCGGCGCGCCGAGCGCAACGAGGCGGACTTCACGGGCCTGGTCGCCGACCGGGACGGCTGACGGCCGGGCCGGGGTCCCGGAACCGGTGGATCAGGACAGGTGATCAGAACAGGTGCATGGCCAGGTGTCCCAGCGGCAGGCCCAGTTGCCAGGCCGGGGTCCACACCCGGGTGTTCTCGTCGAGCGGTACGGGTGCCTCGGCGGGCGCGTGGTGCCCGGGGTCGAGGTTGGTGGCGAACAGCTCGGTACGGTCCAGCCAGCTCCAGGCGGCCCGGGCCAGTTCGAGGTCCGGGTCCTCGGACCGGCCGCGCTCGCGGGCCTCCTCGCCCAGCTGGAGGAAGCGCGTCTGGACCCAGTCGCGCCAGGGATGCCCGTACGCGGTGAGCGAGAGCCACTCGTCGAGCTGGGAGACCACCCGGATCCCGGACAGTTCGCCGGCCGCGTCCGAGAGATAGATCGTCAGCGCCAGGGTGTCCCGCCCGGCGCGGAACTCCAGGGTGCTGACCGGGATGAGCCGGCCCGTGCGCAGCAGCTCGTCCGCGATGTACTCCGCGTAGAGCCACGCCATGGGCACTGCGAGCCCGCCGCCGCTGGTGCCGTTCGTACCCTCGGGCCGCACCGTTCCACCTTCTCCCGTCGAGCTTCCCGCCGTCTGTCCCGAGCCTTCCCCGGCGGGCTCGTGAGGCGGGGGACGTTTACTCAACTTGAACGGTCTGATGCCGTATTCGATGCGTCCTGCGCACGTTTCAGGCACATTCCGGTCATTCCTTGAGTAGTTCTCCGGCCGTCGTCGTCGGGGAGGAGGGATTCAGGCGCCGAGGTCGTACCCCTGGAGGTCCTTCTTCAGTGCGCGCAGGGCGTAGTACGTGCGCGACTTGACGGTGCCGGCCGGGATGCCGAGCTCGGCCGCGGCCTCGGCCACCGAGCGGTCCCGGAAGTAGACCTGCAGCAGCACCTCGCGGTGCTCCCGCCCCAGACTCCCCACGGCCCGCCGCACGTCGATCGCGGTGACCGAGCTGGTCACCCCGTCGTGCGGGGCCGGCGCCTGCTCCAGCCCCTCGGGGTCGACCTCCTGCGGCCGCGACATGCGTGCGCGGCGGGCGTCGATCGCCAGCCGCCGGCCCACGGTGAACAGCCAGGGACGCATCGACTCGTGGCCGCTGGCCAGGGCCTCGGGGTGCTGCCAGGCGCGGAAGAGGGTCTCCTGCACGAGGTCCTCGGCGCGCTGGGCGTCACCGCCCGTCAGGCCCAGCAGGAAGCCGAACAGCGCCCTGCCGTGCTCGTGCTGGAGTTCGGCCAGGGCCGCGGGGTCCGTGCGCGGCAGGGTGGGGGACAAGGGCACGGGAGGCTCCTTCCGGGGTGCGACGGGCGCGGTGCCACCCACCCTGACCTGCGGGGAGCGGCCCGGGAACCGTGCGGCGCGCCCGCTGCGCCCAAACGCCCCGGCGGACCGACGGGCGGCCGCCCCGGGCGGTGAACGGTCGAACGGCACGGTGAACGGCCGCCGGTGAGTTCTGGCGGTGAGTGCTGACGGTGTGATCCGCCGGTGTGATCCGCGGCTGTGATTCGTCGGTGTGATCTGCCGGTGTGAGCTCGTCGGCGTGATCCGCGGGTGTGACTCGTCGGCGGCGGGACGGCACGGCGCCTTGACTTGCCCCGGCTTTCCCATAGATATGGAGTCTGACGATCAGATAGTCATACAAATCCTGCTCATGGAGGCCGGGACCCATGACCCAGCGCACACGGCGCGGCCTCGCGCTCCTGTCGGCCCTGCTGCTGTCGGCCGCAGCCGGCTGCGCGGGTGACGGGGACCCGGCCCCGGCCCGGCTCGGCAGCGGCGGTTCCCGGTCGTCGTCCGGCCCGGCGTCCACCGCCCCGGGTGCCGCGGCCGCCGGCTTCACGCTGGTGGCCACCGGTGACGTCCTGCCGCACCCCTCGGTCATCCAGCACGGCCACAACGCCGCTGGCGGCGAAGGCTACGACTTCCGGCCCATGTACTCCGGGGTCAAGCCCGTGATCGCGGCCGCCGACCTGGCCCTGTGCCACATGGAGACCGTCTACGGCGACGAGGACGGCCCGTTCTCCGGCTACCCCGCCTTCGTCTCCCCGCCCCAGATCGCCGACGCGCTCAAGGACGCGGGCTACGAGGGCTGCTCGACGGCCTCGAACCACACCCTCGACGCCGGCGCGGACGGACTGCGCCGCACGCTCGACCGGTTCGACAAGGTCGGCCTCGGGCACGCCGGCTCGGCGCGTACGGCCGCCGAGGCGGCGAAGCACACCGTGTACCGGGCCGGTTCCGCCAAGGTCGCGCACCTCGCGTACACCTTCGACACCAACGGCTACCCGCTGCCCGAGGGCCGGCCGTGGGCGGTGAACCTGATCGACGAGAAGAAGATCGTCGCGGACGCGCGCGCCGCCCGCCGGGCGGGCGCCGACGTGGTCCTGGTCAGCATGCACTGGGGCACGGAGTGGCAGACCGCGCCGGACGAGCGCCAGCTGACCCTCGGCCGCACGCTCACGGCCTCGCAGACCGACGGCCGCCCCGACATCGACATGATCCTGGGCACGCACGCGCACATTCCGCAGGCGTACGAGAAGGTCAACGGCACCTGGATCGTCTACGGGATGGGCGACCAGGTCGCGGGCACCATGTACAACCACTCCGGCGCCTACGACCCGCGCGGCAACTACAGCTCCATCGGCCGCTTCCGGTTCGAGCCCCCGGCCGCGCCCGGCGGCCGCTGGCAGGTGACCAAGGCGGAGTTCGTCCCGCAGTGGATGGACCTCCGCGCGGGCAAGGTGGTCAACCTGCCGGCCGCGCTCGCCGAGGACCCGTCCGAGGACTCGTACCGGACCGCGCAGGAGGCGATCACGGAGGCCGTCCTCGGCCGCGGCGCCGCCAAGGACGGCCTCACCATGGGCCGCTGACCGGCCCGGCACACCGCGGGCCCGTCCGCGGCGCGCGCCCGAAAGGCGCGTTCAGGTGTTCTGTCACCCACCCGGGGCCGGCCTCCTCCGCGCGCGGAGCCTCCCGTCCCTCCCTACAGTGCGAACCATGAGTGTCACCGAGGAGAAGTCCCGGGATCGGGGCCGGGGCCAGGGCCGGGACCGGGAGCGGGGGCCGCAGGGTCCCCAGGGGACCGGCAGGCGGTTCCTGAACCGGGTTCCCGACGGATTCGGCGCGTTCTTCGGAGCGCTCGGCCTGCTGTGCGCCCTGCTCGCGCTCTCCCCGACCCTGCGCCGGCTGCTGCGGCCGGTCGTGCGCTTCCTCGACCTCGTCGTCGTACCCGTCAGCGCCAACCTCGCCTACGCCGTCTTCCTCTTCCTGCTCGCCGCCGCCCTCGGCATCCGCAAGAAGATCGCCTGGTGGATCGTCGTCGCCTATCTGGCCCTGCTGATCCTCGTCGACCTGATCGTCATGGCCGACGGCTACTACGCGGTCGGCGGCTCCTCCATGGCCCTGGCGGTGGCCGCCCTCGCCGTGCTCGTCGCCGCCCGCAACGAGTTCTACGCCGCCTCCCGGCCCGGCGCCGTCTGGCGCGCCCTGCTCGTCCTCGGTACCGGCCTGCTCGCCGCCGTCCTCCTCGGCTGGGGCCTGGTCGCGCTCTTCCCCGGCACGCTGCCCCGCGGCCAATGGCTGGACTGGGCCGCGGGACAGGTCTTCGGCGGGCTCTTCTCCGCCCGCCAGTTCGACGGCCGTCCGCCCCGGCCGCTGTACTTCCTGCTCGGCCTGTTCGGCGCCCTCGCCCTGCTGAACGCCGCCGCCACCCTCTTCCGCTCCCAGCGCATGACGGCCGCCCTGCACGGCGACGAGGAGCCACGCATCCGCGCACTGCTCGGCGCGTACGGGCGCCGCGACTCCCTGGGCTACTTCGCCACCCGCCGCGACAAGGCCGTGGTCTTCGCCCCCAACGGCAAGGCCGCCGTCACCTACCGGGTCGAGGTCGGCGTGTGCCTGGCCAGCGGAGACCCCGTGGGCGACCCCGGAGCGTGGTCCTCCGCGATCGACGCCTGGCTGCGCGTGGCCCGCCGGTACGGCTGGCAGCCCGCCGTCATGGGCGCCTCCGAGGACGGCGCCACCGCCTACGCCCGCTCCGGCCTGAGCGCCCTGCAACTGGGCGACGAGGCCATCCTGCACGTCGCCCACTTCGACCTCGACGGCCGCGACATGCGCGTCACCCGCCAGGCCGTCAACCGGGTCAGGAGGACCGGCGCCACCGTCCGCGTCATCCGCCACTCCGCCCTCACCCAGGACGAGATGGAGCGCATCATCGACCGCGCCGACCGGTGGCGCGACACCGAGACCGAGCGCGGCTTCTCGATGGCCCTGGACCGGCTCGGCGACCCCGCCGACGGCGACTGCCTGCTGGTGGAGGCCTTCGACGCGGACGGCGAGCTCATCGCCCTGCTGTCCTTCGTCCCGTGGGGCAAGGACGGCATCTCCCTGGACCTGATGCGGCGCGACCGCGGCGCACCCAACGGGGTCATGGAGTTCATGGTCGCCGAGCTCTGCGCGGCCGCGCCCAAGCTGGGCGTACGCCGGATCTCGCTGAACTTCGCGGTGTTCCGGTCCGCCTTCGAGGAGGGCGGCCGGATCGGCGCCGGCCCGGTCCTGAAGCTGTGGCGCCGGCTGCTGCTGTTCTTCTCCCGCTGGTGGCAGCTGGAGGCGCTGTACCGCTCGAACGTCAAGTACGGGCCCGAGTGGTACCCCCGCTTCCTCTGCTACCAGGACGCCGGTTCACTCGCCCGGGTGAGTCTCGCCTCCGGCGTGGCCGAGGGCTTCGTCTCCGTACCGCGCCTGCGCAAGCTGTGGGGCAACGGACACCCCACAGGGGTCACCGCCCCGGCCACCACCGAGGGCCTGCCACCCATCACCGCCCTCGGCCTGGCGGAGGAAGGGGAGGTGGGCGGGCGCGGCCCGGGGGAGCGGCTGCCCGAGCAGGTCCGCGTCCGCCACCGCAAGCTCGACCGGCTGGTCGCCGCCGGCACCGACCCCTACCCCGTCGGCATCCCGCAGCGCACCCACACCCTCGCCGAACTGCGCGCCGCCCACCCCGGCCCGGCGAGCGGCAGCCGGAGCGGCGAACAGGTCACCGTCGCCGGCCGGGTCATGCTCGTCCGCGACCTCGGCGGCGTGGCCTTCGCCCTGCTGCGGGACTGGTCCGGCGACCTCCAGCTGATGCTCACCCGCGACGAGTCGGGGCCGGCCCTGGACTCCTTCACCGCCCAGGTCGACTTCGGCGACCACGTCGTCGCCACCGGCGAGGTGGCCGCCAGCAAGACCGGGGAGCTCTCGGTGCTCGTCCGCGACTGGCGGCTGACGGGCAAGTGCCTGCGCCCGCTGCCGGACAAGCGCAAGGGCCTGGCCGACCCCGAGGCCCGGGTCCGCCGCCGCTACCTCGACCTGGTCGCCAGCCCCGAGGCCCGCGAGGTGGTCCGGGCCCGCTCCACCGCCGTACAGGCGCTGCGCCAGGGGCTGCTGGACCGCGGCTACCTGGAGGTCGAGACCCCGATGCTCCAGCAGATCCACGGCGGAGCCAACGCCCGGCCCTTCCGCACCCACATCAACGCCTACGACCTCGACCTCTACCTGCGCATCGCCCCCGAGCTGTACCTCAAGCGGCTGTGCGTCGGCGGCATGGAGAAGGTCTTCGAGATGGGCCGCACCTTCCGCAACGAGGGCGTCTCCTACAAGCACAACCCCGAGTTCACCATGCTGGAGGCCTACCAGGCCTTCGCCGACTACGACGTGATGCTCGACCTGACCCGCGAGCTGATCCAGGGCGCCGCCACCGCCGCCTTCGGCTCGCCGATCGCCCGCAAGGCCGGCCCCGACGGCCGGCTCGTCGAGCACGACATCTCCGGGCCGTGGCCGGTGAAGACCCTGTACGGGGCGGTCAGCGAGGCCCTCGGCGAGGAGGTCGACGCCGACACGGAGGAGCACGTGCTGCGCAGGCTCTGCGACCGGGCGGGCGTCCCGCACACCCCCGAGGACACCCGCGGCGACGTGGTCCTGGAGATGTACGAGCGCCTGGTGGAGGAGCGGACCGGGCTCCCCACCTTCTACAAGGACTTCCCGACCGACGTCTCCCCGCTGACCCGGCAGCACCGCCGCGACCCGCGGCTCGCGGAGCGCTGGGACCTGGTCGCCTTCGGCACCGAACTGGGCACGGCGTACTCGGAGCTCACCGACCCCGTCGAGCAGCGCCGCCGGCTGACCGCCCAGTCCCTCCTGGCAGCCGGCGGCGACCCCGAGGCGATGGAGCTCGACAACGACTTCCTCGACGCCCTGGAGTACGCGATGCCGCCCACCGGCGGCCTGGGCATCGGTGTGGACCGGCTGGTCATGTTCCTCACGGGCCTGACCATCCGCGAGACCCTGCCCTTCCCCCTGGTCCGCCGCGGCTGACGCACGGGCCGCCAGGGGCAGGGAGAAGGGCCGGGGCAGGGGAAGGGGCCGGGCCTCAGCCGTAGAAGGACAGGCGGACCTGGCGGTGGGGGTTGTCCCCGTTGGTGTCGACCAGGCAGACCGACTGCCAGGTTCCGAGAGCCAGTTGACCGCCGATGACCGGCAGGGTCGCGTGCGGCGGGACGATGGCCGGCAGGACGTGGTCGCGGCCGTGGCCGGGGCTGCCGTGCCGGTGCTGCCAGCGGTCGTCGGCGGGCAGCAGGGTCCGCAGGGCCGCCAGCAGGTCGTAGTCGCTGCCCGCCCCGGTCTCGATGACGGCGATGCCGGCGGTGGCGTGCGGTACGAAGACGTTCAGCAGGCCGTCGCGGCCGGCCGCCGCCTCGGCCAGGAAGTCCACGCAGGCGGTCGTCAGATCGTGGACACGCTCGTCGCTGCCGGTGGTGACGTCCAGGACGCGAGTGCGCAGGGATTCGCTCATGCCCCCATGGTGCCGTCCGGTCCCGCGGGCACCAGGGGTCGGGCGCGCGGGCACGGTTGACCCGAACGGGTGAGCGGGTGCGGATGCGACCGCGCCTCTCGACATCTGCGCCGATCTCGTTGATACGTAGTAATAATGAAAACTGACGAGCCGACAGTCGGGCGGCGGGTGATCCTGCGCAGTGCCGTCTTCCTCGGGATCGCCGCCGCGGCGGGCCTGCTCACGGCGGGCGAGGCGGACCGTGCCGGGGGAGCCGGACCGGCGGCGGGCGAGGG
>NZ_WTFF01000030.1 GCF_019400985.1 Streptomyces bambusae
GGCCGGGTCCGGGGCGGCCCGCAGCAGGAGCAGCTCGTGGTACACGGGGGCGGTCGCGGTCACCACCACCGCCCGCGCGTCGGTGCCGGCAGCGAGGTCGCCGCGCGCGACGGCCCGGTCGACCACCGCCGCGCACCGCTCGTAGCGGTCCGCCCAGAACCGGCCCAGGGCCGCGGCGGCCTCCGGGGACCGGAACGAGGCGGCGATCAGGGCCGTGGTGAGGGTCGCGTCGGCGGCGAGGGCGTCGTAGACCTCCTGGTTCATGGCGGCGAGGTCCTCCTCCAGCGAGCCGGTGTCGGGCGGGCTCCACGTGTCGTCGTCGGCCGCCGCGTCGAGGACGTCGGCCAGCAGGCCGCCCACGTCGCGCCAGCGCCGGTAGACCGTCGTGCGGTGCACGCCGGCCCGTTCGGCGACCGCGTCCACGGTCAGGCCGTCGTACCCGCCCTGCACCAGCAGGGCGCCGACGGCCTCCAGGACCTGGGCGCGGACCCGTGCGCTGCGGCCGCCGGTGCGACGGCGGGCCGGGAACTCTGCATTGCCACTTGCGGGCGTCGGGCTGTCCATGCAAACATTCTAACGCAACATTCGTCGCTTTAAGGAGTGATCCCGATGGTGATCCACCCCCGTTCCCTGTGCTCCGCACCCTCCTCCCCCTCCCTCCGCCCCGCTCCGGGCACCCGAAAGGCACCCCATGACCGCACGTACCACCGCTCAGCTCACCGTTCTTGACGTCACCAAGTCGTACAACGGCCGCCTCGTCCTCGACTCCGTCACCTGCTCCGTCCCCGCGGGCGGCCGGCTGGCCGTCGTCGGCGAGAACGGCTCCGGCAAGTCCACCCTGCTCCGGCTGCTGGCCGGCGCCGAACGCCCCGACAGCGGCGAGGTCGTCGTCCGCGCCGACGGCGGCATCGGCTTCCTCGCCCAGGAGGAGGCCCTCCCCGCCCACCTGACGGTCCAGCAGGTCGTCGACCGGGCACTGGCCGGCCTGCACGCCATGGAACGGCGGATGCGCGCCCTCGAAACCGAGATGGCGACCGGGGACGACACCGGTCCGGCCATCCTCGACGAGTACGCCGACCTGCTCACCGCCTTCGAACTCCGCGGCGGGTACGAGGCCGACGCGCGCGCCGAGCGCGCCCTGCACGGCCTCGGCCTGATGGACCTGCCCCGCGGGCGCACCGTGGGCGGGCTCTCCGGCGGCGAACAGGTCCGCCTGCGCCTCGCCGCCCTGCTCGCCGCGTCCCCCGAGGTCCTGCTGCTCGACGAGCCGACCAACCACCTCGACGACGCCGCGCTGACCTGGCTGGAGGAGCATCTGCGCGGGCGCCGCGGCACCACCGTCGCCGTCTCCCACGACCGCGCCTTCCTCGACCGGTTCGCCACCGTCCTGCTGGAGGTCGACGGCGACCTGCACCGCACCGTGCGCCACGGCAACGGCTACGCCGGCTACCTCGCCGAGCGGGCGGCCGACCGGCAGCGCCGCGCCGAGGCGCACACGGCCTGGCGGACGGAGGTCGCCCGGCTGCGCGAGACCGCGGCGACCACGGCGCGCCGCGTGGCCCCGGGCCGGGCGATGAAGGACGGCAACAAGATGGCCTACGACAGGGCCGCCGGACGGGTCCAGCAGTCCCTGGCCGGCCGGGTCCGCAACGCCCAGGAGCGGCTGAACCGGCTCCTCGCGGCGCCCGTACCCGCACCGCCGGAGCCCCTGCGCTTCACGCCGGCGCTCACCGCGGCCACCGGACGTACGGCTCCCGCGGCCGTCGGCGCCGCGCGCGCCGCGCTGCTGCAGGCGGACGGCGTCGAGGTCGAGGGGCGGCTCGCCCCGGTGGACCTGACCGTCGCGGCCGGCGACCGACTGCTGGTCACGGGCCCCAACGGGTCGGGGAAGAGCACCCTGTTGGGCATCCTGGCCGGGCGGTCCGAACCGGACCGGGGGTGGATCGTACGCCGCGGCAGGACGGGCCTGCTGGCCCAGCAGGCCGAGGTCGGGCCGGCCGGGCGGACCGTACTCGCCGCGTTCGCGCACGGCCGGGCCGGCACACCGGACGAGCACGCCGAACGGCTGCTGTCCCTGGGCCTGTTCCGGCGCGAGCGGCTCGACGTACCGGTGGGCGCGCTGTCCGCCGGGCAGCGGCAGCGGCTCGCGCTGGCCCGGCTGGTCACCGAACCGGCCGACGTCCTGCTGCTGGACGAGCCGACGAACCACCTCTCACCGGCCCTGGCCGAGGAACTGGAGGCGGCACTGGCGGACTTCGCCGGAGCGGTGGTCGTGGTCAGCCACGACCGGCAGCTGTGCGGCCGCTGGCAGGGCCGCCGCCTGGACCTCCACGCGCCGTCCGCCGCGACGGCGCCCGTACCGGCCTGACCCGCGACGCGCCCTGGGCCCCGTACTCCCGGGTCTCGTGCCCGGCCTGACCGGCCCCGCGTCGGCGGGGCCCGTAGCCCGCTCGCACTCCGGCCATCCGCAGCACGCACACGTAGCACGCGCACTGTCCGCAGCACACGCACCATGCGCACCACCGAACCACCCCTCTGGAAAGGACCGCATGCCCACCCGCACCACCCCGATCCCGGCCCTCACCGACCAGCGCGACTTCCCCGTCGCCGACCCCGCCTCCGGCCCGTACGCCGTCACCGCCGGTCCCGACGGAGCCCTGTGGTGCACGCTCGTGCACGGCGGCCGCATCGCCCGGCTGACGCCCGCCGGGCAGCTCGACGAGTTCGCGCTGGACTCCCCCGACTGCGGGCCGTCCCTCATCGCCGCCGGACCCGACGGAGCCCTGTGGTTCACGCGGATGCGCGACCACCGCATCGGCCGGATCACCGTGGACGGGGGGTCGACCAGCTACGCCCTGCCCACGGCCGGCGCCGGACCGTACGGCATCGCCGCCGGCCCCGACGGAGCGCTGTGGTTCACCCAGCTGCACGCCGACCGGATCGGGCGGATCACCGCCGAGGGCGAGGTCACCGAGTTCCCGCTGCCCGTCGAGGGCGCCTTCCCGTCGGCGATCGCGGCGGGCGCCGACGGCGCGCTGTGGTTCACGCTCAACCAGGCCGGCGCCGTCGGCCGGATCACCGTGGACGGCGAGGTCGACGTCCACCCCCTGCCGACGTCCGGCGCCGGGCCCGTGGGGCTGGCGGCCGGGCCGGACGGGGCCCTGTGGTTCGCCGAGATCGGCGCCGGCAGCATCGGCCGGATCACGACGGCCGGCGCGATCACCGAGTTCCCGCTGCCCGATCCGGCCTGCCGCCCGCACGCGGTGGTCGCGGGGCCGGACGGAGCCTGCTGGTTCACCGAGTGGGGCGCGGGCCGGATCGGCCGCATCACGCCCGACGGCGGGGTCACGGAGTACGCGCTGGCAGACACCGGCTCCGAGCCCCACGGCCTGGCCTTCGGGCCGGACGGCGCCCTGTACACGGCCCTGGAGCACGGCGGCATCGCCCGGCTGGAGTTCGCGTAGGGCCGTAGGGCCCCACCGCGCCAGGCCCCGGAGCCTTCTCGCGGCGCCCTGACCGCACCGGCCGCCGGGGCCTGCGCTGGTAAAATGGCCGGACGCTTACGACGCAGCCGGGGCCCGTACCGCGAGGGTACGGGCCCCGGCCCGTTCCGGGCACCGGGACGAGGAAGGTTTCTCCATGAACGCGAAGCGCGAGTTCGCGCTGCCGGAAACGGTCACCCCGGGGCTGCCGCCGGCAGCCTCGTTCGCCGAGCTCGGGCTGCCGCCGGAGCTGGTGCGGACGATGGCCGGCCTGGCCGTGGCGGAGCCCTTCCCGATCCAGGCCGCGACCCTGCCGAACGCCCTGGCCGGCCGGGACGTCCTGGGCCGGGCGCGGACCGGCTCCGGCAAGACCCTCGCCTTCGGACTGGCCCTGCTCGCGCGCACCGCGGGCCGGCGGGCCGGGGCGAAGCGGCCGCTCGCGCTGGTCCTCGTACCGACCCGGGAGCTCGCCCAGCAGGTCGCCGACGCGCTGACCCCGTACGCCCAGGCCTTGGAGCTGCGGCTGACGGTGGTGGTCGGCGGGCTGCAGAGCGGGCGGCAGGCCGCCGCGCTCAAGGCCGGCGCCGAGGTGGTCGTCGCCACCCCGGGCCGGCTCGCGGACCTGGTCGGGCGCCGCGACTGCCACCTGGACCAGGTGCGGATCACGGTGCTGGACGAGGCCGACCAGATGTGCGACATGGGCTTCCTGCCCCAGGTCTCGGAGCTCCTGGACCAGGTCCGGCCGGACGGGCAGCGGATGCTGTTCTCGGCGACCCTGGACCGCGACGTCGACCACCTCGTGCGGCACTACCTCGACGATCCGGTGGTCGCGACGGTCGACGCCGCGGCGGGCGCGGTGGCCGCGATGGACCACCACGTGCTGCACGTCCACGGCGCGGAGAAGTTCCAGACCGCCACCGAGATCGCGGCCCGGGACGGACGGGTGCTGATGTTCCTGGACACCCGGCAGAGCGTGGACCGGTTCACCCGCCAGCTGCGCGGCAGCGGCGTACGGGCGGCCGCCCTGCACAGCGGGAAGTCCCAGCCGCAGCGCACGCACACGCTGGAGCAGTTCAAGCAGGGCGAGATCGACGTCCTGGTCGCCACCGACGTCGCCGCCCGCGGCCTGCACGTGGACGCGCTGGACCTGGTCGTGAACGTCGATCCGCCGGCCGACCCCAAGGACTACCTGCACCGCGGCGGCCGCACCGCGCGGGCCGGCGAGTCGGGCCGCGTGGTCACCCTGGTCACCGCGGGCCAGCGGCGCGACGTGAGCCGCATGCTGTCGGAGGCCGGCATCCGGGCGACGGCCACCCCGGTACGCCCCGGTGACCCCGCCCTGGCCCGGATCACGGGCGCGAAGCGGCCGCCCGGTGTGCCGCTGCCGGGCAGCGCCGCGCCCGCGGCGGAGCCGGCGGCCGGGAAGGCCGGGGCCAAGGAGAGCACCCTCGGTTTCCGCGGGCTGGGCAGCAGTCCCGCCCGTGGCAAGGAGTCACGCAGGACGGCCGAGGCCCGCAAGCTGGCGGAGGCCCGCAGGGCGGCCCGGGTGCGCCGGGGCCGCTGACCCCGGCCTGCGCCGCCGGCGAGGCACGTGGCAGGCGGGACGAGGGGGGCGGAGCGGCTGGATTCGAACCAGCGTGTCCCGGTTTTGGAGACCGGTGCGACGACCTCTGCGCTACGGCTCCGCCCTTGCCGGTGATCTTACGAGACCCCCGCCGGACCCGGTTCAGGCGGCCCTGGTGCCGGCGAAGCCGGTGGCCTGCGGGCCGGGGAGTGTCACCACTGCGCCTCCCGGTAGTCCTTGAGGAAGACGCCGGCCACCGGGTCCCCCGCCTCGCCGCGCACGATGGGGTCGTACACGCGCGCCGCGCCGTCCACGATGTCGAGCGGGGTCCGGAAACCCGCTGCGGCGATCCGGTTCTTCCTGGGCACGGGGTTCTCGTCGGTGATCCATCCGGTGTCGACGCTGCACATGTGGACGCCGTGCGCGGCGAGTTCGGGGCCGCTGGTGCGGGTCAGCATGTTCAGGGCCGCCTTGGCCATGTTGGTGTGCGGATGGCCGGCCGTCTTGCGCCGCACCGCGAAGCGCCCTTCCACGGCCGTCACGTTGACGACGTAGCGGTGGGGCCGCGGCGAGGCGAGCAGCAGCGGCAGCAGCCGGTCGACCAGCAGGGCCGGTGCCAGGGCGTTGACGAGCTGGGTCTCCAGCAGTTCGGCGGGGTCGAGCTCGCCGAGCTTCACCGACCAGGAGTTGGCGGGGGCGGGGTCGGGCAGCAGCCCGGCCTCGTCGGCCTCGTCCAGGACCAGGGCGAGGGCGCCGGAGGCACCGGTTCCGCCTGCCTCCAGGGCCCGCATCGGCTCGTAGCCCGGGGCCCGCCACATCCGGCCGGGACCGGGCAGCGCCGCGGACTCGGCGGCGGCCAGCAGCGCGTACGACTCGGGCGGGCGGCGTACGGTCTGCGCGGCGTTGTTGACCAGGATGTCGAGGGGGTCGCCGTCGGCGCGCAGCCGTTCGCACAGGCCGAGGACCTGGCGGGGGTCGCGCAGGTCGACGGCGACGACGGTGAGCCGGTCCAGCCACTGCTCGCTGCCGGGGGCGGCGCGGAAGCGGGCCAGGGTGTCCTGGGGGAAGCGGCTGGTGACGAGGAGCTCGGCGCCGTCGCGCAGCATCATGAGGGCCAGCTGGAAACCGATCTTGACGCGGCCGCCGGTGAGGAGCGCGCGGCGGCCGGTCAGGTCGCAGCTCATGGCCCGGCGGGCGGTGTTGTCGGCGGCGCAGTCGGGGCAGAGCCGGTGGTAGAAGCCGTCGGCCTGCCGGTAGAACTGCTTGCAGACGTAGCAGCGGCGGGGGCGGGCGAAGACCCCGACGGGGCCGGCCGCGGCGGCGGCGTCGAGCGGGGCGTCCTCGCGGCGTTCCGGTGCACCGGTCGCGGTCGCGGCGGCGAGGGCGTCGTCGGCGGCGGTGCGGGCCTCGTTGCGGTTCTTGCGGCGGCGCTGGCGGCCGTCGCGGGCGAAGCAGGCGGCGACCTGTTCGGCCCTCAGCCGCACCGGGTCGTCCGCGGGGAGGGCGCGCAGCTTGCCGACCGTACGGTCGAAGGCCGCGAGTTCCTCCTCGGTGACGGTCTCCCCGGCCTCCTCCGGCACGCGTTTGTGGCCGTGCGCGTGCCCAGGCTCGTGCGCATGCTCGGGCTCGTGCCCATGCCCATGCCCGTGCCCGTGCGCCTGCTGCCTCGCCTGTCCCGCCAACTCCCCCGCCGCCCTGCCCCTGGTGTCCGTCGTCGCGGCCACCGACCGGACGCGAACCGGCCTGTCACTCCTGGTGGGGAGGGTACGACTGCCTCTGCGCCACGGGGCCGCGCGGTGCGCCCGCGCCCGGCGCACGCGCACTGCCTGCCCGGACGGCCGGATTCGAACCGGCGTCTCCCGCCATGGCATGGCGGTGCGACGACCTCTGCGCTACGTCCGGGCAGTGCGAAGATCCTAACGCTGCGGCTGCACTAGGGCCTGTCCGGCGGACAGGCCCTAGGCCGTCTCGGGCTCCAGCAGCCGGTCCCGCAGCCGGGCGATCAGCTCCTCGTCCACCCCGAGGTGGCCGGTGGCGTACGCGTGGACCGAGCCGTAGGTGGCGGCCAGGTCTGCCAGGAAGAGCCGGATGACCTCCTCCGGCGCCCGCCCGTACGCCGGCCAGCGCAGGACGCGGTCCGGGTTGGCCGCCTTCCAGTCGGCCACCAGGCGCTCGGTGGCGAGCTCGGTCAGGGCGAAGTCGGCGGCGATCTCGTCCTCGCCGACCCCGAGCAACGCGAGCACCAGGGCCGCGAGCAGGCCGGTGCGGTCCTTGCCTGAGGCGCAGTGGAAGACCTGCGGGTCGTCGGAGCCGGCGATCACCTCCAGGGCGGCGCGCAGTTCGACGGCTCCGTCGAGGGCGACCTCCGCGAACCGGTCGGCGAGGTAGCGCCAGGGGTCGAGCTCGGGGTCGATCTCGGCCTGGTCGTAGGGGCGGTGCTCCACGCTGAGGTTGAGGTACGTGACGTCGTCGGAGTGCGGTATGCGGCCCTTGGCCTCGATCTCCCACGGGTAGCGCAGGTCGATGACGGTCCGCACGCCCAGCTCGCGGAAGCGGTGGCGGTCGCCGGCCGCGTCCGGGCCCGCCAGTTTGGCGAGGGAGTCGGAGCGGTAGAGCCGCTGCCAGCGGACGGTGCGGCCGTCGCGGGTCCGGTAGCCGCCGAGGTCCCGGAAGTTGTGGAGGCGCTCGAACGCGATGTGTCGTATCACGCGCCCCACCTTAATCACCTGCCACCCGCACCACCGGTCCCAACGGCCCCAACGGCCCTGGCTGTGCGCGGAATTGCTCAGTCCTGGGCGCGGGCGGTGACGGGGGCGTCGGTGCCGTCGCCGAGGAACTCGTACCAGCGGCGCTGGAGGCACAGGTAGCGGGTGTCCGCCTCGGCCAGGTCGAGGAAGGAGTCCACGGTCTGGGTGAGGCGCTCGGCGAGCTGCGGGTCGGTCAGCTCGCCGTCCTCGGTGAAGGCGTGGTGGGCGCCGGCCAGGCTGAACATGTCCGGATAGACGCGGGCCCCGAGGTGCTCCAGCGGGACGCGCAGGGCCCACAGGCCGCGGTTGCCGCCCACCATGGACGGCGAGGCCGAGACCAGCAGGGTCTGCTTGTCCTTGAACGGCTGGGGCCGGAAGCGCGAGACCCAGTCGATGGCGTTCTTCACCACCCCCGGCACCGAGGCGTTGTACTCGGGCGAGGCGATCACCAGGGCCTGGGCGGCCTCGATCCGGTCGCGCAGCGCGACCGCCGCCGGGGGCGGGCCTTCTCCGGCCTCGGTGTCGCCGTCGTAGGCGGGCATGGGGAAATCGGCCAGGCGGGCGAGGTCCACGGTCGGACCGGAGCGGGTGACGAGCCCGCCGACGAGCGAGGCGAGCCGGCGGTTCATCGAACCGCTCCGGGAGGAGCCGGCCAGCACGAAGACGCGCAGCGAGGCGCGGGCGGATCCGTCACCGGCGGCGGATCCGAAGCCCGGCCGGGCCGGGTCCGTCGGGAAGCGGTCGTCGTACGTCGGATCCACGGGTTCTCCTTGCCGGCGCGGGAGGGTTCGGCGCCGACTGTACGGCCGCCGCGCGGGCACACCGGACCGGCCGGGCCGTCAGGTCACCCCGCTGACGGACACGACGCCCCGGACGCCCCGGACGCCGCGTCGTCCGCCGCCCCGGCCAGCCGGTGCGCGATCTCGACCAGCTCCCCGGCCCGCAGCACCCGCCCGCCGGACCCGGGCAACGGCACGTGCACCCGCCCGGCCCACCGCCCGGGCACACCCCGGACCCCGTACACGGCCCCGGCGAGGGCCCCGGTGACGCAGGCGACGGTGTCGGTGTCCCCGCCGAGGTCCACGGCCGCCCCGACCGCCCCCTCGAACCCCCGGCCCACCCGCACGGCCCAGACGGCCGACCCGAGGCACGGCCACACGGCCCCGTTGAACTCGGTGGCCCGGTCGGGGTGCCAGTCGGGGGCCAGGACGGTGGCGTAGCGGTCGCGGTGCGGCTGGGGCAGCAGCGCCACGGTGTCCTGTACGGCCGCCAGCGGGTCGGCGCCGGTGAGCGCCACGCGGACGAGCTCGTGCAGGACGGCGGTGCCGTGCCAGGCGGCGGGGTCCCCGTGGGTGAGCGCGGCGATCCGCCGTGCGGCGGCCATGGTCGCTGCGGTGCCTTGCGCCGCGAAGTGGACGGCGGAGGTGGAGGCGCGCATCAGCGAACCGTTGCCGGCGGCATGCTGGTTGGCCTGGAAGTGCAGGGCCGCCGCCAGGTCCCAGGGGTCGCCGCCGGTGAGTACGGCCTCGGTCTGCAGCCCGATGTCCTTGGGGCCGGCCGCCGCCCACCGCCGGAACCGGTCGAACATGTCGGGCAGGTCCAACCCGCCCCGCTCCAGCAGGGACTCGGCGACGAGCACGGCCATCTGCGTGTCGTCGGTGGCCTCGCCCGCCTCCCAGCCGCCGCCCGCGCGCATCTCGCCGTCGGTGCGGGAGAACGCGCCAGGCCGGCCGAATTCGAAGGGGGCGCCGAGGGCGTCGCCGACCGCCGCGCCGAGGACGGCGCCCGCTGCCCGTTCGTTCCGGTCGATACCGCTCACGGTCGGTCATGCTACAAGCAGGGCCGGGACCGCGGCCGGGGCGGGAGATCGCTTCATCACCGTTCATGACATTGTGTGACGTAACAGCGCGCCGGACGGACCGGCGGGGGCCGGGGGTTTTCGGGAATGTCGATGAGGCTTTGCTTCCTGGTGGAAGAGCAGTACCGCCACGACGGCATGCCGGTTGAGGTGATCCGCCAGCTCGTCGCCTGGGGCCACCGGGTCGACGTGCTGCGGCCCGGCGGCTCGCTGGTGCGGATGACCGACGTGGTGCGGACCGGGGTGCACGACGCCTGGATCCTCAAGACCGTGTCGGGCGGCCCGGGTCTGACGCTGCTGGAGGCCGCGGCCCACGCCGGGCTGACGACGGTCAACGACGCGCGGTCGATCCGGGGCGTGCGCGACAAGGCGCTGGCCGCCGCGGTCGGCCGCAGCCGGGGGCTTCCGCTGCCGCCGACCTACGCCGCGGCGGATCCCGCGCTGCTGCTGGAGATACCCGCGTCGCAGTACCCGCTGGTGGTCAAGCCGGCCGACGGCAGCTCCGGGCGCGGGGTGCACCTGTTCGCCTCGCCGGAGCAGTTGGCGGCGATGCTCCCCGCCCTGGCCGGCGAGGGCCTGCTCATCGCCCAGCCGTACGTGCCCAACGGGGGCACCGACATCAAGGTCTACTGCGTCGGCGGCGAGCTGTACGCGACCGAGCGCCGGTCCCCGCTGCATCCCGACCTACCGGTGCGGGAGCGCAACGTGCCGCTGTCGGCCGAGGTGGCGGCGATCGCCGCACGGGTGGGCGAGGTGTACGGGCTGGACCTGTACGGCCTCGACGTGCTGCTCGGGCCGGACGGCCCGGTGGTCGTGGACGTCAACGACTTCCCGAGCTTCCGTCAGGTCCCGTCGGCCGCGGCACGGGTGGCCCGGGCGATCCTCGAACTGGCCCGCGGGGGTGGGGTGACGGGCGGTACGGACGGCGCGGCGGGCGCGGTGGGAGCGGCGGGTGTTCCCGGCGCGGCGGGCGTGGCGGACGCGGCCGGCGTGGTGGGAGTCGCGGACGTGACCGGCGTGGCAGGTGTCACGGGCGTCGCGGGCGTGGCCGGCGCGGCCGGGGTGGCAGAAGCCACGGACCTGGCGGGCGTGGCCGGAGTCACGAGCGTGGCGGCGGTGGACGCCGGGCGGTCGGTGGTGCCGGCTGCCCGGGCGCCGCAGCAGCCCGGGCGGGACGGCGGCCTTCCGGAGCGGGACGGCACGTCGCCCGCGGTGACCCCGCTCACCCGCCCCGTACCGGTCCAGGTCCCGCTCACCGGCGGTGAGACCGCATGAGGATCGGCCTGATCACCCCGCGGCCGGACCACCCGGTGCTCGCCGCCACCTCCGCCCTGCTCGCCCGCGGCGGGCACGAGGTGCTCCCGCTCGATCCGGACCGGCTGACCCGGGTCCCGCTCCCGCCCGCCGACGTCTACCTCCTCAAGTCGGGTGCGCCGCGCGCCCTCGCGCTCGCCCGGGACGCCGAGCGCAACGGCGTACCGGTGGTCAACTCCGCGGCGGCGACCGAGCTGTGCCAGGACCGTACGGCGATGGCGGACACGGCTCTCGCCGCCGGCCTGCCGTTCGCGGCCACCCGTACCTTCGACGCGCTGCGCGACCTGGTGGCGTCGTCCGGGCCCGCCCTGCGCGGCCCCGTGGTGGTCAAGAGCCGGCACAACCGCAAGCAGGACGTGGTGGCCCGGGTCGACGACGACGCGGCGCTGCGCGCACTGGCCGCCGCGCACCCCGGGGAGCCGGTCGTGGTCCAGGAGTTCGCCCCCAACAACGGCTGGGACCACAAGCTGTGGGCGGTGGGCGACCGGCTGTTCGCCGCCCTGCGGCGTTCCGAACTCGCCCCCGGGCAGGGGCCGTCCACGCGGCCGCTCGCCGTCGCGGACCTGCCGCCCGGGTGGGCGGCGCTGGTGCACCGGGTCGGCGAGGTCTTCGCGCTCGACGTGTTCGGCGTGGACCTCATCGACACCGGGGCCGGCACGCCGCTCATCGTGGACGTCAATGCCTTCCCGGGCATCCGGGACCAGGCCGGGGCCCCCGAGGCCCTGGCCGCCCTGGCCCTGCGCCACGCGGCAGGAGCGGCAGACGTACCGGGCACACCGGCCGTACCCGGCACACCGGGCGTGTCGAAGACGGCGGGCGTGGCCGTGTCCCAAGGGTGACCGCAGCCCGGTACGCGCTCCCGCCGCTCGCCGTGCGGGGCGCCGTCGTACGGGCCTACGCTGGTTTCCGGAGCCTTGTCCTCGTTCCTCGTGCGACAGGAGGCCCGCTGTGAAGTGCTCGCGCGGATCAGCACACGGACGGCTGCGCCTGCGCCGCAGAACGGTGGCCGCGGCGGCCGCCGCGCTGCTGGCCCTGCCCGCGGCGGCCGGGACCGCGTACGCGGGACCCACGCCCGCTCCTTCTCCCGTCCCCACGCCCACCCGGGCGGCCCCGGCCCCCGACGACGACTTCCCGCTGCTCAGCCCGGCCGTGGCCCGGCAGCTGGACGCAGCCGTGCAGAAGGTGATGCGCGAGGCGAACGTGCCGGGTGTCACCGTGTCGCTCTCCGCTCCCGGCAAGGGGAACTACGTCAAGTCCTTCGGGGTGGCGGACAAGGCGACCCGGCAGCCGATGACGACGGACATGTACGTACGCATCGGCAGCGAGACCAAGACCTTCACCGTGACCGCTCTGCTGCGACTGGTCGACCAGGGGAAGCTGAGCGTCGACGACCCGATCTCCCAGTACATCGACGGGGTGCCGAACGGGGACAGGATCCATCTGCGCGACCTCGCCGACATGCGCAGCGGACTCTTCAACTACTCGGAGGACGCGGACTTCGACAAGGCGTTCCTCAGCAACCCGAACACGCTCTTCACCCCGCAGCAGCTGCTGGACTACTCGTTCAAGCACCCCGTGCAGTTCCAGCCGGGCGAGAAGTTCGAGTACTCCAACACCAATCTGATCCTGCTCGGCCTGGTGGTGGAGAAGGTGAGCGGTCTGCCGCTCCACGAGTACATCGAGCGGCACGTGCTGGAGCCCGCGGGCCTGCGCCGCACGCTGTTCCCCACGGGCGCGGAGTTCCCGCAGCCGCACCCGCAGGGCTACACGAACCAGACGGCATCGGGGAAGGTCGCGATCTCGACGAACTGGGACCCCAGCTGGGCCTGGGCGGCCGGCGCGATCATCTCCGACCTCAAGGACCTGCGTTCGTGGGCCAGGACGGTGGCCACCGGCACGCTGCTCACGCCGGCCACGCAGGCCGAACGGCTGCGGACCCTGCCGACCGGCATCCCCGGAGCGGGCTACGGCATGGGCATCTTCGACATCCAGGGCTGGATCGGCCACAACGGCTCACTGCCCGGGTACGAAACCCTGACGATCTACCTGCCGGGGCCGCAGGCGACCCTGGTGGTCCTCCTGAACACGGACATCCTCTACGACAAGGTCATCGAGCCGAGCACGCTGTTCGGCCAGGCGATCACCCAGATCGTGACCCCGGACCACGTCTTCAACCTGCCTGTTCCGACGCCCCGCTGAGCGGTTGTGACGGGCGTACGGCCGGGGCGCGAAAGGTTCGTTGCAGGACACCCCTGGCCGGTCTTGGGGCATTGCGTGCCCCGGAGCGGCGTCGTTACGGTCGCCCGACGCCGTCCGCCGCCGCTCTCCTCCAGGGGTGCCCGTGTCCACGTCCACGTCCACGTCCACGCCTACGCCTACTTCTCGGCGGTTCCGCACCTCCCTCGTCCCCCTCGCCTCCGCCCTCCTGCTGGCCGCCACCGCGGCCGTGCCGGCACAGGCTTCGACGCCCGCCGCCGACCGCGCCGCCGACCGGGGTGCGGTCGTAGGCGCCTGGTACGACGCCACGGCCCGGACCGTCGCCGCCACCGCCGCACCCACGCAGATCACCAACAGCCGGACCTGGGCCATCAGTTGGATCGCCGCGGCGCGGGCGGCCCGGGCGGCTCTCAGGGTTTCCCGTGCCCGCCGCAAGCCCCGTTAGGCCAACGGTGGGCTGTTCGGTCCAAAGACGTGGGGTGTTCAGACGGGTGGGGCAGCATCGGGGGCGTGTTGAGCACCGGCGCCCTGCGGGCGCATCTGCTGGCGGCCCGGCTGGCCGGCCCCGTCGCGACCACCCGTGAGGAGAGCCTGCGCAGTTACCGGCTGTTCGCGGCGCGCGACCCGCGGGTGCTGCTGGGGCTGGAGCCGGACGGGCGCTGGGCGGAGGCGGACCTGCTGCGGCTGATGGCCGACCGGTGCGGGGTCTCGGCGGACCCGGCGCACGTCAGCGGCCCGGACGTGATCGATCCGGAGCGGACGGTGGCCGCGCTGGAGGCGTTCGCGGCGCGGCTGGGAGCGGCGGCGCGGGCGCGGGTGCCGGTGCTGCTGGGGACCGGGCACCCGCACCGGCTCCTGGAGTTCTACGTCACATTGGCGCGGGCGTTGTCGGCGGCGGGATGTGTTGTCCTCACGCCGGCGCAGGGCAGGCCCCTGGACGTGGCGACCCGGTTCGGTGTACGCACGTACTGCCTCGACTACGTACGAGGGGTCGCACTGGTGCGGGAACCCGGCGCGCGGCCCGCATGGAGTGGCACCGGCGCGCACACCCATTCACCACTGCCGGTTCGGATCGCGCTCGGGGCCCTCGCGGAGGCCGGGGGGCCGCTGCCGGAACTGGTGGTGGGGGATCACGGGTGGGTCTGCGGGGCAGGTCAGCTGGGTTTCGAGGCGATCGGGCTGGCGGATACCGACGATCCGGCGCTGTTCGTCGGGGAGGCCGAGGGGCGGGTGGCGGTGGCCGTTCCGCTTGATGACGCGGTCCGTTCGGACCACTACCGGCCCTTGACGCGTTATGTGCTCGATCGGGCAACCCGCTCGGCCCGGACGTGAGGACCGTAGCTCCTCTTCCCCACTCGTATCACACGCCCCTACTCTGGGGAGTGAGCGTGCGACGACGTGGAGTAACCGGAGGGGAAGCCGGTGCCCCGTCATGCGCGGAAGGTCAAGGTGTGACATGGCTGCTGACCAGAGGCCTCTGAGCGAGGTTCAGTTCCTTACCGTGGCGGAGGTCGCCTCGGTGATGCGAGTGTCGAAGATGACCGTGTACCGCCTGGTGCACAACGGCCATCTGCCCGCCATCCGGGTGGGCCGCTCCTTCCGGGTTCCGGAGAACGCGGTCCACGAGTACCTCCGGGAGTCCTTCGTGGGGGTGGAGTCGGCCTGAGACTGACCCCAGGGTGGCCCTCGGATTACAAGCTCTGCGCTCTGGCGGGTAGGCTAGGCCGACGTAGGTCGTGTGGGCCCAGACGCCCCGCACCAGTGAGAAGAAGTGAGCGAGGGTAGTCGTGGGCTCTGTTATCAAGAAGCGGCGCAAGCGGATGGCCAAGAAGAAGCACCGCAAGCTGCTCAAGCGCACCCGCGTCCAGCGCCGTAACAAGAAGTAAACGGCAGCTGTACGTGTTTCCCGCAGCCCCTCCACCATCCTGGTGGAGGGGCTGCGGTGCAGCCGGGTACTTCGTACGTCGCACGAGGAGGCGCTGAGCGGTGGGCAAGGTCGTGCTCGTGACCGGGGCTGCCCGGCAGCTGGGAGGCCGCTTCGTGCGCCGGATCCAGCGGGATCCGGACGTCGAACGGGTGATTGCGGTGGATGCGGTGACGCCCCCGCACCGGCTCGGGTCCGCCGAGTTCGTCCGCACGGACATCAGGCAGTCGGCGATCGCCCGCGTGCTCGCCGAGCACGCCGTGGACACCGTCGTCCACCTCGCGGTCACGGGCGGCCGGGCCACCGGCGTGCGCAGCGCCGTGAAGGAGACCAACGTCATCGGCACCATGCAGCTGCTCGGTGCCTGCCAGAAGTCGCCGACGGTGCGCCGGCTGGTGGTGAAGTCCAGCACCAGCGTCTACGGGGGCACCCCGAGGGACCCGGCCGTCTTCGCCGAGACCACCCAGCCCAAGACGCTGCCCTCGGCGGGCTTCGCGAAGGACGCGGTCGAGGTCGAGGGCTACGTACGGGGCTTCGCGCGGCGCCGGCCGGATGTGGCGGTGTGTGTGCTGCGCTTCGCGAACATCCTGGGGCCCTTCGCCGACTCGGCGCTCGCCGAGTACTTCTCCATGCCCGTGATGCCGACCGTCCTCGGCTACGACCCGCGGCTGCAGTTCGTCCACGAGGACGACGTCCTGGACGTGCTCGGGCTGGCGGCGCGGGAGCCGCGGCGCGGGACGCTCAACAGCGGCACCTTCAACATCGCGGGTGACGGCGTCCTGCTGCTGTCGCAGTGCTCGCGGCGGCTGGGGCGGCCCACGGTGCCGCTGCTGCTGCCCGCGGTGACCTGGGTGGGCTCCGCGCTGCGCACGGTCGGGGTGACGGACTTCTCGCCCGAACAGATCCGTCTGCTCACGCACGGGCGTGTCGTGGAGACCACGCAGATGCGGGACGTGCTCGGATTCGAACCGATGTATACGACGGCCGAGACGTTCGCGGACTTCGCCCGGAGCCGGCGCGGCGCGCTGCTGCCGCCGGACCGGGTGGGCCGGGCCGTGGACGCGGTGGCGGGGCTGCTGGACGTCGAGCTGGACGGCGTACCGGACGGCGCGCTGGACGAGGGAGCGAAGAGATAGTGGCGGACGCCAAGGTCATTCCGTTCGACGAGGAGCGTCCGCGGCGGCGGCCGATGGGCCGTCGGGTGCGGTCGGTGCCCGCGCCGGAGCCGGTGCCGGTGCCGGCGGCGGAGCCCGGGCTCCCGGCCGGGGCGGAGCCGGCCGCGGGTCCCGTACCGGCGGGGCCGGCCGTACGCCCGGACTGGGACCGGCGGATCGCGGGCGGGCTGGCCTTCCTGCGCCGGCGGCTCACCGGCGAGTACGAGGTCGACGACTTCGGCTACGACAAGGAGCTCACCGACCAGGTGCTCATGTCGCTGCTGCGGCCGTTGTACGAGAAGTACTTCCGGGTCGAGGTCAAGGGGATGGAGAACGTCCCGGCCGAGGGCGGGGCGCTGCTCGTCGCGAACCACTCGGGCACCCTGCCGCTGGACGGGCTGATGATGCAGGTGGCGGTCCACGACCACCACCCGGCGCAGCGGCACCTGCGGCTGCTGGCGGCGGACCTGGTGTTCATGCTGCCGGTGGTCAACGAGCTGGCCCGCAAGGCGGGTCACACGCTGGCGTGCGCGGAGGACGCGCAGCGGCTGCTGGAGGCCGGGGAGCTCGTCGGGGTGATGCCGGAGGGCTTCAAGGGGATAGGGAAGCCGTTCGGCGACCGCTACAAGCTCCAGCGCTTCGGGCGTGGCGGGTTCGTCTCGACCGCGCTGCGGGCGGGGACGCCGATCGTGCCGTGCTCGATCGTGGGCGCGGAGGAGATCTACCCGATGGTCGGCAACGCCAAGACGCTGGCGCGGCTGCTGGGGGTCCCGTACTTCCCGGTGACGCCGACCTTCCCGTGGCTGGGGCCGCTGGGGATGGTGCCGCTGCCGACGAAGTGGACGATCCAGTTCGGCGAGCCGATCCCGACGGACGGGTATCCGCCGGAGGCGGCCGAGGACCCGATGCTGATGTTCAACCTGACGGACCAGGTCCGCGAACAGATACAGCACACCCTCTACAAGCTGCTGGTGCAGCGGCGGTCCGTCTTCTTCTGACGCCCGGCCCGGTGCCGGTACGGCGAAGCCCCCGGCCGTCGGTCGTCCGACGGTCGGGGGCTTCGTCTTGGTCCGCTTCGGCCTACTCGGCTTCCTCCGCCTTGAGGCCGAGGCCCGGGAGCAGGCCCGGGAGGAGCGGGGGCAGGGTGATCTCCTGCTTGGGCTGCTCGGCCTGACCGGACGGGGACGGGCTGGTGCCCGCCGCCGGGGGCTGAAGGAGACCGTCCGCGCCGCCGAGGAGGCCCTGGCCCTGGGTCGCCGGTGCGCCGGCCGTGGACGGGGTGCCGGCCGCCGGGGTGCCCGACGGGGTGGCGGCGGGCTTGTTCTGCTGCTGCGGTGTGCCCGCCGGGGTGCCGACGGGCCGGGACGCGGGTGCGCCGCCCCGCGTCTGCTCCGGCGGCTTCGGCAGCAGGGACTGCAGCGGCGCCACGTCATCGTCTATGGCCTTGAAGACCGAGCTCACCTGGTCGCCGACGTCCGTCAGCTGGGGCGGGAGGGCCTGGCGCAGCTTGCCCCACACGTCGCGGTGCGTGCGGGAGAAGGACGTGAGCGCCTGGATGGGTCCCAGGGAGCCGTCCCTCTGGTACGCCGAGTGCAGCAGCCGGTGGGCCTCTGCCGCGTCGTGCCGCATGCCGGACAGGGCCCGGCGGATGGCGCCCAGCGACTCGTGGTCGAGGGGCCCGGCCTTGCCGCGCTCCATCAGCCGGCGGGCCTCCGACAGCCGGGTCGAGGCCTGGGTGAGATACAGCTCGCCCCGGTCCGCGTCGTCGTCGGCCATGCCGAGCTTGAGGTCTTCCATGCCCCGCTTGACCGGGTACAGCGAATCACCCGGCAGGGCGTCGGTACTGGCAGCGGCCACACCGCTGAACGCCCCCGCCGCCACGCCGACCGTGAGCCCCCCCGCTGCGATGCCCTTGGACCAGCGGGAGCGGGGCCGCAATTTCCGGAGCGAGGTCGCCCGGTGGGCGCCGCGGCCGGTCCGCTGTTCGGGCACCAGAGGGTCCGAGGCGGCACCGCCCCCGGCCCTCTCCTCCATCACCATGGCCTCCATGGCGGCCACGAGCTGGGCTCGCTGCACCACCTTGACCTCGGCGTCCAACTCCGGGCGCGGCATTTCGCCGAGCGCGCTCGCCAAGGCCAACAGCCGGTCGTGCTCGGCAGGTTCGGCAGGTGCCTCGGACTGCTCGGCCGCCGGCTCCCGTTCCGAGGGGTCGGACGACGTCCGGTCCTCCAGGGCCTGGGCGAAGGCGTTCGCCCGCCGGTGGGGAGAAACGTTCGCGATCACTGGCGGCACCTCCTCTCGTCATGACGATCGACTCCCCAAGGTGTCCGGAAGGTTGCCTGCCTTGAGCGCATCCACACTTTCGAGTGAGCGGCTTCGGGCATGGCGTGTCCACAGGGAGCCTGCATTCCGCACAACGAGCGTCGCGGCACTTGGGTTACGGACGAAGGATGATCGGACCACAGCGTCATCGAGGGGTCACCGGTTGTCGAGGGAAGGCAGGGCAGTCGGCGCCGGGCGTCAGCGGGCGTCGTCCGGGAGCAGGCGGGCCAGGGTGCGGACCGCGCGGTACTGGAGGGTCTTGATCGCGCCCTCGTTCTTGCCCATCACCCGGGCCGTCTCGGCGACCGAGAGGCCCTGGAGGAAGCGGAGGGTGACGCACTCCTGCTGCTGCGGGTTGAGTTTCCGTACGGCCTCCAGCAGGGCCGCGTTGGAGAGGGATTCCAGGACGGAGTCCTCGGGGGACCGTTCCACCTCGTTCGCGTCCAGCATCTCGCCGGTCGTGACCTCCAGCCGGAAGCGGCTGGACTTGAAGTGGTCGGCGACCAGGTTGCGCGCGATCGTCACCAGCCAGGCGCCGAAGTCGCGGCCCTGCCAGGTGAAGGTCGAGATGCGGCGCAGGGCGCGCAGGAAGGTCTCGCTGGTGAGGTCCTCCGCGGTCGCCTTGCCGCCGACGCGGTAGTAGATGTAGCGGTACACCGTGTCGCTGTACTGGTCGTAGAGCCGGCCGAAGGCCTCGGCCTCGCCGGCCTGGGCGCGTTCGACCAGGTCCATCATGCGGGCGCTGTCGCTGTCCGCGGTGGGACGGCGGGTGGTGGAGGTGGCTGCGCCGCCGCCGCTCGCGCCGCCGCTCGTACGACCGCGTCTGCCCACCGTCGCTCCGCCGTCGGTCAGGGCATAGCAAGGACCGGCATGGCCGAGGCCGGCAGGGACCGCGGCGAAAGCGGGGACGGCGTACGCGGTGGGGACGAAGCCACGCAAGTGGTCGAGGACCGTTGCGCGCAGCGTAGCCAGGCCCGAGGCGTCAACCCCGACAGGTGGGTACACGGGACTCCCAGAGGCAGAGCTTCCATCACGTGCAGTGCGGGACCGTTCACCCGTCGTGGCGACGAATGGGCGGTGGCATGCGTCTGAGGAGAATAACGCTTCGTACAGGCAGTGCTACACCCAGTTGCGCAAATCATCGATTCCGACACTTCCGTTGCGTGTCGAGGGCATATTCGGTCGCGGACTGTGATCGATTGCTGATCGTTTCGGCGTCCGGAATGGGCGCTTCCGAGGCCGCTCGCGACCGACTCGGGCATACGGGAGTGGCGCGCGGGACGCACGGGTAGACCTGGGGGAATGTGCCGCCCGGGCAGGTCCGGGCGGCGGGCAGGCCGGAGCGGCCGGCGGCGGTCGGGCGGCCGGTCCGGTGAGAGACGGGCTAGCGGCGGCGGCGGTGCAGGGCGATCGCGGCGGCCGCGCCGCCGGCCAGTGCGCCGACTCCGGCCGCGGCGGGCACGCCGACCTTCACGGCCTTGCGCCCGGTGCGGTAGTCGCGCAGCCGCCAGTCGTGCTCCCGCGCGTGCTTGCGCAGTTTCGTGTCGGGATTGATCGCATACGGGTGGCCGACGAGCGACAGCATCGGGATGTCGTTGTGCGAATCGCTGTACGCCGCGCAGCGTTCGAGGTCGAGCCCCTCGGCGGCGGCGAGCGCGCGCACCGCCTCGGCCTTCGCCGGGCCGTGCAGGGGCTCGCCGACGAGGCGGCCGGTGTAGACGCCGTCGACGGACTCGGCGACGGTGCCGAGCGCGCCGGTCAGGCCGAGCCGGCGGGCGATGATCGTGGCCGTCTCGACCGGGGCGGCGGTGACCAGCCACACCTTCTGGCCGGCGTCGAGGTGGGCCTGGGCCAGCGCGCGGGTGCCGGGCCAGATGCGCTCGGCCATGTACTCGTCGTAGATCTCCTCGCCGATGTCCATCAGCTCGGAGACCCGGTGGCCCTTGACGATGGACAGGGCGCTGTCGCGGGCGTCCTGCATGTGCTCGGGGTCCTCGACCCCGGCGATCCGGAACCAGGCCTGCTGCCAGGCGAACCGGGCGAGTTCGCGGCGCCGGAAGAATTCGCGCTTGTACAGACCGCGGCCGAAGTGGAAGATCGCGGCGCCCTGCATGACGGTGTTGTCGAGGTCGAAGAAGGCGGCGGCGAGGTCGTCGCCGGCCACCGGGAACTCGGCCGGCGCCTCCACCGCGGCCTCGGGCGCGGGCGGCGCCTGCGCCTCCTCCGCCACGGCGGGCAGCTCGGCCTCGGCCTCGGCCTCGGTGGGCGGCTCGGCTTCGGCCTCGGCCTCGGTGGGCGGCTCGGCTTCGGCGAGTGCGGTCTTGCGGGCGGCCTCGGCCGAGGCCTCGCCGGCGAGCACGCTCCGTGCCGTCGCGGAGCGCCTACGGGGGGTGAGCCATCCGGGAGCGGACATGACGCGAGCATAGCCACTGTGTTCGGTGCCTTCCGAACCGCCGGGATGCGGGGGTGTGAACTCTTCGGGGCGCAGGTGTTACGCCGCGGGCGGCGCAGAATGGTGGGTATGAGTCCTCTGCTGCGTCGCAAGGAAAAGAAGAGTCCCGCCGAGCGGTTGGTCACGCTCGTCGGGAAGCCCGGGTGTCATCTGTGCGACGACGCCCAAGAAGTGGTCGAGAAGATCTGCGCCGAGACGGGCGCGCGGTGGGAGAAGAAGGACATCTCCCAGGACGAGGAGCTCTACCGGCTCTACTGGGAGCAGATCCCGGTGGTGCTGGTGGACGGTGAACAGCACACCTTCTGGCGGGTGAACCCGGACCGGCTGCGGCGGGCGGTGGAGGGCTGAGTCCTCCACGGTGACGATCGTGGGCGATTTGCGGGGACTCGGGGGAGTATCGATGAGGAGTGTGCACCGTTTTGCCCCCCTCGGGATTTGAACGGGTTCGGCCGTTTCGCCACTCCACCCCCGCGCACCCGGACCGCGTGACCCCGGTCACTTTGGTCGGACAAAGCGGACACAATCTTTGTGCACACGTTCACAAAGACATAGCCTGCTGTCGACGGGGCGGTCTTGGGACATCTGGCCGCCTGCAGCCCCGCTCATCCCGCAGGAGCATCGTGGCAACTGGCCGAACTCACCGACCGGCGACCCGCAGCCGAGGCATCCCCGAGGCCACCGTCGCCCGGCTCCCGCTGTACCTGCGGGCACTCACCGCGCTCTCCGAGCGTTCGGTGCCCACGGTGTCCTCCGAGGAGCTCGCGGCCGCCGCCGGCGTGAATTCGGCGAAGCTGCGCAAGGACTTCTCCTACCTGGGCTCCTACGGCACCCGCGGCGTCGGCTACGACGTCGAGTACCTCGTCTACCAGATCTCCCGCGAGCTCGGCCTGACGCAGGACTGGCCGGTCGTCATCGTCGGTATCGGCAACCTCGGCGCCGCCCTGGCCAACTACGGCGGCTTCGCCTCGCGCGGTTTCCGCGTCGCGGCCCTGATCGACGCGGACCCGGCGATGGCCGGAAAGCCGGTCGCCGGCATCCCCGTGCAGCACACCGATGATCTGGAGAAGATCATCGAGGACAACGGCGTCTCCATCGGCGTCATCGCCACGCCCGCGGGCGCGGCCCAGCAGGTCTGCGACCGGCTGGTCGCGGCCGGCGTCACCTCCATCCTGAACTTCGCGCCGACCGTGCTGTCCGTGCCGGACGGGGTGGACGTACGCAAGGTCGACCTGTCGATCGAGCTGCAGATCCTCGCCTTCCACGAGCAGCGCAAGGCCGGCGAGCCGACGGCGGCCGCCCACGGCGTGGCGGGGGCACCTGCCGCGCCGACCGCACCTGCTGCCGCGGCCGCTGCTTCCGCGCCTGCTGCCCCCGCCGCGGCCGCCGCGACCCCCGGCTCCCGCAAGGGCCGCCCCGAGGGTGACGTCCCGGCGGTGATGCCGGCATGAGTCTGCTCGTCGTAGGGCTGAGCCACCGCAGTGCGCCCGTCAGCGTGCTGGAGCGGGCCTCGCTGTCCGCGGACGCGAAGGTGAAGCTGCTGCACGACACGCTGGCGGCGGAGCCGGCCACCGAGGCGACGGTGCTCGCCACGTGCAACCGGATCGAGCTGTACGCGGACGTGGACAAGTTCCACGCCGGCGTCGCCGAGCTGTCCACGCTGCTCGCGCAGCACAGCGGCGTTGCGCTGGAGGAGCTCACCCCGTACCTGTACGTCCACTACGAGGACCGGGCGGTGCACCACCTGTTCTCGGTGGCGTGCGGCCTGGACTCCATGGTGGTCGGCGAGGGGCAGATCCTCGGCCAGATCAAGGACGCGCTGGCGCTGGGCCAGGAGCTGCACACGGCCGGGCGGCTCATCAACGACCTCTTCCAGCAGGCCCTGCGGGTCGGCAAGCGGGCGCACTCGGAGACCGGCATCGACCGGGCCGGGCAGTCGCTGGTGACCTTCGGGCTGGAGCAGCTGGCCGTGCGCGAGCCGGTCGCCGACTGGGCGGCGGGCAAGCGGGCGCTGGTGATCGGCGCCGGCTCGATGTCGTCGCTGGCGGCGGCGACGCTGGCGCGGGTCGGCGTGGCCGAGATTGTTGTGGCCAACCGGACTGCTGAGCGGGCGCAGCGGCTCGTGGAGATCCTTGGCGCGTCGGGGACGGGCGTGTCGGCGCGGGCTGTTGCGATGGCGGACGTCGCGGACGAGCTGACACGAGTCGACGTGGCGGTGTCCTGCACGGGCGCGACCGGGCTCGTCCTCACCGGCGAGGACGTCGCCGCGGCGCTCGCGAGGCACGGCCTTGACCTGGCCGGGCCGGCTGCCGAGGCTCCTGCCTCGGGCTCCGGTGTGGGCGGGGCGCTCGGCGTGGGCGGGGCCAGCCCTGCGGGCGGCTCTTTCCCCACCCCGCCCCTTCCCGTAACTGGGGCTGCGCCCCAGACCCCCCGGGGCTCCGCCCCGGACCCCGCGCCTCAAACGCCGGCGGGGCTGGAAGGTGCGCCTGACGCCGACGTTGTCGCGCGGCTTGCCGCTGCCGCGCAGGCCCTCGGGCGGCTGGCCGACGCCGGGGCCGCTCGGACGCTCAGTGCTGTGGCCGGGGACGCGTGCCCCGTGGAGTTGCCCGGGCCCGCCGGGCGTACCGCGCTGGCCGGGGTCGATGCCACCTCGCTCGAACTGCACGGCGCCTGGGCCGACCAGGGCGGCGCCGCCGCCCAGCGGCCGCCGCGGCCGCGGTCCGCCGCGGGCCGGGCCCAGGCCGATCCCGCGACCGTACGGCTGGCGCTGCTGGACCTGGCCATGCCGCGGGACATCGACGCCGCCGTGCACCGGATGCCCGGCGTGCGGCTGGTGGACATCGAGTCCCTCGCCGAGGCCTCCGCCGACGCGCCGATGGCCGCCGACGTGGACGCCGTACGCGCTCTCGTCGCGGACGAGGTCGCGGCGTTCGGCGCCGCGCAGCGCGCCGCGCACATCACGCCCACCGTGGTCGCGCTGCGCGCTATGGCCGCCGAGGTCGTGGCCAGCGAGGTCGCCCGGCTCGACGGGCGGCTGCCCGACCTCGACGAGCGGCAGCGCGCCGAGGTGACGCAGACCGTGCGCCGCGTCGTGGACAAGCTGCTGCACGCCCCGACCGTGCGCGTGAAGCAGCTGGCGAGCGAGCCCGGCGGCGCCGGGTACGCCGAGGCGCTGCGCGAACTTTTCGATCTCGACCCGCAGACGGTCGCCTCGGTGGCCTCCGTCGGACAGGCCGACAGGAACGACGACCCAGGAATCGCAGGACGGGCATCATGAATTCACGTCACGACCAGCCGCTCCGGCTCGGCACGCGGCGCAGCAAGCTGGCCATGTCCCAGTCCGGCCACGTCGCGGAGGCGGTGCGCGCCGTCACCGGCCGCCCCGTCGAGCTCGTGGAGATCACGACGTACGGGGACGTCTCGCGCGAGCACCTCGCGCAGATCGGCGGCACCGGCGTTTTCGTCACGGCGCTGCGCGACGCCCTGCTGCGCGGCGAGGTCGACTTCGCCGTGCACAGCCTGAAGGACCTGCCCACCACGCAGCCCGCCGAACTGGTGCTCGCCGCGATCCCGCGGCGCGAGGACCCGCGCGACGCCCTCGTCGCGCGTGACGGCCTGACCTTCGAGCAGCTGCCCGACGGCGCCCGCGTCGGTACCGGTTCGCCGCGCCGCATGGCGCAGCTGAACCACTACGCCCGCGCCCTCGGCAAGCGCATCGAGACCGTCGCCATCCGCGGCAACGTGGACACCCGCATCGGGTACGTGCGCGCCGGCGAGCTCGACGCCGTGGTCCTGGCCGCCGCCGGGCTGAACCGGATCGGCCGCGGCGACGAGGCGACCGACTTCCTGTCGGTCGACAACGTCCTGCCCGCCCCCGGCCAGGGGGCCCTGGCAGTGGAGTGCCTCGCGTCCGACGCGGACCTCATTGCCGCCCTCGGTGAACTCGACGACCCGCACACCCGGGCCGCCGTGACCGCCGAGCGGTCCCTGCTCGCCGCCCTGGAGGCCGGCTGCAGCGCCCCCGTGGGCGCGCTGGCCGACCTTCTGGCCGACGGGGAGATTGTCAACGAAATGCGCCTGCGTGGCGTCGTCGGCACGATCGACGGCTCGACGCTGGTGCAGCTGTCCACCACCGGTCCCGTGCCCCAGTCGCACGACGAGGCTGTGGCGCTCGGTCGCGAACTCGCGGACGAGATGCTCGCCAAGGGCGCGGCCGGTCTGATGGGGGAGCGAGCGCTTTGAACCCCTCAAGTCCCACCACCTTCGCGTTTCCGGCCGCCGCGGGCCAGGGGCACGTCACCTTCCTCGGTGCCGGCCCCGGCGACCCGGGGCTGCTCACGCTGCGCGCCGTCGAGGCGCTGACGGCCGCGGACGTCCTGATCGCGGAGCCCGAGGTGCTGGACGTCGTACGGGCGCATGCGCGCGCTGGCGTCGACATGCCGCAGCTGACCGTCGCTGACGAGGCGTCAACGGCCGCCGGGCTCCCGGTGATCCGGGACGCAGCCAATCTTGTCATGGAGGCGGCGCGCTCCGGCAGGCGGGTCGTGCGAGCGGTGACCGGCGACCCCGGGCTCGACGGCAACGCCGCCGACGAGATGCTCGCGTGCGCCTCGGCCGGTATTCCGTTCGAGGTGGTGCCCGGTGTCGCGACGGCGGTCGGTGTGCCCGCGTACGCGGGTGTGCCGCTGCGCGACAACCAGGGGACCGACGTCCGGTTCGTGGACGCCCGGACCGCCTCCGCCCGGTGCTGGAACGAGGTGGGCGCCAGCGACGGCACCCTGGTCGTCTCGGCGACGCTGGAGACGGTCGCGGCCGCCGCGGCGGAGCTGGTGGGCGCCGGGCGCAAGCCCGACACCCCGCTGACCGTGACCGTGGCCGGTACGACGACCCGGCAGCGCACGTGGAGCGCGACGCTCGGCACGATCGCCCAGGTCTTCAAGCAGGGCAAGATCCTCCCGTCGCCGGAGGGTGCGCGTCCGGTGATAGCCGTGGTCGGTGAGCACAGCGCCGCCGCGCGGCGCGAGGATCTGGCCTGGTTCGAGTCGAAGCCGCTGTTCGGCTGGCGGGTGCTCGTCCCGCGGACCAAGGAGCAGGCCGCCTCGCTCTCCGACCAGCTGCGTTCCTACGGCGCGGTGCCGCACGAGGTGCCGACCATCGCCGTGGAGCCGCCGCGTACGCCCCAGCAGATGGAGCGCGCGGTCAAGGGCCTGGTGACGGGCCGCTACGAGTGGATCGCCTTCACCTCGGTCAACGCCGTCAAGGCGGTGCGCGAGAAGTTCGAGGAGTACGGGCTCGACGCCCGCGCCTTCGCCGGGATCAAGGTCGCCGCGGTGGGCGAGCAGACGGCCGCCGCGCTGGTCGAGTTCGGCGTGAAGCCGGACCTGGTGCCCAGCGGCGAGCAGTCCGCGGCCGGGCTGCTGGAGGACTGGCCGCCGTACGACCCGGTCTTCGACCCGATCGACCGCGTCTTCCTGCCGCGCGCCGACATCGCCACGGAGACGCTGGTCGCCGGGCTGATAGAGCTCGGGTGGGAGGTCGACGACGTCACCGCCTACCGGACCGTGCGCGCGTCGCCGCCGCCGGCGGACACGCGTGAGGCGATCAAGGGCGGCGGTTTCGATGCCGTCCTCTTCACGTCCTCCTCGACCGTCCGCAACCTGGTGGGCATCGCCGGCAAGCCGCACAACGTGACCGTCATCGCCTGTATCGGCCCCGCCACGGCGAAGACGGCGGAGGAGCACGGCCTGCGGGTCGACGTGCTCTCGCCGGAGCCGAGCGTGTCGAAGCTGGCGGAGGCCTTGGCCGAGTACGGCGCGGCGCGCCGCGAGGCGGCGAAGGCGGCGGGCGAGGCGGTGGCCCGCCCGAGCGAGCGCCGGCCGGGGGCGCGCAGGCGTCGTACGACGTGACGAGCCCACCGCTGCGCGGGGCCTCTTCCCCACCCCGCCCCTTCCCGTAACCGGGGCTCCGCCCCGGACCCCGCGCCTCAAACGCCGGCGGGGCTGGAATGGGCGGGGCTCCGCCCCGGACCCCGCACCTCGAACGCCGGCGGGGCTGGAGTGGGCCCGGGTGCAGCAGCGCCTGGGCCCTACGCTTGGCCTGACTGTTCTCGAAGAGCTCGAAGAGGCGACGAAGATGAGCACGTACGGTTCCTTCCCCGGCTCCCGGCCGCGCCGGCTGCGCACCACCCCGGCGATGCGGCGGATGGTCGCGGAGACCCGGCTGCACCCGGCCGACCTGATCCTCCCGGCGTTCGTCCGCGAGGGCATCAGCGAGCCGATGCCGATCTCGGCGATGCCGGGCGTGGTCCAGCACACGCGGGACACGCTGCGCAAGGCGGCGGTGGAGGCTGTGGAGGCCGGGGTCTCGGGGATCATGCTCTTCGGTGTCCCGGCGGACGAGAACAAGGACGCGCTGGGCACGGCCGGCACCGAGCCGGACGGCATCCTCCAGGTGGCGATCCGCGACGTGAAGGCCGAGGTCGGCGACGACCTGGTGATCATGTCCGACCTGTGCCTGGACGAGTACACCGACCACGGCCACTGCGGGGTGCTCGACGCCGAGGGCCGGGTCGACAACGACGCGACGCTGGAGCGGTACGCGGAGATGGCCCAGGTCCAGGCCGACGCGGGCGTCCACGTGGTCGGGCCGAGCGGCATGATGGACGGCCAGGTCGGCGTGATCCGCGACGCGCTGGACGAGACGGGCCACGAGGACGTCTCGATCCTGGCCTACACGGCGAAGTACTCCTCCGCCTTCTACGGCCCCTTCCGCGAGGCCGTCGCCTCCTCGCTCCAGGGTGACCGCAAGAGCTACCAGCAGGACCCGGCGAACGCCCGGGAGTCGCTGCGCGAGCTGGCGCTGGACCTGGAGGAGGGCGCCGACATGGTCATGGTCAAGCCGGCCGGGCCGTACCTGGACATCCTGTACCGGGTCGCGCAGGCCGTGGACGTGCCGGTGTCGGCATACCAGATCTCGGGCGAGTACGCGATGATCGAGGCTGCGGCGGAGAAGGGCTGGGTGGAGCGTGACCGGGCCATTCTGGAGACCCTGACGGGCATCAAGCGGGCGGGTGCGGACACGATCCTTACGTACTGGGCGACGGAGGCTGCCACCTGGCTGCGGCGCGAGCGCTGAGTCTTTGCCTGAGCGGCGGGGGCGCGGGCGGTTGCGGGGGGCGCGGGACGCGTGAGCGGGCTCACGCCGGTGGTCCCGGGGTGCCCGCCCGTCCCGCCCAGCGGGACGATCGCCCACCCCTCTCCCTGCGCGGATTCCCGGCCACAGGCGCACCCTGGTAGGAAGAGGTCGACCTCTGGAGGTGAATCGCCATGGCCACGCTGGTCGGGTGGCATGTCGAGATGGAGTTCTCCGAGGAGGGTCACCGCACCAGTGCGGCGGCCCTGGTCAGGCTCCCCGACGGCACCGAAATGAAGGCGCGCGGCTACGCCATGCGCCACCCCTCGGATCCGGAGCAGCTCCGGGTCGGTGAGGAGATCGCGGGCGCGAGGGCGCTCATGGATCTCTCGTCGCAGTTGTTGTCGAAGGCCCACACTGAGATCGACGAGGCCACGGGCAGGCACTCCTACCCGCTGACCCACTGAAAGTGAACCGAAAGTGAACCGAAAGTGAGGCGTGCGGGGCCCCGGGGTCCCGCACGCCCTGCGGAGGCGGTGGTCAGCGCTCCAGCCGGGTCGCCAGCCGGTCCCCGGCCGAGGTCAGTTCCCGGAGCGTGCCGAAGGGGACGACCGCGGCGCGGGTGGGGATGCGTACACCCCCGGTCAGGGCGATCCGCGTGCCGGTCCCGCCGGGTGCGGGGGCGGCGGCCAGGCCCACGATCAGGAAGCGGCTCTGCAGCCAGCACCAGCCGGGGCGGCGAAAGCCCCGCAGGTGGGCCCGGAAGCCGTACCTGCTGCGGGCCAGCGCCTCGATCCGGTCGCCGTCGGTGCGCAGGACCCACACGCGCTGGAGGTCGGGGAGGAAGTCCAGGGCGGCCATGGCCTCCCAGACCTCCTCGAAAGGCGCGGGCAGGATCCGTTCGGCGACGCGCGCGCCGCGCACCCCGGCCGCCATCACGTGCAGCCGCTGGACGGTGTCCATCTCTCGGGTGGGTTCGGTCACGCGGACCACGCCTTTCGGAAGCTCGTGCGGGCCCGGTGCAGCCGGGACTTCGCGGTGCCGGCCGGGATGCGCAGGAGTGCGGCCGCGCTCTGCTCGTCCAGGCCCTCCACGTCCCGCAGCACGAGTACGGCCCGGTGCTCGGGCGAGAGGCGGGCCAGGACGTCGTCGATGTCGGTGGCGAGCTGCGGGTCGCCCCCGGCCGGTACGTCCGCCAGCTCGGCGGGACGCGCACGGGAGGCCCGCCGGGCGATGCGGACCGCCTCGCGGACGGCGACGGCCCGCACCCAGCCGTACAGCGCCTGCGGGTCCTTCAGGGATCTCAGCTGCCGGAACACCACCAGCAGCGTCTCCTGCACCGCGTCCGGGCCGTCCGCGAGGGCGATCGGCGTACAGACGCGCGAGACGTACGGGCCGAGGTGGTCCAGCAGCTCGTGCAGCGCGAGGGTGTCCCCGGCCCGGGCCGCCCGCGCCAGGGCCACGCCCCGGTCCCGCCGTTCACCGGTCATGAAGCACCCAGCGTAGGCGGGAGCAGGCGGGTGGCGGCCAGGGCGGCGAAGAACAGGCAGAGCGGGGTGTACAGGAGCAGGTTCAGCCAGTGGAACGCGGGGCCGGCGGAGGCGTCCACGATCCCGGACGCCCAGACCAGGCCCAGCAGTCCGCGGGCGAGCAGCCCGGCGGTGACCGCCCAGGCGGCCGCGGCGGCGAACCACCCGCCGCGGCCCCGCCCGCGGGCGTACAGCGCGGCGGAGGCGACCAGCCCGAGGACCGCCAGCGGCAGGACCACGCGCGGGGCGAAGGAGACGACCGTGCCCAGCACGGCCAGGGACAGCGCCCGCTCGCCGGGCGCGGGCCAGGTCAGGCCGGTGGCCCAGTACAGATGGACGAGCCCGTCGACGGCGAACAGCGCGGCGAGCGCCCGTCCGGCCCGCAGGCGGCGTACGGGATCGACCGCATCGAACGCAGCAGCCACGTTGACCACGTTGACCACATTGACCACGTTGGCTCCTCGGGGTGTTGGCGAACCGACACCCCGAGGAGGAGCCGCACCGGACGGACGTTCCCTGTGTGCTGCGTCACATCCGGTCGGCCACTGCGTCCACTGCGTCCACTACGTCACATCCGGTGCGGCTTCGGGGAGTTGGGCGCGGCCGGGGCCTTCGCCTTCGGCTCCTCCACGTAGGTCGGCTTGAGGGTCACCTCCTCCGTCTCCAGGAAGTCGATGCTCGTCCTGGCGTCCGTGGTCCGCGGGTAGCGGACGTACACCGACCCGGCGCCCTTCTGCTTGCCGTGGTCCTTGGTGATCTGCGCGCCGGGCGCGCCCGCCCGCACGATCAGCTGGTCGCCCTTCGGCGGCTCGACCCCGGTCGGCGGACCGCCGTCGACCGACAGCTGCGCGTTGACCGTGTCCTTGACGGTGATGTCGACCGTGTCCCGGCCGCCCCGCGCGAGGATGCCGATCCGCTCGGCCTGCTCCGTGACGATGGACAGCCCCAGCAGCTCCGTCAGCGAGACCGGGTCGCGGCGCAGCAGCGGCAGCGACTCGACGTGCAGCGTGGTGAAGGTGTCCACGATCCCGCGGATCGTGTCGCCCCGCGTGGTGCCCACGATGGTCACCTCGTCGTCGCCGCCCAGGGTGGCGACCTCGATCTCCCCGCCGACGTGCGAGAAGTTGATCACCTGCGAGCCCGCCCGGGTCAGCCGGCCGCTGGCGATGCCGGTCGGCGTGAAGGTGAGCCGGTCGTCCTTCGCGCCGCCCTGCACGGCCGCGCCGTGCCCGTTCGCGTCGAGGTGGACGTACGGGATGCCGCGGATGCCGACGTACCCGCCGGGGATGCCCGGGTAGCCAGTCACCGTGCCCTCGGCCACGTCGACCAGCAGGTCGGTGGTGGCGCCTTCCAGCCGCAGCGAGTGCTTGGCGATGGTGACCGCCAGGGACGGCGAGGCCGCGCCCAGGTTGCCGGCCAGGTCCTCCAGCCGGACCGCGACGCCGTAGCGGCCGTCACGCAGGGCCGCGCTGGTGACCTCGTACGCGCCCGCCGGGGTGGCCGTGTCCTTGCCGACCTCGGCCGCCGAACCGCCGGCCGGGGTGGCCAGCAGCCGCACCAGGGCGTTCGGCTCCACCTCCGAGCCCTGGAAGGCGGGCTTGATGATGGTGGTGATGTTGTCGATGTCGTTGCCGGAGGTGTCGCTGGAGGCCAGCAGGTCCGGCGCGGTGCCCGGCGCGGCCGGCGCGACCGTGTCCAGGTTGATCAGCAGCCTGTGGGCGCTCTCCGCGCCCGAGCCGACGACGTGGCCGGTGCCCGGGACGCCCGGGTCGTCGGACGGGTCCACGATGATCACCTCGGCGGTGATCAGGTTCTCCCCTTCGGTCAGGACCGGGTCCAGGTCGATCTGGTACAGCCCCGGCTTGCCCGCCGGGTCGACCGGTACGGCGAACCCGACGCGCTGCCCGTCGCGCTCCACGGCCACCTTGTAGCCGGGCGTGTCGTCGGCGAGCGTGGCGGTGGCGTTCTGCGGCGACAGGGGGATGCCGGCGGTGCGCAGCTCCGCGTCGTCCACCCGCAGGAACAGCTCGGGCCCGGCGACGTTCGTGACGTCGTCGTTGTCGAAGCGGCCCGAGTCGGAGCCGTGCTTGAGGTCCAGCCCGAACGGCTCCGGCGCCTCCCGGGCCACGACGACCAGGTCGTACGTCGCCTGCGGCGGGTCGTCCGGCGAGGCGTCGCCGGGCCGGGTCGGGTCGGCGACCCCCGCCGCGCTGACCACGACGTAGTACACCTCGTCACGCACGACCGGGATCGCCAGCCGGCCCGTGGAGGTGCCCGCGCGGGTGGTGACCGTCCCCGTGGCGACGCGCCGGCCGAACTTGTCGTACGCGCGCACCGCGAGCGGCGACAGCACCTCGTTGAAGCGGATCTCCGCGGTCACGTGCCCGGTGTGGCGGGGCGTGATGCGGAAGAAGTCCACGTCCGTGGCGGTGTGCAGGGTCAGCCGCGGCTGGTTGAACCGGTCGTCCGAGCCGAGGTCGGCGGCCACCGCGTGGTCGATCGACTCGTTGGGCTCGAAGGCGTCGGGGAAGGCGCCGAGCAGGGAGAAGGTGTCGTAGTACGTGGCCTGCGCGCCCTGTGCCCCGGCGGTCGGCGTCGGCGGGGTGGTGTTGCCGGTCCAGGACGCGTAGCCGATGCCGTTCACCGTCCACAGCCCGTTGTACTCGCCGATGCGCAGCGTCTGCGTGGTGGAGCCGGCGCCGCAGGAGAACCGGCACGGGGCATTGAGGTCCGGGTCGAACAGGTCGTCGCCGACGCGGAAGTCCCGCGACCAGGTCTGCCCGCCGTCCCGGCTGGCCGTGCCGTACAGCTCCAGCAGGAAGTTGTTGTTCCCGTTCGGCCCGGTGCCGCCGTTGCGCCGGCCGTTGCGGTTGTCGTACCAGGTGACGACCGCGTTGCCGTCCTGGTCGATGTGGGCGGTCGGCATCACGGCGAAGGTCTGCCCCGGCCCGTGGTCGACCCGGCCGCGCGTGAAGGTCTGGCCGTTGTCCGAGGAGCGGGCGATGACCACGTCGGCGTCGTCGCCGTTCGCGAAGACGTTGTTCGGGTCGTCGTTGGCGACGACGTAGACGTTCCCGGCGCGGGCCGGGTCGGGCAGGATCCAGGGCTGCATGCTGCCGAACAGCCAGAAGTCGGTGCCCGGGATGTTGTCGCCCGCGTCGTCGACCACGTTGCACGTGACGGTCGACCGCCCCGCCGTGAACGGCGTGGTCCGCTGCTGGACCGTGCCGTTCTCGAAGTCCTCACCGCCGGAGCCGTCGCGCAGGAGCACCGTGGTGCCCTGTGTCGGCGCGCCGTCCTGGCCCTCGACGCACGCGTTGGCGTGGTACCCGAGGTACAGGTCGCCGTTCGGACCGACAGCGGCATGGGCGGGCCAGGGGTTCGCCTCGCCGGGCGTGGACAGCACACGCGGCACCGACCACGCCGTGGCGCCGACCTCGAAGCGGGAGAACTGGATCTCCCAGGCGGGGTTCGCGAGGTGCGTCCAGACCACGTAGAGGTTGTCCTGGTACGGGCTGGTGGGATTGGCATCGGCCACCAGCCACGCCTTGTCGTGGTTGAAGGCGCTGTTCCCGCTCACCTGGGCCGCGGTGTACGTCTGGTTCCCCGGGGTCGTCAGGTCGTTGATCCGGCCGACGCCCACACCGAACCGGCCGCCGGTGTTGAAACTCGTCGACAGGTGCGTGACGAACAGCCGCCCCTGCGAGTCGAAGGCGAGGACCGGGTCACCGGAGCACGGGAGGGTGGAGGTCCGGGTGATCGGGAAGTTGTCCCGGCCCCAGTTGTTGTCGATCCGGACGGTGCAGCCCTGCATCACGGCCACCTGGGCCGGCCTGCGGGGATTGACGGTGGCGTTGTGCGGCTCGAAGCCGCCGGTGGCCAGTCTCTGGTCGGTGCCCGCGTGCGCGGCGGGGGCGGCGGGCCCGAGGAGCACGAGGGACTGGAGGACGAGGAGGAAACTGCTGACGATGACGGTGAGGGCACGCCTGTGCAGGCTGTGCCGGGCTCTGCTCATGCCTGAGCACTGTGGCACCGGGCGACCGGCGCGCCGGGGCGCACCGGTCGCGACGTCACGGGAATTCACCAAGATCGCCGACAGGGCCACGCGTATGGAGCACAGGGGCCCGGCGGGCGGAACGTTTCGGCGGTCCGCACTTGACGTCCAACCGCTCACGGAACCCGGGGCGTCGGCGTCGGCGTCGGTGGTGAACGGGTGGACGCCGACGCCCCGGGGCGAGCACACGCGGCGGGGTGGGTGGACCGGCGGTGCGGGGTGAACTGGCTGCCCGCCAGGCCCGGCTACTCGACGGAAGCTACCCGACGGACGTCAGACCGGGTACTCCGGCGTCAGACGGGTTGCTCCGGCGTCATCGCCGAGTGGATCACCGAGAACACCGCGCCCTGCGGGTCGGTCAGCACCGCCATCCGCCCCGCCACCATGTCGAACGGCGGCGCGAGCACATTCGCCCCGGCCCGCTCCGCCGCCGCGACCACGCTGTCGGTGTCGTCCACGCAGAAGTACGGCATCCAGTGCGGGCGGTTGCCGGGCGGTGCCTTCTCCAGGTTCATCAAGCCGCCGACCGCCCGCCCGTCGACCTTGAACTCCATGTAACCCTCGGCGCCCTCCATCTCCGACGGAGTGGCCGTGACCGGCAGCGCGGCGGAGTAGAAGGAGCCGGCCGCCTGCGGGTCGGTGGTGCTCAGCTCGTTCCAGATCAGCGCACCGTGCTCGTTGACGATCCCGGCCCCGTAGAAGGACTTCGCCTCCCACAGCCCGAACACCGCGCCCTGCGGGTCGGCCACGACCGCCATCCGGCCGATGTCCATGACGTCCATGGCGCCCATGACCGTGTTGCCGCCGGCCTTGTCGATCGCGGCGAGCGTCTCGTCCACGTCGTCGGTGGCGAGGTACGTCGTCCAGGCCGCCGGGGGCATCGGGTCGGGCGTGGACCCGTCCGGGTTCATGGCGGCCATGATCCCGGCGACGGGCTTGCCCTTGAGCTCGCAGACGGCGTAGCCGCCGGCCTCGGCCGGGCCGACCTCGCCCTGCCAGCCGAACAGGTCGGCGTAGAAGTCGATCGCGGCCTGCTGGTCCGGCACCATCAGGTCGATCCAGCACGGGGTACCGGCCTTGTAGGGGCCGTTCTTGTCGGGCACGGGGGCCTCCGATGAGTGGGCGGGGAAGGACGGGCCCTCCCCTACCCATGTCACGCGGCCCCCGAATCGACCCGTCCGGGTGACTACGCCCCGACCCATCCGGCAAGCGCCGACCAGGCGGCGGGGGTGAGGCGGAGCTCGGGGCTGTCGCTCAGCAGCTTCGAGTCCCGGACGTGGACGGTGCCGGGGCATGCGGCAACCTCGACGCAGTTACCGCCTTCGCTGCCGCTGTAGCTCGACTTCCGCCAGGCGACGGCCACTTCGAGGCAGTTGCCGCCGTCGCTACCGCTGTAGCTGGACTTGAACCACGTCAGGTCGGTGTTCATTGCTCTCCGTAAGTTGTTAAGCGGCCCGGGAGGGCCGGGTGTGGCTGATAGCTCTCTGCCAGTCGTGGCTCGCGAGGAGTGGCCGCCCGGCTCTCCGGGGCGCCCTGGCTGCTGATTGAGATGTGCGCGCC
>NZ_WTFF01000300.1 GCF_019400985.1 Streptomyces bambusae
GTCGTGTCCACCGCCCGGACCTCCTGCGCCGGCACCTCGGCGGTCACCGCGCCCGCTTCGGCGACCAGGGCGCCGGCCGCGCCGCGGGTCACCACGACCAGCGGGAAGCGCAGGCTCAGCCCGGCCGCCGCCGCGGCCACGTCGGCCCGCCCGGCCAGCAGCCGGGCCTCCTCCTCGTTGGGCAGCAGGACCGAGGCCCCCTCCACAGACGCGAGGAAACGATTCACTCCCAAGGTGGACAGGAACCCGGCCGACGCCGGGTCCACACTCACCGGCACGCCCCGCTCCCGCGCCGAACGCAGCGCCAGCTCCGCCGCGTCCCGGCTGCCGTCGGCGAGGAAGAGGTAACCGGACACGTGCAGGTGGGCCACACCGTCCAGCAGCGCCGGGGTCCAGTCGGCGGGGGACAGCCGCAGCGCGGCCCCGCCGTCGGTCAGGAAGGTGCGCTCGGCGTCCTTGCCGACCAGCGCCACCACCGTCCCCGTCGGCTCCACCGGGTCGACCACCAGGTGCGGGCGGACCCCCGCGGCCGCCAGCGCCCGCTCGTGCCAGACCGCGGAATCCGCGCCCACCCGGGCCAGCAGCCGGACCTCCGCCGCACCGCAGCGCGCCGCCCAGCAGGCGGCATTGGCCCCGGCCCCGCCCGGCAGGGTGCGGATCCGGGCCGGTGTGTCCGTCGCCGGCGCGAGCGGCTCCGTGTGCACCGCGACCACGTCCGTGACCACGTCCCCGACGACCAGGAGCGCGCCGCTCACCGCCCCGCCCACGCCACCGCGATCCGCGCGCCCAGCCGGACGTTCCCGCGCACCGCCGCCAGGTTGGCCTCCAGCGCGGCCCCGCCCGTCGCCCGGACCAGGAAGTCCAGCAGGAAGGGCGTCACCGCCTGGCCCGTGATGCCCCGCTCCCGGCACTCGGCGAGGGCCTCCGCCAGCACGCGGTCGTGCAGCCGCGGATCCAGCTGCTCCGCCTCGGCCACCGGATTGGCCACCAGCAGCGCCGAGTCCGGCCCGGCCAGCGCGTCCTGAGCGGCCATCACCGCGGCCACCTGCTCGGGCCGCTCCACGGTCCAGTCCACCGGCAGTCCGGAACTGGCCAGGTAGAACCCGGGGAACCGGTCCGTCCCGTACCCGAGCACCCCGACCCCCAGGGTCTCCAGCCGCTGCAGCGTCGCCGGCACGTCCAGGATCGACTTCACCCCGGCGCACACCACCGTGATCCGGGTGCGCGCCAGCAGCGCCAGGTCCGCCGACTCGTCCTGCGACTCCACCCATTCCCGGTGTACGCCGCCCAGCCCGCCCGTGGCGAAGACCCGCAGCCCGGCCCGCGCGGCGAGGAACGCCGTCGCGGAGACCGTCGTCGCCCCGGTGGCGCCCGCCGCCAGTGCCGGTGCGAGGTCCCGGTGGCCGAGCTTGCGTACCCCCTCACCGCCCGCGACCCGCTCCAGCTGGGCCTTGTCGAGACCGGCGTACGGCACCCCGTCGAGGACCGCGATCGTCGCCGGTACCGCGCCCTCCGAGCGGACGACCGCCTCCAGCTCCTCGCCCACCGCGAGGTTGCGGGGCCGCGGGAGGCCGTGGGCGAGGATCGTCGACTCCAGGGCGACCACCGGCCGCCCCTCGTCGAGCGCCTCGCGCACCTCTTCGGACAGGACCGGAATCGCAGCGTGCTGTGACGTGTGCTGTGGCATGTCCCCATCCCTGGCACGCGGCGTGCGCCCCCAAACGCGCTCCCGTCGCACCTGTCCGAGTACCGCCCCTGCCGGTGCGTCCCCGGCCAGGTCGTCCCTGACGGCCCGCGTCTCGTCCTGACGGCCCGCCTCCTCGGCGGCCCGCCCGGTCGACGGCCCGCCCGATCGTCTCCGACGCCCGCCCGATCAGTCCCCGACGGCCGCGCGATCAGTCCCCGACGGCCGCGCGCCCGTCCTCGGCGGCGTCCTCAGCGACCGGACGGCGGCGCGCCGTGAACAGCGCGAGTGACGCCATCGGCAGCACCAGCATCGCGCCGATGGCGTTCAGCCAGCCGTACCCCGCCTGGGCCACGATCAGGCCGGCCGCCGCGCCGCCGAGCCCCGCGCAGGCGTTGCTCGTCAGGTCCGACAGGCCCTGGACCGCCGCCCGGGCGGCCTGCGGCACCGAGTCGGTCAGCAGCGCCGAACCGGACACCAGGCCCGCCGACCAGCCCAGGCCCAGCAGGAACAGGCCGGCCGCGGTCTGGCCGTGCCGGGGGCCCGCCGTGCCGGCCAGCAGCGCGGCCGCCGAGAGCAGACCCGCCGCGACACCGATCACCGACAGCCGGCCGATCCGGTCCGCCAGCCAGCCCATCACCGGCGAGAAGGCGAACATGCCGGCGATGTGGCCGCTGATCACCAGGCCGATCAGTTCCAGCCCGGCCCCGTGGTGGCCGAGGTCCACCGGGGTCATCACCATGATCGACACCATGGTGGTGTGCGAGACCGCGATCGTCACCAGCGCCAGCCGGGCCCGCGGGGAGGCCGCGACGGCCTGGAAGCCGGCCCGCAGCGAGCGGCCCTGGTGCGCGTCCTCCCCGGCCGGGTCCAGCGCGCGGGCCGTCAGCAGCGGGTCGGGGCGCAGGGCCACGGCGATCAGGCCGGCGGTGAGCAGGAAGATGCCGGCGGCCCACAGGAACGGGCCCGCCGTCCCGGGTATGGAGGTGCCGGCGAAGCTGCGGCTGGCCGGGGCCGACAGGTTGGGGCCCAGCACCGCGCCGATCGTGGTCGCCCACACCACCGTGGAGATCGCCCGGGCCCGGTGGTCGGGTGCCGCGAGGTCGGCCGCCGCGAAGCGGGCCTGGAGGTTGGCGCAGGAAGCGGCGCCGAAGCAGGCCATGCCCAGCATGAGCAGCGGGAAGTTCTTGACGACGGCCGCCAGCACCACCAGGCAGGCGCCGGCCGCACCGATCAGATAGGCCAGGACCAGGCCGGGCCGCCGCCCGCGCCGCGTCATCAGGGCGGCGAGGGGCAGGGCCAGCAGTGCCGTGCCGGCCACCGCGGCGGTGGACGCCATGCCTGACAGCTCGTCCGTGCCGCTGACCTCGGTGGCGAGCACGGGGGCCAGCGCGATGCTGATGGGCACGCCGAGGCCGCCCACCATCTGGCTGGTCATCAGCACGCGGGAGGTCCGCCGCTGCAGCCGGGGCAGGTCCTCGGCCGACACGGCCGGCGGCGCCCCGGCGGTGGTGCGTCGGGTGACGGTCACGCCGTACACCCCCCTTCCCGGCGAGCACGGTGGACGGTGGTCCTGGACACGGGGAGGCCCGGCACGGGCAGGCCTGGCGCGGCGGCAGTGGTCACCGCCGCAGTCTCGCACCCCACCATCCGCAACGGAACGGAGATTCTCCTGGTCAGAACGGTCCTCAGGGGTCAGAACGGCCCTCAGGGAGCGGCACGGCTCAGAACAGCGGCTGCGGCAGGACTCCTTCCAGCGCGAGCAGGGCCCGCTTGGTCTCGACGCCCCCGCCGAACCCGCCGATGCCCCCGTCGTTCTCCACGACCCGGTGGCAGGGCACGACGATCGGCAGGGGATTGGCCCCCATGGCCGCGCCGACCGCCTGGGCGGCGCCGGGCCGGCCGACCCGGGCGGCCAGCTCGCCGTACCCCACGACCTCCCCGTACGGCACCGAGCGGTCGAGCTCGCGCAGGACCTCGCGGTTGAACCCGGACGCCAGCCGCCAGTCCAGCGGCAGGTCGAAGCGCCGCAGCCCGCCCTCGAAGTACGCGGCGAGCCGGCGTATCGGCTCCGCCAGCCGGACCTCGCGGCCCGCCGGCGGCCGCCACGGGGCAAGGCCGAGCCGACGGGCGAGAGGGTCTATCAGGTCCGGCCGGTCCGGAGCGGCGTGGAACTCCACCCGGACCAGGCCCTCGTCCGTGGCGGCCAGGAGGAGCGGTCCGATGTCGCTGCCGACGACGGTCCATTCGAGGTGCGGCCCGGCGGGCCGGCTGCTGCTGTCCACGCCTCCACCGTACGGCCGCCCACCGACAGCCGGCCTCAGAAGCCGCCCACGGCCTCCCGCACCACGTCGGGCGCGTTGCTGATGATCCCGTCGACCCCCATCTCCTGCACCTTCCGGGCGGTGGCCGCGTCGTCCACGATCCAGGTGTCCACCTCCAGCACCCTGCCGTGCGGCCCGGCCATCCGGTGCACGGCGGCGACCCAGTCCGCCGTGATGGTGGTGTGCCAGGGGTTGATGCGGTCGGTGAACGCGGCGTACCGGGCCAGCTCCGCCACCGGCGGCGTACCGAGGAAGGCGGTGACCACGTCCGGTCGCAGGGTGTGCACGGCCCGCACGCAGTCGGCGCTGAAGCTCTGTACCACCAGACGGCGCGAGAGGTGCTGCTCGTCCAGCCAGCCCGCCTCGTCCAGCACCCTCAGGGTCTCCGCCTCGATCCCGGGGTACAGCTCCGGCTTCTTGATCTCCAGCAGCAGCCGCTGCCTGTTGCGCTCGACCCGGTCGAGGTAGCTGCGCAGCGTCGGCACCCGGGCGCCCGTGAACTCCGGGGCGAACCAGCTGCCCGCGTCCAGCCGGGCGATCTCGGCGGCGGTGAAGTCCCTGACGCGCCAGGGCCTGCGGTCCGGGAAGAGCTGCTCGACGTTCGTGGTGCGGGCGAGGGTGTCGTCGTGGACGACGACCAGTTCGCCGTCCTTGGTGCGCTGGACGTCGTTCTCCACCCAGGCCACGTCCATCTCCTCGGCGACGTCGACGGCGGCCAGGGTGTTCTCCGGGGCGTACGCCGACGCACCCCGGTGCGCGTACACGACGGGCGCCCCCACCAGGCGCACCGGCTCGGCGTCCCGCACGTCACCCGGGACGCCGGGAGCGACCGGGACGGCGGCGGGGAACGGGACCGCGGCGGGGGCGTGGACGGGTGTGGAGGCGGAGGCGTAGGCGGAGGCGGAGACGGGCGGGGAGGGGGACGCGGGGACGGAGGCGGAAGCGGTCGTACCGGCGAGGGCGAGGGCGAGCCCCAGGAAGGCCGCGGCGGCCGTGGCGACGGGTCGGACGGGCATGTGCGTTCCCCTCATGTCGAAACTGCGTCAGCGGGCGGCCCGGCCGGACGGGGGTCACGGCCAATGGCGGACGGCGGCGTGAGGACGGACGGCGGCGTAAGGGCGGACGACGGGGTGAGGGCGGACGGGGAGGCGGAGCGGTACGCACGGCGCGTACGGCGCCGGGTGCCGCCGGCGGATGCGGATCCGGACGATGGAGGCGAATGGACACGACGGGCTTCACCGCGATGATGGCGTCGGCGATCACCGCGTCGCCACCGAACTACGACAAACGGACCACGGACGAGGGACGGCCCGGCACCGCCCTGACGGCCCCGGCACACGGAGGCACGGGTGTCGCTGTCAGTGGGGGGCCGTACGGTGGAGTCATGCGGCCCGTATCGAAGATCGAACGCACGGTGGCGCCTTTCGAGGTCGTCAGCCCCTATTCTCCCAGCGGTGACCAGCCCACGGCCATCGACGACCTGGAGAAGCGCATCCGTGCAGGTGAGAAGGACGTCGTACTGCTGGGTGCGACGGGTACCGGCAAGTCGGCGACGACCGCCTGGATGATCGAGCGGCTCCAGCGGCCCACGCTGGTCATGGCGCCGAACAAGACCCTCGCCGCCCAGCTGGCGAACGAGTTCCGCGAGCTCCTGCCCAACAACGCCGTCGAGTACTTCGTCTCGTACTACGACTACTACCAGCCCGAGGCGTACGTGCCGCAGTCGGACACGTACATCGAGAAGGATTCCTCCATCAACGAGGAGGTGGAGCGGCTGCGCCACTCCGCCACGAACTCGCTGCTCACCCGCCGCGACGTGATCGTGGTCGCCTCCGTCTCCTGCATCTACGGCCTCGGCACCCCGCAGGAGTACGTCGACCGGATGGTCACCCTCAAGGTCGGCGACGAGATCGACCGGGACCAGCTGCTGCGCCGGTTCGTCGACATCCAGTACACGCGCAACGACATGGCCTTCACCCGCGGCACCTTCCGGGTCCGCGGCGACACCATCGAGATCTTCCCGGTCTACGAGGAACTGGCCGTCCGCATCGAGATGTTCGGCGACGAGATCGAGGCCCTCTCGACGCTGCACCCGCTGACCGGCGAGGTGATCAGCGACGACCGGATGCTGTACATCTTCCCCGCCAGCCACTACATCGCCGGCCCGGAGCGCATGCACAACGCGATCCGCGGCATCGAGACCGAGCTGGCCGAGCGGCTCGCCGAGCTGGAGAAGCAGGGCAAGCTGCTGGAGGCGCAGCGGCTGCGTATGCGTACCACGTACGACCTGGAGATGATGCAGCAGATCGGCTCCTGCTCCGGGATCGAGAACTACTCGCTGCACATGGACGGCCGCGAGCCGGGCTCCCCGCCGCACACCCTCATCGACTACTTCCCGGAGGACTTCCTCCTGGTCATCGACGAGTCGCACGTCACCGTGCCGCAGATCGGCGCGATGTACGAGGGCGACGCCTCCCGCAAGCGGACCCTGGTCGACCACGGCTTCCGGCTGCCCTCGGCGCTGGACAACCGGCCGCTGAAGTGGGAGGAGTTCCAGGAGCGGATCGGCCAGACCGTCTACCTGTCCGCCACCCCCGGCGCGTACGAGCTGTCCCGCTCCGACGGGTTCGTGGAGCAGATCATCCGGCCCACCGGGCTCGTCGACCCCGAGGTGGTCGTCAAGCCCACCGAGGGGCAGATCGACGACCTGGTGCACGAGATCCGGCTGCGCGTCGAGAAGGACGAGCGGGTCCTGGTCACCACCCTCACCAAGAAGATGGCCGAGGACCTCACGGACTACTTCCTGGAGCTGGGCATCGCCGTGCGCTACCTGCACAGCGACGTGGACACCCTGCGCCGGGTCGAGCTGCTGCGCGAGCTGCGCGCCGGCGAGTACGACGTCCTGGTCGGCATCAACCTGCTCCGCGAGGGCCTCGACCTGCCCGAGGTGTCGCTCGTGGCCATCCTCGACGCCGACAAGGAGGGCTTCCTGCGCTCGGGGACGTCGCTGATCCAGACCATCGGCCGCGCCGCGCGCAACGTCTCCGGCCAGGTCCACATGTACGCGGACAAGATGACCCCGGCGATGGAGAAGGCCATCGAGGAGACCAACCGGCGCCGGGAGAAGCAGATCGCGTACAACACGGCGAACGGCATCGACCCGCAGCCGCTGCGCAAGAAGATCAACGACATCGTGGCCACCATCGCCCGCGAGGAGGTCGACACCGAGCAACTGCTCGGCACGGGCTACCGGCAGGGCAAGGACGGCAAGGGCGCGAAGACCCCGGTGCCCTCGCTCGGCGCACACCAGCCCACGGCGGGGAAGGCGGCCAAGGCCGCGAAGGGCGCCAAGGCCGCGGCGGCCGCCGGCGCGATCGTCAGCGACCGTCCCGCGGCGGAACTGGCCGGGCTGATCGAGGAGATGACGGAGCGCATGCGGGCAGCGGCGGCCGACCTCCAGTTCGAGGTCGCGGCCCGGATCCGGGACGAGGTGTCCGAACTGAAGAAGGAGCTTCGCCAGATGAAGGAGGCGGGCCTCGCCTGAGCCGTGGCCGGTAAGTAATGTTTGCCGCGGGGCCGCGGGTACACGGTGCCCGCGGGCGACAAGGAGAGGGGACATCGCGTGACGGTCAACATGACCAAGGGTCAGGCCATCAGTCTGCAGAAGGCGGACGGGGGCACCCTGACCGCGGTCCGGATGGGCCTCGGCTGGCAGGCCGCCAAGCGCCGCGGGCTGTTCGGCTCGCGGACCCGGGAGATCGACCTCGACGCGTCCGCGGTGCTGTTCGCGGACAAGCAGCCTGTGGACGTGGTGTTCTTCCGGCACCTGTCGAGCGACGACGGCTCGGTCCGCCACACCGGTGACAACCTCGTCGGCGGTGTCGGCCAGGGCGGCGACGACGAGTCGATCCTGGTCGACCTCCAGCGGGTGCCGGTGCACATCGACCAGATCGTCTTCACGGTGAACTCCTTCACCGGGCAGACCTTCCAGGAGGTGCAGAACGCCTTCTGCCGCCTCGTGGACGAGACCAACGGCCAGGAGCTGGCGCGCTACACGCTCGACGGCGGCGGCCAGTACACCGCGCAGATCATGGCGAAGGTGCACCGCGCCGGCAGCGGCTGGCAGATGACGGCCCTGGGCACGGCGGCCAACGGCCGCACCTTCCAGGACCTGCTGCCGGCGATCCTGCCGCACCTGTAGGCGCGGCGGAGCAGGCACAGCAGCACTACAGGCACAACAGCACAACAGGCACGGCACGGCACAGCACAGCGCGACGGGGGAGGGCACGACGATGACGGCCGAGCTGGTCCGGGGGCAGAACCACCCCCTGCCGCACCACCGGGTGGAGATCAGGGTCTCGGCGGGTACGGCCGTGCTCGCCCTGGCCGCGCTCGGCGACGAGCAGGGCGCGCTGCGCGGGCCGGAGGGCTTCGCCCACCCCGGCGCGCGCGGCGTGCCCGGCCTGGAGGCCCCCGGGGCGGCGGCGGACCAGCACCGGTTCGCCGTCGACCTCGAAGCGGTCGGCGGGGCCGTGCACCGGATCGGCGTCCTGCTGGCCCTGCCCCCGGGCGGCCCGGCGAGCTTCGGCGCCGTCGCCGCGCCCCACGTCGCCGTGGCCGGCCCCGACGGCGTCGAGGTGGCCGGGTACACCGTGAGCGGCCTGGGCGCCGAGTCCGCCGTCGTCGCCCTGGAGCTCTACCGCCGCCAGGACGCCTGGAAGGTACGCGCCGTCGGCCAGGGATACGCCGACGGCCTCGCCGCCCTGCTCGCCGACCACGGGCTCGGCGCGCCCGTCGCGGCCGACCTCGCCGCCCGTGTCCACACCGCGGCCGGCGCCCCCGTGGCACCCGACCCGGTCCCGGTCTCCGGCGTGCCCTACCCGTGTCTCTTATACACCTCTGACGCTGCCGACGATCTTACGCGTGCAGATGTCTGACGTAGCCGAGGCGGTACATGCTCGT
>NZ_WTFF01000301.1 GCF_019400985.1 Streptomyces bambusae
GGCCAGGCGGCCAGGTGGCCGTGGCCGGGCGGCCAGGCGGCCGTGGCCGGGCGGCCAGGCGGCCGTGGCCGGGCGGCCGGGCGGGGTGGCAGCCGGGTGGGGTGGTGGATTCGCTTCCTCATCCTCGCCGGTGCGCGGGTCATCGGGAAACCCATACACGGCTCTGACTGCCATTGCGATCCGTGATGACGGCCGTACGCTGGTCCCGTGTACGACCCCGTTCAGTTGCGGACCTTCCTCACCGTGGCCCAGACGCTCAGCTTCACCCAGGCCGCGGGGCGGCTCGGGGTGCGGCAGTCCACCGTCTCCCAGCACGTGCGGCGGCTGGAGGAGGCGACGGGACGGCCGCTGTTCCTCCGGGACACCCACACCGTGGAGCTGACCGAGGACGGCGAGGCCCTGCTGGGCTTCGCCCGGACCATCCTGGAGGCGCACGAGCGGGCGGCCGCGTTCTTCGCCGGGACCCGGCTGCGCGGCCGGCTGCGCTTCGGCGCCTCCGAGGACTTCGTACTGACCCGGCTGCCGGAGATCCTGGAGGGGTTCCGGCACGAGCACCCCGAGGTGGACCTGGAGCTCTCGGTCGAACTGTCCGGAACCCTGCACGAGCGGCTGGACGAGGGCCGGCTGGACCTGGTGCTGGCCAAGCGGCGGGGCCCGGGCGACGAGCGGGGCCGGCTGGTGTGGCGGGACCGGATGGTGTGGATCGGGGCGGAGGGGCTGCGGGTGGATCCGGAGCGGCCGGTCCCGCTGATCGTCTTCCCGCCGCCGGGGATCACCCGGGCGCGGGCGCTGGAGGTGCTGGAGCGTGCGGGCCGGGCCTGGCGGATCGCGTGTACGAGCGGCAGCCTGAGCGGGCTGGTGGCGGCGGCCCGGGCCGGGCTGGGGGTGATGGCCCACACCCGCGGGCTGATTCCGCCGGGGCTGGTCCGGGTGCCGGGGCTGCCGGAGCTGGGGCCGGTGGAGTTCGCGCTGCTGCGCGGGGAGCAGGGCGGCGCGGCGGCGGAGGCCCTGGCCGCCGCGATCCTCTCGGGCGGCGACCGCCTCAGCCGGCCGGCCTGACCCGGCCGGCCGGGGCGGGTGGCACTCCTACCTGCCCTGCGCGGCCGGCTCGGCGGGCTTGCCCTGGGTGGGCTTGGCGGGCTTCGCGGGCTTGGCAGGCTTCCCCGCAGCCGGCTTGGCGGGCTTGGCCGGCTTACCCGGCTTACCCGGCTCACCCGGCCTGCCCGGGCGGGCGACGACCTCGAAGGCGTTGTCGTCGGTCCACTGGAAGGTGCCGGCCGGCAGGCAGTTCTCCGCCCGGACGGTGCCGAGGCCGTCGCAGTGCTCCTTGCTGAGCGTGACGAAGACCGTGCTCGTGTGCGTGCCGACGCTCAGCGGCGCCAGCGGCGGCGAGACCGCCACGGAGTACGGGAGTCCCTCGGGGCTGACGAAGCCGGTCCGCAGGACCTTCTTCCGCGGGAAGGTGAAGGTCTGCTCGTTCGGGGTGCCCCGGTCGTGCACGTACGTGGCGGAGACGAACTTGGAGTTGAAGTCGTCGATCGGGTTGCGGCGGGAGGGCCGGTAGCCCTCCGGGTAGACGGCGGACGCGGCGTCGGCGGCGGTGAACCAGGGCGCGACCGTGCGCACCCACTTCTCGCCCTCGCGGGTGGTGCGGCAGGTGGGCGGGCCGATGATGCGGTGCTTGACCCCGTACAGCTCGTTGAGGTCGATGCCGTCGGGCGTCACGCAGTGCGGGACCAGCGGCTCGGCGACGGGGGCGGAAGCCGGCGCGGGCACAGGGGCGTGGGCGGGAGCGGAGGCGGCGGCAGGGGCACCGCCGAGTACGGCGGAGAGCAGGGTCGGTACGGCGGCGGCCGCAGCGAGCATCCGGACTCGGTTCACCGGTGGTCACCTTTCGTAAGGCGGGGAGGACCGCCGTACAGCCGACCACCCCGCGGGGCCGCCGCGCCGTCGGCGGGGCCGTGCCCAGGGCCGGACGGGCGTACGGATCCGCGCCGCCCGGTGAGTGGATCTCGTGGAGGTTTTTCCGAACGGCCCTGGTCGGGGCGGGGGCGGCGGTACCGTCGCGTCCCCTCGGCGGGGCGAGTAACCGGAAGGCCGAGCGGGCATGGGCCGGAAGGTCGAGAGGAGCGGGGGCCTTGCGCGAGTACAGCGTTCCACCGGTGGTCACGGCCGCGCCCGTCGGGGGGCTGGCCGACGTCGTGTTCCGGTACGCCCGGGAGGACCCGGGGCGGGTGGTGCTGGGCCGGAAGACCGCCGGGGCCTGGCAGGACGTGACGTCCGGGCAGCTGTGCGAGCAGGTGCTCGCGCTCGCGAAGGGGCTGCTGGCCCAGGGGGTGCGGTTCGGCGACCGGGTGGGGCTCATGTCCCGGACCCGCTACGAGTGGACGCTGTTCGACTTCGCGCTCTGGGCGATCGGCGCCCAGCCGGTGCCGGTGTACCCGACGTCCTCCGCCGACCAGGTGTACTGGATCCTCTACGACTCCGGCTGCACGGCGTGCGTGGTGGAGAACGAGGACCAGGCGATGACGGTGGGCTCGGTCATCGGCCGGCTGCCGCAGCTGGCGCGGCTGTGGCAGCTGGACGCCGGGGCGGTGGAGCAGCTGGTCGCCGACGGGCGGTCGGTCGCGGAGGACGTGGTGCACCGTCACCGCGGGGCGGTGACGCCGGACGCGGTGGCGACGGTCATCTACACGTCGGGGACCACCGGCCGGCCGAAGGGCTGTGTCCTGACGCACGGCAATTTCATGTACGAGACCGACACGATGGTGGCGCGCTGGGAGTCGGTGTTCCGGGCCGGTGCGGACGAGGAGCCGTCGACGCTGCTCTTCCTGCCGCTCGCGCACGTCTTCGGGCGGATGGTGCAGGTGGCGGCGGTCCGGGCGCGGGTCAAGCTCGGGCACCAGCCGGTGCTGGCGGCCGCGGAGCTGCTGCCCGATCTGGCGGCGTTCCGGCCGACGTTCGTGCTGGGGGTGCCGCACGTCTTCGAGAAGGTGTTCGCCACAGCGCGCCGGAAGGCGGAGGCGGAGCGGCGGACGGGTGTCTTCGACCGGGCGGTGGAGACGGCGGTGCGGTACGCGGAGGCGCGCGAGGAGCGGTCCTTCGGTACGGGGCCGGGGCCGTCGGCGGCGCTGCGGATGGAGCACCAGGTCTTCGAGAAGCTGGTGTACGCCAAGGTGCGGGAGGCGATGGGCGGGCGGGTGCGGCACGCCATGTCGGGCGGGTCGGCGATGGCGCGGCGGCTGGGGCTGTTCTTCGACGGCGCGGGGATCACGGTCTTCGAGGGGTACGGGCTGACGGAGACGTGCGCGGCGGCGACGGCGAATCCGCCGGGGGCCACCAAGTACGGCACGGTGGGTCCGCCGATCCCGGGCAGTACGGTCCACATCGCCGAGGACGGGGAGGTGTGGCTGCGCGGGGCGCACGTCTTCGCGGGCTACCTGAACGACCCGGGGGCGAGCGGGGCGGTGCTGCGGGACGGCTGGCTGGCCACCGGGGACCTGGGGCGGCTGGACGAGGACGGCTACCTGACGATCACCGGGCGGAAGAAGGAGATCCTGGTGACCTCCAACGGCAAGAGCGTCGCGCCGGCGGCCCTGGAGGAGCGGGTGCGCTCCCATCCGCTGGTGTCCCAGTGCATCCTGGTCGGCAACGACCGCCCGTACGTGGCGGCGCTGGTCACGCTGGACCTGGAGGGGATAGCGCACTGGCTGAAGATGCGGGGCCGCCCGCAGATGTCCCCGGCGCAGCTGGTGCGGGATCCGGACCTGACGGCGGAGGTCCGGCGGGCGGTGGTGGCCGCCAACACCCTGGTCTCGCAGGCCGAGGCGATCCGGACGTTCCGGGTGCTGCCGGAGCAGTTCACGGAGGAGCGGGGGCTGCTTACGCCGTCCCTGAAGCTGAAGCGGCGGGCGATCGAGAAGACGTACGCGAGCGAGGTGGCGGCCCTCTACCAGCAGTGACGCAGCCACGGTCAGCACATCTGACGGATCGTCATTTCAACCTGGCTTCAGCCTGTCAGCAATATTGACGATGCGTCAGATCGTGCACAGAATGCGGGAATTCCCGACCGGAGGGGTTCCCACATGCTGCGCCCGATCCGCATTCTGGCCGCTGCCGCCGCGGCCCTCGCGCTCGTCTCCGCGTGCAACTCCGCCTCCGGCAGCTCCTCCGGCGGCGGCTCGGGCGCGCCGGGCGGCGGCGCGGGAGGCGTCCGCGGCGTCACCCCGACCACGGTCAAGGTCGGCGGGATCGTGTCGATGACCAGCGCCGGCGGCTACAGCAAGAAGGACACCGACCTGGGCGCCAGGGCCCGCTACCTCAGGGCGAACGCCGAGGGCGGCGTCCACGGGCGGAAGATCGAGTACCTCGGCGCGGAGGACGACGGCCAGGACCCCGGCAAGAACATGGCCGCCGCCCGCAAGCTGGTCCAGCAGGACAAGGTCTTCGCGGTGGCCCCGATGAGCTCGGTCACCTTCTCCGGCGCGGACTTCCTGGAGCAGGAGAAGGTGCCGACCTTCGGCTGGGGCACCCTGCCCTCCTTCTGTGGGCCCAAGTACATCTACGGGTTCAACGGCTGCCTCGTCCCCAGCCCCGGCGGCACCCTGAACCAGACCTGGCCGGAAGGCATCGCCACCGTGCTGGGCGGGGCCCGCGGCAAGTCCGTGGCGGTCATCGCCAACGACAGCGACGCCGGCAAGTTCGGCATCCGCACCTTCCGGACCGGGTTCGCCGCGGCCGGGTTCGACGTGGCGTACGCCAAGGCGAGCGTGCCCGCCACCGCCGTGCCCAGCGACTGGTCGGCGTACGTCAAGGACATCCTCGCCAGTAACGGCGGCAGGGCCCCGGACGCGGTCGTCTCGGTGATGCAGACCCCCAACAACATCGGCCTGTTCACCGCCCTCAAGCGCGCCGGGTACCAGGGCCTGCTGTCCGACCCGACCGACTACGACCCCGGGCTGCTCGCCAAGGACGCCACCCGGCAGGCGCTGGACGGCGTGCACGTCCTGCTGCAGTTCGAGCCCTTCGAGTCCACGAGCCCGGCGATGGAGCGGTTCAAGGCCGACATCAAGGCGGCGAACGGCGGCCGGGACGTGCCCCTGAACATGCACATGCTGACCGGCTACATGAGCGCGGACCTGTTCGTCTCCATCGCGCAGAAGGCCGGCAAGGACCTGACCGTGGAGTCCTTCCAGGCGGCCGCGCAGAGCTTCTCCGACACCGGCACCCTGGTCGGCGACCGGTCCGAGCCCAAGGGGCAGAAGGACAGCTTCGGCTGCGGGGCGCTGGTCCAGCTCAGGAACGGCAGGTACGAGGTGTCCGTACCGTTCATGTGCCACCCGCCCATCCCCTTCCAGTAGGTCCGCGGCATGGGGGATCTGCTGGTCTTCTGCTTGAGCGGTCTGGTCTCCGGCGCCCTGTACGCGCTGCTCGCCACCGGGCTGGTGCTGTCGTACTCGGCGTCCGGGCTGTTCAACTTCGCGCACGGGGCCACCGCCTACCTCTGCGCGCTCACCTTCTACGAACTGCACTCGGGGCTGGGCTGGCCGGCCGTGCCGGCGGCCCTGCTGGTGGTGGCGGTCCTCGCCCCCGGCCTCGGCTGGGGCCTGGACCGGCTGATGTTCCGCAAGCTGGCCCGGGTCGGGGAGACGGCGCAGATCGTCGCCACCATCGGGCTGCTGGTGGCCCTCCCGGCGCTCGGGCTGTGGGCGGTGGAACTGCTGGCCGCTGCCAGGGCACCGGTCGAGCCGGCCGAGAACCAGTTCGGGCTGCCCGGCGTGGGGCCCAGCCCGGCGAAGGCCTGGCAGCTCGCGGACGGGGTCGGCATCGACTCCGACCAGCTGATCACCTGGGTGGTGACGGCCGTGGTCGCGGCCGCCCTGTGGGTGCTGCTCCGGCACACCCGGCTCGGGCTGCGGCTGCGGGCCTCGGTGGACAACCGGTCGCTGACCGAGCTGCGCGGGATCAGCGCCGACCGGCTGTCCTCGGTGGCCTGGATGATCGCGTCCGCGCTGGCCGGGCTGGCCGGCGTCCTGGCCACCCCGCTGCTCGGGCTGTCCGCGCACGACTTCACCCTCTTCCTGTTCGTCTCGGCGACGGCGGCGGTGATCGGCCGGTTCGCCTCGGTCCCGCTGGCCTTCGCGGGCGGGCTGGGGCTGGGTGTGCTGCAGAACCTGGTCGCCGGGTACGCCTCCTTCGCCGAGGACATCACAGGCTTCCGCACCGCCGTACCGTTCCTCATCCTGTTCGCCGGGCTGCTGGTGCTGACCCGGCGGCAGCGGACCGCCGGGACCGCGGCCTCGGACACGGCCCCGCCGGACCACCTGGCCGGGGCGTCCTGGGCCCGGCGGTGGGGGGTGTGGGCAGCGGCGGCGGTCCTGCTCGGCATCGCCTTCCACACCGTGACGACCCCGTTCTGGAGCGGACTGCTCGCCCAGGGGCTGGCCGTCGGGCTGGTGTTCATGTCCTTCACGGTGGTGACGGGGCTCGGCGCGATGGTCTCCCTGGCGCAGGCCACCTTCGTGACGGGCGCGGCCCTGGTCGCCGGGCTGCTCATGAGCCGGGGCTGGCCGTTCGCGGCGGCCCTGGTGGCGGGGGCGGCGGCCGCGGCGGTGCTCGGCGCGCTGGTGGCCCTGCCGGCCCTGCGGCTGGGGGGCAGGGCGCTGGCGCTGGCCACCCTGGCCCTGGCCTTCCTCGCCGACCAGGTGCTGTTCCAGCTGCGGTGGCTGCGCAACGGGGACTCGGGGTGGGCGGTCCCCCGGCCGGTGATCGGCCCGGTGGACCTCTCCGACGACCGGGCCTTCGGGCTGGCGCTCGTCGTCGTGGTCTCGCTGGTCGCGGCCGGCCTGGCGGCGCTGCGGAACTCCCCCGCGGGCCGGGCCGTGCTGGCGGTCCGCTCGGCCCCGGCGGCGGCGATGGCCTCGGGGGTGTCGGTGCTGCGCACGAAGCTGCTGCTGTTCACGCTGTCGGCGGGGCTGGCGGGCTTCGGCGGCGTGCTGTACGCCTCGTTCAACACCCGGATCACGGCGACCGACTTCACGGCGATGACCGGGCTGGTGTGGCTGGCGGTGGTGGTCGCGGCGGGCGTGCGCAGGCCGCAGTACGCGGTGGTGGCGGGGCTGGTGTTCGCGGTGCTGCCGCAGCTGATGTCGGACTACGTGACGGAGTCCGCGCACCTCCCGGTGGTCCTCTTCGGCCTGGCCGGCCTGGCCTTGGCCAACGACCCGGACGGCTACTGCGCGGCGATCCCGGTACGCAGGGCCCGGCGCGCGGCGGCGACCGCCCCTGCGGGACCTTCCCCCACCCCGCCCCTCCCCGAACCCGTGACCACGCCCCGGACCCCGCCGGCCCGAACGGGTCCGGGGGCGGAGCCCGGAACGGGGCCGAGGGCGCAGCCCGGAACGGGGCTGGGGGCGCAGCCCGGAGGGGGGCCGGGGGCGGAGCCCCGAACCGGGACAGGGGCGCAGCCCCGAACCGGGCCGGAGGCGCAGCCCCGAGGGGGGCCGGGGGCACAGCCCCGAACCGGGACAGGGGCACAGCCCCGAACCGGGCCGGAGGCGCAGCCCCGAAGGGGGCCGGGGGCACAGCCCCGAACCGGGACAGGGGCACAGCCCCAAGGGGAGCCGGGCGCGCAGCCCCGGACCGGGACAGGGGCGCAGCCCCGAGGGGGGTCGGGGGCGGAGCCCGGAACGGGGCTGGGGGCAGAGCCCCGAGGCGGGCCGGGGGCGCAGCCCCGAGGGGGGCCGGAGGCGCAGCCCCGGACCGGGGCAGGGGCGCAGCCCCGAGGGGGGCCGGGGGCGGAGACACCGGATTCGGGAAGGGGCGGGGTGGGGAACGGCTCCGCGCAGCGGGACGGCGGCCCGACCGCCCTGGAGCTGTGCGGGATACGTGCCGGGTACGACGGCGGCGTCGTGCTGCACGGGGTGGACCTCGCCGTCCGGCCGGGGGAGGTCCTCGCGCTGCTCGGGCCCAACGGTGCCGGCAAGACCACCGCCTGCCGCGTCGCGGCCGGGCTGCTGCCGGCGCAGGCCGGCACCGTACGCATCGGCGGGCGCGACGCCACCCGCGACGGGGCGGTCGGGCGCTCCCGGGCCGGGGTGCTGCTCGCCCCCGAGGGCCGCGGGATCTTCCCCGCACTCAGCATCGAGGAGAACCTGGCCCTCTTCCTGACCGACGCGCAGGCCCGCGCCGCCGTGTACGACCGGTTCCCCCGCCTCGCGGAACGCCGGACCGTGGCGGCCGGCTCGCTCTCCGGCGGGGAGCAGCAGATGCTCGCGCTCGCCCCGTTGCTCCAGCGTCCCCCGGGCGTGCTGATCGCGGACGAGCCCTCGCTGGGCCTGGCGCCCCGGGTCGTCGACGAGGTGTACGCGCTGCTCGGGGAGCTCCGCGCGGCCGGTACCGCGCTGCTGCTGGTGGAGGAGAAGGCCGCCGAGATCCTGGGCCTCGCCGACACCGTCGCCTTCCTCTCCCAGGGCCGCCTCTCCTGGTGCGGTCCGCGCGCCGAGGTGGAGCCGGACCGGCTCACCGAGGCCTATCTCGGCATCGCCACAGGAGGGAACCCATGACGGACACCACGACGACCACGACAACGCCGACAACGCCGGCGGTCCGCCCCGTGCTCGAAGCGGCCGGGATCTCGGTCCGCTTCGGCGGCGTGCGGGCCCTGACCGAGGTCTCGCTGGAGCTGCGGGCCGGTGAGGTGTGCGGGCTGATCGGGCCGAACGGGGCGGGCAAGACCACCTTGTTCGACGTCCTGTCGGGCATCCGCCGGCCCGACCGGGGCCGGGTGCTGCTGGACGGGCAGGACGTCACCCGCCGCTCCCCCGTCTGGCGGGCCCGGCACGGGATGCGCCGCACCTTCCAGCGGCAGCAGCTGTTCGGCCAGCTCACGGTGGCCGACCACCTGCTGGTCGCGCAGGAGTGGCGGGGCGGCGGGCCGCGCGGCCGGCGGGCCCGGGAGGCGGCCC
>NZ_WTFF01000302.1 GCF_019400985.1 Streptomyces bambusae
GGCCCGTCCGGCACATCGGGCACGTCGGACGCGGCAGTCGCGGCGAGCGCGGCGGCGGCCGCCGGGTCGCCGGGCGCCTCGTCCAGGGCGTCCGCGGGGCCGGGCGCCTCCGGTGCCGGGTTCACATCGTGGGTCATGCCCAGACGCTACCCCGAAGGACTGCGGTACGGTCGTGATCACGATGGCGACGACCGAGGAGTGCCGCGCCGCACTCGACAAGCTTTCCGACAACCTGGCCCGGGCCGACGGCGACGTACGCAGTGCGACCGCTCTCGACCGTTCCCTGAGCTGTCACATCACTGACCTCGACCAGACCTTCACCGGACGCCTGGCCGGCGGCCGGATCCGGGTGGACGGCGTGGCCGCCGGCCCGCCGGCCACCAAGGCGCAGATCCGGCTGGCGATGACGGGCGACGACCTGGTCGCGATGGTCGGCGGCGAACTGAACTTCGCCAAGGCCTGGGCCGCGGGCCGGGTCCGCCTGGAGGCCGGCTTCCGCGACCTGCTCCGGCTGCGCTCCCTGCTCTGACGCCTGCGGGGGGACATGCCCACTTGCGGCTGCGGCCCGGCGCCGGACGGTTCAGAGGGCCGCAGGGGCCTTCACGCGGGCCTGCCGGGACGCCGGGACGACCAGCGGGGTGCCGGTCTCCGGGTCGTCGACGACGCGGCAGGCCACGCCGAAGACCCGTTCCACCAGACCGGCCGTGACCACCTCGGCCGGCGGCCCCTCGGCCACGACCTCGCCGTCGCGCATCGCGATCAGGTGCGTGGCGTAGCGGGCGGCCTGGTTGAGGTCGTGCAGGACGGCGACCAGGGTGCGGCCCTGGTTCTCGTGCAGCTCGGCGCACAGGTCCAGGACGTCGAGCTGGTGCTGGATGTCCAGGTACGTCGTCGGCTCGTCGAGCAGCAGCAGCGGCGTCTGCTGGGCGAGGGCCATCGCGATCCACACGCGCTGGCGCTGGCCGCCCGACAGCTCGTCCACCGCCCGGTCGGCGAGCTCGGCGACACCCGTCGACGCCATCGACTCGGCGACGATCCGCTCGTCCTGCGGGGACCACTGCCGCAGCAGCCCCTGGTGCGGGTAGCGGCCCCGCGCGACCAGGTCGGACACCGTGATCCCGTCCGGGGCGGTCGAGGACTGCGGCAGCAGGCCCAGCGTCCGGGCGACCTGCTTGGCCGGCAGCGAGCCGATCGCCTGCCCGTCCAGCAGCACCCGCCCGGCCGTCGGCTTCAGCATCCGCGACAGGGCGCGCAGCAGCGTGGACTTGCCGCAGGCGTTGGGGCCGACGATCACCGTGAAGGAGTTGTCGGGGATCTCCACCGACAGGTCCTCCGCGATGACCCGCTGGTCGTAGCCGAGGGTCACGCTCTGCGCGGTCAGCCGCTGCACGTCCGTACTCCTTGCGTTCATACGTGTCCCGCCTTGCGCTCGGTGACGAGCAGCCACAGCAGATAGACACCGCCGACCAGTCCGGTCACCACGCCCACGGGCAGCTGGTCCGAACCGAAGGCCCGCTGCGAGGCCCAGTCGGAGACCAGCAGCAGGACGGCGCCCATCAGGGCGGCGGAGAAGAGGTTGGGCCCGGGCGACCGGGTCAGCCGCCGGGCGAGCTGCGGGGCGGCCAGGGCGACGAAGGTGATGGGGCCGGCCGCGGCGGCGGCCGCCGTGGTCAGCAGGATCGCGGCGAGCATCAGCAGGAAGCGGGTGCGCTCCACCCGGACCCCGAGGGCGTACGCGGCGTCGTCGCCCATCTCCATCATCCGCAGCGCCCGGCCCTGGCCGAGGACCAGCGGGAAGAGCACCCCGCAGGTGACCAGCAGCGGGGTGACCTGCGCCCAGTCGCGGCCCGCCAGCGAGCCGGTGAGCCAGATCATCGCGCGGGTGGCCTCGACCATCTGCGCCTTGGTGAGCAGGTACTGGATGCAGGCCACCAGGATCGCGGAGACGCCGATGCCGACGAGGACCAGCCGGTAGCCGTGGATCCCCTTCTTGTACGCCAGCAGGTACACGGCGAGTCCGACCAGCACCCCGCCGGCCACCGCGCCCGCGGCGACCTCGGTGGCGCTGCCCTTGAAGAGGATGATCACGGCGAGCGCGCCGACCGAGGACCCGTAGCCGAAGCCCAGCAGGTCCGGCGAGCCGAGCGGGTTGCGGGAGACCGACTGGAAGACGGCGCCGGCCATGCCGAGGGCGGCCCCGACCAGCAGCGCGACGAGCACGCGCGGCAGCCGCAGGTCGCGCACGATGAAGTCGGTGGCCGGGGTGCCGTTGCCCAGCAGGGTCTGCACGACCTCCCACGGCTCGATCCGGAAGTCGCCGGTGCCGATGAGGACGACGGCCGCCACCGCGGCGACGGCGGCCAGCAGCAGCGCGGCGGCCAGGGCCCGCGGCTCCACCCGCAGGGACGTTCCGCCGGGGCCGCGCAGCACGCGGGGCACGCGTCGTCCCGCGGGCCGACCCGCGGCCCGCCGCGTCCGGGGCCCAGGTCCGGGTCCAGGTCCGGTTGTCACGGTCACAGCTGGGCCATCCTCTTGCGCCGAACCAGAAAGATGAAGACGGGCCCGCCGATCAGCGCCGTGACGATCCCGGCCTGGAGCTCCGCGGGCCGGGTGACGACCCGGCCGACGACGTCCGCGCCCAGCAGCAGCACCGGCGAGAGCACCGCCGAGTACGCGAGCACCCAGCGCATGTCGGGGCCGGTGATCAGACGGACCAGGTGCGGGATCATCAGGCCGACGAAGACGATGGGCCCGCAGGCGGCGGTCGCCGCGCCGCACAGCAGGGTGACGGCCGCCATGGCCGTGATCCGGATGCGCGTCAGGTGCGCCCCCAGGGCCCGCGCGGCGTCGTCGCCCAGCGCCATCGCGTTGAGCGGCCGCCCGAGGGCCAGTGCGAGCACCGCGCCGACGGCGATGAACGGCGCCACCTGGACGACGGTTTCCATGGTCGAGGAGGCCAGCGAGCCGACCGTCCAGAACCGCAGCTTGTCCAGTGCCCTGCTGTCCATGAGCTGGACCGCGTTGACATAGCTGACCAGCGCGAAGCTGGCCGCCGTACCGGCGAGCGCGAGCCGCACGGGCGTCGCGGCGCGGCTGCCGCCGAGGACGTAGACGAGGACGGACACGAGGCCCGCGCCGGCGAACGCGTACCAGACGAACTCGGTCAGCGAGCTCGCCCCGAGGAAGCTGATCGCCGAGACGACGGCGGCCGCGGCGCCGGCGTTGACGCCGAGGATGCCGGGCTCGGCCAGCGGGTTGCGGGTGAGCGCCTGCATGACCGCACCGGACAGCCCGAGCGCGAGGCCGACCAGCAGGCCGAGGAGGGTCCGCGGGACGCGCAGGTCGCGCACCACCACGTCCGAGGGGGTCCCGGAGTAGTGGAACAGGCCGTGCAGGACCTGGTCGAGCGGCATCTGCTTGGCACCGACGGCGATGCTCGCCAGCGCGATCAGCGTCAGCACGCCGAGTGCGGCGAGCAGGCCCGCGGTACGCACCACGGCCCGCGAGCGGGGGGCGGCGACGGGCGCCGCGCTCTGTTCGGAAGGACTCACGACCAACACGCAGGTTAGGCTAACCTACCTTCCGCCCGACCTTGATCCAGGCCGCCCTCCGGACCGGGCAGGCCTCCGGCCCAGGCAGGCCTCGCCCGGCCGCGCGCTGTCGACCCCGGCCCCGGGCGTCCCACCGGGGCCCGCCGCGCCCCGCGCTACAGCCCCGCGCCACAGCCCCGCGCTACAGCCCCAGCCGGGCCAGCGCCTTGCCGGCGTCCGACGTGCACGAGCCGTCGCCCGCGGCACTCCACGCCGCCCCGCACAGCGCCCGCAGCCCGTCCAGCGGGTCCCCGCCGTCCTCCCCGGTCAGCTCCAGCTCCTGCGCGGAGGCGGAGGCGGTGGCCGTCCAGCCCCCGCACCGGAAGCCGCCCCCGGCGACCGGCTCCACCGCCGGCTGCCCGGTCAGCAGCCCCCGCAGGTCCCGGTCCACGTACGTCGGCCGGTGCGCCGGCTCGGCCCGCAACAGCGTCGCCGCGTCCGTGACGCCGGTCAGCACGAGCAGCGAGTCCACCTCGCCGTTGAACGCGCCCTCGATGTCCGTGTCCAGCCGGTCCCCCACCACCAGCGGCCGCCGCGCGCCGGTCCGCAGGATCGTCTCGCGGTGCATCGGGGGCAGCGGCTTGCCCGCCACCTGCGGCCGCGCGCCCGTGGCGATCCGTACGACCTCCACGGCGGCCCCGTTGCCGGGCGCGATGCCGCGCGCGCTGGGGATCGTCAGATCGGTGTTGGACACGAACCAGGGCAGCCCGCGCGCGATGGCGTAGCTGGCCTCCGCGAAGCGGCTCCACGGCAGCTCCGGCCCGCCGTACCCCTGGACCACCGCCGCGAGCCCCGCCTCGTCCGCCGAGTCGACGGGCACCAGATCGCGCTCGCGCAGCGCCACCCGCAGCCCCTCGCCGCCGATCACCAGCACCTTCGAACCGGCCGGCAGCTGCTCGGCGATCAGCCGGGCCACCGCCTGCGCCGACGTGATGACCTCGGCGGCGGCCGTCGGGATGCCGAGCTCGGTCAGGTGCTCGGCCACCGCCTCGGGAGTGCGGAGCGCGTTGTTGGTGACGTACGCCAGGTGCATGCCGTCCGCCCGGGCCGTGCCGAGCGCCTCCACGGCGTGGGCGATCGCCTGCCCGCCCGCGTACACCACCCCGTCGAGATCCAGCAGGGCGGTGTCGTACGCCCGGTGCAGACTCTGTTCGCTCCCGGCGGGCATGGTCCTGCGCTGCCGACTCATCCTGTCCGCTCCTTCGATGATCTTGACAGATCTTGTCCTCCCCGATCATCCCGCATGGCGAGACGCGCCTTACCATGCACCAATGACCACACCTGGTACGCCGGACAACGGATTGCGCCTGATCCCCTTCCACGGGTTGCGCTACGCCCCCGAGCGCGTCGGCAGCCTGGCCGCCGTCACCTCTCCGCCGTACGACGTGGTGGTCCGCCCCGACGGCCTCAACCACCTGGAATCGGCCGATCCGCACAACATCGTGCGGCTGATCCTCCCCCAGGCCGACACCCCCGACGCCCGCAACGCACAGGCCGCCCGCACCCTGCGCGACTGGCTCGCCGAGGGCGTCCTGCGCACCGACCCCGAGCCCGCCCTGTACGTCTACGAGCAGCGCAAGGGCGACCTGCTCCAGCGCGGCGTCATCGGGGCGCTGGCCCTGTCCACCGCGGACGCCGGCATCGTGCTGCCGCACGAGGACGTCATGCCCCACGTCGTCACCGACCGGGCCGGCCTGATGCGGGCCACCGCGGCCAACCTCGAACCGCTGCTGCTGACCTACCGCGGCGACCGCGACGGCACCGCCGCGATCGTCGAAGCCACCGCCGCGCGGCCGCCGCTGCTGTCCACGACCACCGAGGACGGTGTCCACCACCGGCTGTGGGCCGTCACCGAGGCCGCCGACCTGGCCGCCGTCATGGCCGACCTCAGCCACCACCAGGCCCTCATCGCCGACGGACACCACCGCTGGGCGACGTACCTGCGCCTGCAGGAGGAGCACGGCAGCCCCACCGCCTGGGACTTCGGGCTCGTCCTGCTGGTGGACACCGCCCGCTACCCGCTCCAGGTCCGCGCCATCCACCGGATGCTGCGCCGCCTCCCGGTCGCCGACGCGCTCGCCGCGCTGGAGGGCCGGTTCCGCACCCGCGTGGTGGACGGCCCGCTGCCGGCCGCGCTGGAGGCCCTGGGGGCGGCCGCGGCGGAGGGCAACGCCTTCCTCCTCACCGGCGACGGCCGCTTCCACCTGGTCACCGATCCGGACCCGGAGCTGATCGACCGCACGGTCCGGCACGACCGGCCCGAGGCCTGGCGCCGGCTGGACGCCACGGTGCTGCACGCGACCCTGCTCGCCGACGTCTGGCAGGTGCCGGACGACAGCCCCGAGGACATCGCGTACATCCACGACGCCGAGGCCACCGTCGACATGGCCGAGCGCAACGGCGGCACGGCCGTCCTGCTGCACCCGGTCCGCGAGGACGTCGTACGGGACCTTGCCCGGCAGGGCGTCACCATGCCCCGCAAGTCCACGTCGTTCGGCCCGAAGCCGGCGACGGGGCTGGTGCTGCGCAGCCTGGCCTGAGCCGGGCCCGCGCGGAGGACGGCAGCACGAACGCGAGAAGGGCGGCACCCCGGTGGGGGTGCCGCCCTTCTCCTGTCGCGCGACCGGCTCTACCTCTACGTGCCGGCCTCACGGCTCACTTCACGAGCACTCAGGCCTTGTCGCCGTTGCGCTCGGCCTCGGCGTCGGCGTCGGCCTCGGAGCGGTCGAGCAGCTCGTACTCGTCGTCGTCCTCGTCGTAGTACTCCGTGACGTCGGCAGCGGCCTCGGCCCGCGCCACCTCGGCCGGGTCCTGGTCGTCGTCCTCGTCGACGTAGTCGTCGGCGTACTCGTCGTCGTCCTCGTCCAGGTCGTCGGCGCGGTCGTCACGGACCTCGTCGCCGGCCCGGCCCTCGCGGTCCTGGTCGTCGTCCTCGGCCTGCATCGCGTCCACGAACTCGACACCGTCCATCTCGGCCAGGCGGTCCGAGGCGTCCGTGGCCCCGTCCTTGTCGGCCTCGACGGTCTTGGCGAACCACTCGCGGGCCTCGTCCTCGCGACCGGCGGCCAGCAGGGCGTCGGCGTACGCGTACCGCAGGCGCGCGGTCCACGGCTGGACGGAGTTGGAGGCCAGCTCCGGGCTCTGCAGGGTCACGATGGCCGCGTCCAGCTGCCCCATGTCCCGCCGGGCACCGGCCGCCACCAGGCGCATCTCGACCTGGCCGGCCTTGTCCAGCTTCTGCACCTCGGGCTCACCGGCCATGGCCAGCGCCCGCTCCGGACGGCCGAGGCCGCGCTCGCAGTCGGCCATGACGGGCCACAGCTCGACGGAACCGGTCATGCGGCGGGCGGCCCGGAACTCCGCGAGCGCCTCGCTGTACTTCTGGGTCGCGTACGCGGCGAAGCCGGCGGCCTCGCGAACGGCGGCGACGCGGGAGGCCAGCCGCAGGGCGATGCGCGAGTACGCGTACGCCTGCTCGGGCTCCTCGTCGATCAGCCGGGCCACCATGACGAGGTTCCTGGAGACCTCCTCGGCCAGCCCCTTGGGCAGGCTCATGAGCTCCTGGCGCACGTCCGCGTCGATCTCGTCGCCGGTGACGTCCTCGTCGATGGGCAGCCGCTTGACGGGCTCGCGGTCACCGCGGTCCCGGAAGTCCCGGTCCCGCTCCTCACGGCCCCGGTAGCCACCGCGGTCGTCACGGCCGCGGTACCCGCCACGGTCGTCACGCCCGCGGTAGCCGCCACGCTCGCCGCCCCGGTCGTCGCGGCCGCGGTAACCGCCGCGGTCGCCACCGCGATCGTCACGGCGGAACGGACGGTCCCCGCCACGGTCGTCGCGGCGGAAGCCGCCGCGCTCGTCGTCGCGACGCGGGTAGCTCGGACGCTCGCCACGGTCGTCACGACGGAAGGACGGACGGTCGCCACCGCGGTCGTCACGACGGAAACCACCGCGGTCACCACCGCGGTCGTCACGCCCGCGGAAGCCGCCACGCTCGTCATCACGGCGCGGGTAGCTGGGACGCTCACCGCGGTCGTCGCGACGGAAGGACGGACGGTCGCCGCCACGGTCATCGCGGCCGCGGAAGCCGCCGCGCTCGTCGTCGCGGCGCGGGTAGCTGGGACGCTCGCCACGGTCGTCACGACGGAAGGACGGACGGTCCCCACCACGGTCGTCACGACGGAAACCACCACGGTCGCCACCGCGGTCATCACGCCCACGGAAGCCGCCACGCTCGTCATCACGGCGCGGGTAGCTGGGACGCTCGCCACGGTCGTCACGACGGAAGGACGGACGGTCCCCACCACGGTCGTCACGACGGAACGGACGGTCCCCGCCCCGGTCGTCACGGCGGAAGCCGCCGCGCTCGTCATCGCGACGCGGGTAGCTGGGACGCTCGCCACGGTCGTCACGACGGAAGGACGGACGGTCCCCACCACGGTCGTCACGACGGAAACCACCACGGTCGCCACCGCGGTCATCACGCCCACGGAAGCCACCACGCTCGTCATCACGGCGCGGGTAGCTCGGACGCTCACCACGGTCATCGCGACGGAAGCCGCCACGCTCGTCGTCGCGGCGCGGGTAGCTGGGGCGCTCGCCGCGGTCACCGCGGTCGTCACGGCGGAAGCCGCCACGCTCGCCACCGCGGTCGTCACGGCCGCGGTATCCACCACGTTCGTCGTCACGGCGGAAGCCGCCGCCACCGCCGGCCGGACGACCGCCTCGGTCGTCACGGCGGTAGCCGCCACCGCTGGGGCGCCCGCCGCGGTCGTCGCGACGGTAGCCACCGCGGTCACCGCCACGGTCGTCACGGCCCCCGCGGTAGCCGCCCCTGTCACCACCGTCGTGGCGACGGGGCTCGCGCTCCGGACGTCCGTCGGGAGAGTTGGACATGGGTGTGACTCCTGTCTTCGGGGTACCGCTAGTCATTCTCGCGCAACCAGCCCATGGCCGCGCTTCGGCGTGAAACTACAAAAAACAAAAAGGACCCTTGGTCCTCAGCGTGAACGCTGAGGACCAAGGGTCCTTTGAAAGATTGTTCGGCGGCGTCCTACTCTCCCACAGGGTCCCCCCTGCAGTACCATCGGCGCTGAAAGGCTTAGCTTCCGGGTTCGGAATGTAACCGGGCGTTTCCCTAACGCTATGACCACCGAAACCCTATCGGTTTCGAGCGAACAAGCACACTCTGTAGTTGTGTTCTGCTCAAACCAGCAACTGTTCGTTGCTTCAGAACTAACACAGTGGACGCGAGCAACTGAGGACAAGCCCTCGGCCTATTAGTACCAGTCAGCTCCACCCGTTACCGGGCTTCCACATCTGGCCTATCAACCCAGTCGTCTACTGGGAGCCTT
>NZ_WTFF01000303.1 GCF_019400985.1 Streptomyces bambusae
CCCCCCGCCCCCAAGTGACAGAGACCCACCCCCCCCCCCCCCCCCCCGCCCCCCCCCCCCCCCCCCCCACCCCCCCCCCCCCCGCCCCCCCCGCCCCTCCCGCCCCCCCCCCGCCCCCCCCCCCCCCCCCCCCCCCCCCCCCCCCCCCCCCCCCCCCACCCCCCCGCCCCCGCTGACCCCCGTCCCCCCCCCCCCCGCCCCCGCCGCAGTATCCGCCCCCGGCCCACCAGGCCCGTCCAACCCCCCAGCCCCGTCCAACCCCCCAGCCGCACCCAGCCCACATGGTGACGACGACGGCGACGGCGACGACGACGCCCCCACCCCCACCGGCCAGACCGACGACCCACCGGAGTCGCCCATCTCCCCCGGCGGCGGCGCGATCCGGTACTTCCCGGCCCGCCCCCCATCCACCAGGCACGGCAACAGCAGCGCCCACAGCGCCGCCACCCGCCTCTGCAACTCCCCGTACGGCATCCCGGTCCCGGACAGCCCCTCGATCCCGCACGCCGCCGCCGCGACCAGCGACTCCGCGCTCTCCCAACCACCCCGCGCCGGCAGTTCACGCAGCTCACCCGCGTCCCGCGCCTGCCGCAACAGCGTGCTCACGGCCGAGATCCACGCCGCATGGAAGTCCGTCACCGGCGGCCGCTGACCCGCGCACTCCTTGGTGATCCGGAAGCTCGCCGGAACCGCCGGGTCCTCGTGCAGCGTCCGCGCCAGCCAGTGCGTCATGTCGATCAAAGCCTGCAACGGCGAGGTCCCGGCCTCACGCAGCGCCCGTACGGACTCGTACAGCAGCGCGCACCCCCGCTGCTGCACGGCCTCGGCCAACTCGTCCTTGGAGGCGAAGTGGAAGTACAGCGCCCCCTTCGTCACCCCGGCCGCCCCGGCGATGTCGCCGAGCGTCGCATGGGCGTATCCGTTGCGCTGGAACATCTCGGCCCCGGCGAAGACCAGCCGCCGCCGGGTGCGCTCCGACCTCTCCTGCACCGAGCCGTCTCCTCCCGCGAGTAACCCACGGACCCCGCACACCAGGCACCACCAGGCCCGCACCGCACGCACCCGGCCCCGCACCACCCAAACGAAGCAGCGGGAAAACAGGCGAGCCCAGCGAGCCGGACAAACGTCACTCCCCCGCACCCCCGGCACCCGCCGCGGCAAGGGAACACCGGAAGCCAGCCAGCCGGGCCAGCCGGGCCGGCCAGCCGGGCCAGGCGACCAGCCGACCAACCGAGCCAGCCGAGCCAACCGCGCCAACCGCGCCAGCCGCGCCAGCCGACGGCCCTACACCCGGACGAGCCGCTCCCCGCCCGCCTCCACGGCCGCCTCCGCCGGGTTCTCCGGCCCAGCCATGAGGATCGACCGCTGCAACCGCCGCAGCGCGGCGGACGGCTCCAGCCCCAGCTCGCGCACCAACGTGCCGCGCAGCCGCTGGTACACGTCCAGCGCCTCACCGCGCCGCCCCGAGCGGTGCAGGGCGAGCATGAACTGCCCATGCAGGTTCTCGTGCGTGCGGTACCGGCTCGCCAGCACCGTCAGCTCCGCCAGCAGCTCCCGGTGCCGCCCCAACCGCAGGTCCGCCTCGATCCGCTGGTCGAGCGCGCACAGCCGCGTCTCCTCCAGCCGCCGGGTCTCCATGTCGAGCTGTACGCCGCCTTGTACGTCGGCGAAGGCGGGCCCGGACCACAGCGCCAGCGCCTCCCGCAGCAGCCGCGCGGCGCCGGGGAAGTCCCCCGCGTCCATCGCGCGGTACCCGGTACCGGCCAGCCGGTCGAACTCCCGGACGTCACTCGTCCCACCGTTGCTGTTGAGCAGATAGCCCCCGGGGAGGGTCACCAGCACATCCTTGGCGGTCCGCCCGCCGGAGTCCTCAAGGCCCCCGTCCCCGCCCCCGGCTCCGGCTCCGCCCCCGACCTCCAACGCAGTGGCAATGAGCGCCCGGAGCTGAAGCACGTACGTCTGGAGGGTGGTCCGCGCACTGCGCGGCGGCTCGTCCCCCCACAGCTCCTCTATCAACGCCGATACGGGAACGACCTGGTCGGCATGGAGTGCCAGCAGGGCCAGGACCTGTCGGGGCTTCGGGGCGGTCGGCGTGATGGACACACCGTTCTCCCGCACGGCCAGTGCGCCCAGTACATCGATATCCACGCCGTAACTCCCTCCCCCAGCTACCGCTGGGAGGTGCCCTCAGTCATTGGATGAGTCGCTCGTTCAGTAGAAAACAGGACCGACGGTTTGTCAATATCAAACCGGTCGTGCTGTTTTGGGGACCAGCAGGACCCCACCACCACTCAAGAAGCGCCTCTCACCAGCGAGTTCACACCCAAACAACCCACCCCGACAAGACCACATCATCCCTGGACCACCCCTGGACAAGCAGCACAGAAGACCCGAACCCCCACCCCGAACAAGACCGTTCAGTCTGATATGACGCCCCGGCACAATGTCCTGGACTCGTCCCCCGCGCCCGTCCCCTCGGCCACCAGCTCCCCGAGCGTCCCGCTGGCCGCCAGCCGCGGCAGCAGCAGTGCCCAGAACCGGGTCAGTGTGGGCGGCAGGACCCAGTCCCGATCGACCGCGCCCAGCACCTGAAGCCCCACCGTCGCGGCAACCACCGCCCGCGCCGCGTCCTGCGGGGACACCCCGTCGGCCAGGGAACCCTCCCGGGCGGCGGCACGCAGGACGTCCTCGACCCACAACCGCCACTGCCGGCGCAGATCGACCCCGCTCTCCCGGGCGAGGGCGGACTCCGCGGACAGCTCGAACCCGGCACGGACGACGACGTCCCCGGCGAGCAGTGCCATCAACGCATGCGAGGAGTCGACGAGCACCTGGAGCGAACCCCCACCCGCCCGGCCACCCCCACCCACCGTGACGCACCGCAGCGCCTCCGCGGCCCGGTCCTCCACGGCCAGGGCGAGCGCCGCCTTGTTCTCGAAGTGGAAGTGCAGCCCGCCGGCGCTCACGCCGGCCCTCCTGCTGATCGCCGCGATCGAGGCGGTCACGAACCCCTGCTCGGCGAACACCTCCGCGGCGGCACGGACGAGTGCTTCACGCGTGCGCGCGGCACGCTCCTGCTTGATCATGGAGTCTCCACAAACCGCCCTCGCGGTTTGTCCAGGGGGGTATAGGGGGGTTATGAGGTGGCGCGGACGAACGAGGACGGCCACTCAGGCGCATACCCTCAGGGCGCGCCCCTCACCACGATCCGCGCGGGGCCGCCTCGACTACCGCAGTACGAAGAACACTCGGAAACGCCCAGAAACCGGAACAGCGCCCACCCGAATCAACGGTGCCGCGGACGGCTGCGCAGACGCGGAGGCCGCCACCGCCGCAGACACCGGCACGACCGCTGCCGCAGACGTTCGCCACTGCCCTCAGGACAAGGCCGACGCACTCAGCGCCCCGGCCGCCCCGGCCGCCCCGGACTCCGCCTGACCCTGACCCTGACCCTCACCCGCACCGGCCATCTCCGCGCTCACCCGCTCCCCCCGGTCGGCGGCCATGTCGATCCGGGCCAGCACCGCCGGCGTCGCGATGCTCGGGTAGATGTGCTGGTAGACCCCCGAAACCCGGGTCTCGATGTCCTCGCGGTCGCTGAGCGTGTGGGAGTAGATCTGAGCGCCGGCCCAGCAGGCCGAGAGGATCCAGGCGGTCTCTCCCGGATCCACGTGCGGCAGCAGTTCCCCCTGCTCCTTCGCCTCGGACAGCAGCCGCCGGGTGAACTCGATCCACCCCGGCACCGAACCGCCCCCGAAGACCTCGCGCATCCCGGGCCCCAGCGAGAGCCGGGCCCCGGCGCTGAGCATGGGCTCCCGCTTCATCCGGTACGCCAACACCATCGCCACGTCGACGAGTTCCTGGAGCTTGCTGGCTCTGGGCGGAACACCCGCCTCTCCGAACTGCTCGTCGAGCACCCCTTGGGCCAACTCCTGCTTGGAGGAGAAGTGGAAGTACAGGGCGCCCTTCGTGACGCCCGCCCGGGAAAGGATGTCCGCGATGGTGGCCGCGTCGTAGCCGCGCTCGTCGAAGACCGCGGCCGCCGCCTCCAAGATCGCGCGACGCGTACGGATCGCACGCTCCTGCCGTGCCACGGTGCCTCCGTTGCCTCCGTCATGCCTGGGGTCTGTCCCGTCGTGGATCCCTTACAGCATCCACGACCCCCCATGAAACCAACCAGAAGGTCCGTATTTTATCAAGCACACTACAAGCAATCCTTGATCCCCAGCCCCCACCCCAGGCCCGCTCAGAGCCGAGGTATCGAGGTATCGGGGTATCGGGGTATCGGCAGGAGCTAAGCCAGCCGCACCGGAAGCTCCTTCAACCCGTTGGAGATGAAGGACTCCACCCGCCGCAGTTCCCCCTCCCCCACCGCCAGCGACATCTCCGGGAACCGGTCGAAGAGCCGCCGCAGCGCCACCGCGCACTCCAGCCGCGCCAACGACGCGCCCAGGCAGTAGTGCGTCCCGAACCCGAACGACAGGTGGTCACCCCTGGTCGCCCGGGTGACGTCGAACCGCCCCGCATCCGGCCCGTGCACCGCCGGATCCCGCCCGGCGGAGGCGAACGAGACCACGATGGGATCGCCCTTCGGGATCACCACCCCCGCCCCGGCCTCGCCCACCTCGATGTCCTCCACCGCGAACCGCAGCAGCGCGTACGAGGCCGGCGGCTCCAACCGCAGCGCCTCCTCGACCACGTCCTCCCAGGACGCGAGCCCGTCCCGCACCAACCGCAACTGGCTCGGACTGCACAGCAGTTCACTCACCGCGGTGCAGATCAGATTCACACTGGTCTCATATCCAGCGGTGAAGAGCAGGATCAGATTGTCGACCAGCTCCTTCTCACTGAGCACGGCCCCACCCCCGCAAGCGCCGTCCCCATCCCCGCCGTCCCCACCATCCCCACCATCCCGAGCAGAGATCAGCGCACTGGTCAGATCGTCACCAGGATGCTTGCGCCGGTACGCCACCAGGTCCGCCATGGTCGTGTACAGCAGCTCGGCGTTGGCCTGGGCGTCCTCGGCCGTGATCGCCGTGTCGAAGAAGCCCTTGATGATGCGGTGCAGCGCATCCCAGGACCGCTCCGGTATCCCGAACAGCTCGAAGACGATCCGCGTCGGCAGTTCGTGCGCGAACTCGGCCCTCAGGTCCACCACCGCGCCGGCCGGCAGTCCGGCGAGCCGGTCCAGCAGCGAGTCGGCCACCTCCTCGATGCGGGGGCGCATACCGGAGACCCGGCGCGAGGTGAACGCGGCGGCCACCGGACGCCGCAGCCGGGTGTGCTCGGCGCCGTAGGCGGTGATCATGTTCTGCACGGAGACCCAGATCGCCAGCGGCCACTCGGCACCGACCTCCCCGTTGATCCAGGCCGGCCAGTGCCGGTACGCGTCCTTCGACACCCGAGGGTCGACCAACAGACGGCGGATCGTCTCACTGCCGCTGACGACCCACCCGGTGACTCCCCCGGGCAGGGTGATCTGTGTGACCGGCCCCTGTTCCCGCAGGAACGCGGCTTCGGCGTGGATGTCCGTGCCGGAGGGGTCGATCGCGAAGGGGCACTGGCGTGTCATCAGGGAGCTCCATGACTGTTCGGCGACGGCACGAGGCACAGCGGGAGGGCAGCGGTCCGGCCGACGACCGACCGAACAACGGCAGAACGACGGCAGAAACAACGGCAGAACGATGGACGGACGATACGAACGGCGACACATCGACGAAGCGCGAGGAAGCCCCCACACCCCGCATTTCCAAACCGCCCATCCGGTTTTGAACTCACCAGTGGCGGGGCCAAGTCTGGCATCAGCACCCCACCTCCGCCAGCCACGTCCGGAGGGTCGGATGCCGCTCGACGGCGGCTTGAATTCCCCTCACCGGGCGGCGTAGGCCAAGACCGGGCCGGACCGGGGCATATGACCGGAATACCAGCTCTCACTTGGGCTGGAAGCACAACATCCCCCCGATCTCCCCACGGCCGGAAGTTTGCTGGTGGGCCGTCATGCCCGCCCTGTTCCCCGCCGCTGACCGCATGTTGACACACACATGCTCGCCACATTCAGCCTCTCGAAGTACCTTGCAAACAAAACCGGAGAGTACGTATCTTGCGTGTCGCGTAGGCAGCAGCACCCAGCAACCCCATCCCATCCGTCGCAACGGCTCTGCGGAGAGGTCCATGACGATGCTGACAATCCCGAAGACCCCTCGGACACTCCCCCTCCAGCGGGCTGGAGAGCCATGGACGCGCTGCAACGAGGCCCCCCGGCTCACCACTACGGTGCCCAAGGAGTACGTCCACCGCAGCTCCCTCGCCGAAGTGTTCCTGACCGGCTGCGACCGCATCGCCGACGACACGTACCACCTGACGGGGCAGTGGCCGCGCGCCCACACGTTCTTCACCAGCGCGGACGGGACCAGCCACGACCCGGTCCAGGCCGGCGAGACCGTCCGCCAGGTCGGGCTCTACCTCTGCCACGCCGTCTACGGCGTCCCGCTCGGGCACAACGTCCTACTCTGGAGCCTCGACTTCGACTCCCGGCTCGACCAGCTGCGCATCGGCCGGAGCCCCAGCGACCTCGACATGTTCGCCACCTGCACCGAGTTCGCGTGGCGCGGCAACCGCTTCTCCGGCTTCCTGGAGGTCGAGATCTGCCGGGACGGCGAGATCGCCGCCACCGGTACCGCCCGCTTCACCTGCGTTGCCCCCGCCACGTACCGGCGGCTGCGCGGCACCCGCGGCGAGATCGGCGCGACCTGCCCCCTGGACCGCCGCCCGCCCATCGCCCCCGCGGCCGCCGGCCGGCTCCTGCCCTTCGACGTCGTCCTGGCCGACGCCGACCAGCCCGGCCGCTGGCTGCTGAGCCCCGACCTCGGTCACCCGATCCTCTTCGAGCACGCCAACGACCACCACCCGGGCATGGTCCTGGTCGAAGCCGCCCGCCAGGCCGCCTGCGGCCTGCACCGCCCGGGGGCCTTCACCCCCTCGGCGATGTCCACGGAGTTCCTCCACTACGCCGAGCTGGACACCCCGTGCTGGATCGAGGCCACGGCGCTCTCCTCCACCGAGGTCGAGGTGACGGGCCACCAGGAAGGCAACACCATCTTCCGCTCCAAGGTCACCACCACCCCCTGACCCCGACGCCCCACCGCAGAACCAACCCTGGCGGGCCACCCAAACCCCCGAACGCCCCGCACAGCACCCAACACACCCCCCACACCCCCACTACCGGCGTGACCGTCACGGTCGCGGTGGTGTCCTGGCAAACCCCGACACCACCACCCACCAGCACCCACCCCACCACCCACGCCAGCACCACCCCAGGGGATGGCCCACACCAGCAGCCCTCATTTGGGGATGCCCCACCCCCGGCAGCACCCCAGTGGATGGCCCACGCCCAGCACCACCCGCCCCAGGGGATGCCCCACGCCCGGTACTACCACCCACCGCGGGGAACACCCCACGCCCGGCACCGCCACCCAGACCTGTCACCCCCACGCGAGGATGCCCCAGACCTGTCACCCCCACCCGAGGATGCCCCAGACCCGTCACCCCCACCCGAGGATGTCCCACGCCCGACACCACCCGCCCTACGCCTGTTGCTCCCCGCCCGCCCCTCCCACACCTGCCCTTCCCAACGCCTCCCGGTACCACTCCGCATACGCCCCGAACGCCTCCGCGAACCTCGCCCCCGGCGAGGACGGGACCAGCTCCCACAACCGCCGGCTGTCGTACCAGTGGTCCACGGCCAGCAGCGACACCAACCGCCGCGTCACCGGATCGTCTGCTGCCCCCAGCAACGACAGCGCACCCGCCAGATCCACCTCCCCCTCCGGCAGCACACACCCGAGCTCCCGCACCACCGTCTCCACGAGCTCCCGAGCCGTCACCGGCTCGGGATGACTCGCGTGCAACACCCGCCCCCGGGCCTCCGACCCCCCAGCCCCGGCCCCGGCCACAACCTCAGCTGATTCGGCGACCGCCGACACAGCCGCAACGGACACAAGACCATCAGCCACAGAAGCCCCCGCCTCCACCGCAGCCCCCTCAGCGGCAGCCCGCTCAGGTGCGGCCCGCCCAGGTCCGGCCCGCTCAGGGACAGCCGGCTCATCAGCAGCCCGCCCAGGCACCAGCGACCCAGCGGCGGCCTGCCCAGGCACGGCCCGCCCAGCGGCAGACGGCCCAGACACCGCCCGCTCAGGTGCGCCCCACTCAGGCACGGCCGACCCAACGGCAGCCCGCCCAGGCACCGCCCGCCCAGCGGCGGCCTGTTCAGGCACGGCCCGCCCAGCGGCAGCCTGCCCACACACCGCCCGCCCAGGCACAGCCCCCTCAGCGGCAGCCCGCTCAGGTGCGGCCGGCTCAGGGACGGCCGGCTCATCAGCAGCCCGCCCAGGCACCACCGGCCCAGCGGCAGCCTGTCCAGGCACCGCCCGCTCAGGCACAGCCCCCTCAGCGCCAGCCCGCTCAGGTTCGCCCCGCCCAGGCACGGCCCGCCCAGCGGCACCCAGCCCAGGGACGGCCGGCTCATCGGCAGCCCGCCCAGGTTCGCCCCACTCAGGCACGGCCGACCCAGCGGCAGCCCGCCCAGGCACCGCCGGCCCAGCGGCAGACGGCCCAGACACAACCCGCCCAGCGGCAGACGGCCCAGACACCGCCCGCCCAGGCACAGCCCCCTCAGCGCCAGCCCGCTCAGGTTCGCCCCACTCAGGGACAGCCGGCTCATCGGCAGCCCGCCCAGGCACCGCCGGCCCAGCGGCAGACGGCCCAGACACAACCCGCCCAGCGGCAGACGGCCCAGACACAACCCGCCCAGCGGCAGACGGCCCAGACACCGCCCGCCCAGGCACAGCCCCCTCAGCGCCAGCCCGCTCAGGTTCGCCCCACTCAGGGACAGCCGGCTCATC
>NZ_WTFF01000304.1 GCF_019400985.1 Streptomyces bambusae
GCCGTGGAGGCCGGTGGCGAAGGCCTCGCCGTCGGCGGCGCAGATGCCGGCCGTCAGCCGGCCGAAGGCCTCGGTGAAGCGCCGGCGCTCACGGCGGCCGTAGCGGCGCCCGTCGTCGACGCGCGCCCACAGGTCCGCCGTGCGCGGCGCGTGTCCCGTGCGCGGCGCGTGTCCCGCGTACGGGCTCCCGCTGCCGTACGGGCTCCCGCCGCTGTACGGGCTCCCGCCGCGGCCGGTCCCGGCGCCCGGCTCACGGCCGGTCCCGCGCTCCCCCTCGCGGCGCATCACATGGAGCGTGAACTCGTGCTGCGGAAGCCCGCGCACGAGCCGGTCGCACCACAGCCTGGACTCTCCCGTCGTGAGCAGTCCGATCCGCACGAGCGGCACCCCCGTTCTCCCGTCAGGCGGTGGCCGTCGGTCCGGCGACCACCGCGGGGAGAACTCAAGCGGACATTCCGGTGGCGCGACGGACGGTTGTCCGCTGCGCCACCGGAAGGGGTGAAGAGTCGTAACTTTCCCGTACGGGTGGCGTTCGACCGCGCTACCCGGGGAGGAGTGACGGCCGCCGGAGTCCGGCCCGGCCGCCCTCGACGGGCCGTCAGCTGCCCGGATACACCCACGGGTTCGGCTTGCACTGCACGCCGTCGATGTCGAGCGACTTCGTCTGCTGCTGCATGATCGGCGCGGGCGCGCCGGGCGTCTTGCAGTTCACGTGCCCGTGGCCGAGCCGGTGGCCTACTTCGTGGTTGATGAGCATCTGCCGGTAGGCGAGCATCTGCTCCTGGCCGAAGGTGGGCGACCCCTGGGCCCAGCGGAAGGCGTTGATCATCACGCGCTCCGTGTACGCCGAGTCGCACGACACGTTGTCGACGGTCGTGTCCAGATCGGACTTGGCGCACCAGACGCCCGTGGTGCCGGGGCTGGCGAGCGTGATCACGAAGTCGACCTTGCCGGACGGGACCCGCTCGAAGGTCATGTCCCCGTCGTGGGCCCAGCTGCGCGGGTCGTTGAGGGTGCGCTGGACCGCCTCGGCGAAGAGCTCGGGGTCCAGGCCGAGGCCCTGCTCGACGTCCACGCGGTAGCGGACCGTCCGGCCCTTGCCGGGCCCCTTGGCGCCGGCCTGCACGGTGTCGAAGGTGCCCGGCCCCTGGAGCTTGGCGTCGAGGGCGAACACCTCGGCCATCTTCTGCTCGTACGACTTCTCCGGCGCGACCGGCTGCCCCGCACCGCCCGAGGGGGCCTGTGGGTCCTGCGGGGTCTGCGGCTGGGACGGGGTCGGGCGGTCGTCGGAGCGGGACGCCGCGGACTGGCCGGGCTTGGCCCGGTCGTGGACGTCCTCGCCGGGCGCGAGCGCGCCGAGCCGGCCGGCCAGGTCGTCGGTGTTGACCTGGAGGGCGATGACGACGGCGAGCACGGTGGTGACGGCGGCCGCGGCCATGCCGGTGTAGGTGCGGATCCGCACGCGCCGGCTTCCGGGCTGCGGGGGCTCCTCCCCGACGGGGACGGGCGCCGTACGGGGAGCCGGGACCCGGCGGTGCGAACCGGTCGTCTCCGCCGGGGTCTGCGCGGCGGCCGCGGACGCGGCTCTGGTACGACCTGCGGCCTGCGGGTCCTGCGGGGCGTACGCGCCGGGTGCGGCCTCGGAGCGCGGCCCCGGCAGGTTCACCTGCGGGAAACCGACGGCGGGGGTGCCGAAGCCGGGGGTGTCGAAGCCGGTGGTGTCGGTGTCGGCCGCGCTGGCGTCTGCCGCCGGTGCGGCCGATCGGGTGCGCGGCACCCCGCGCCAGTCGCCGTACCGCGCGCCGGCGGCCGATGACGCGTACGGGGCGCCGCCGCCGCGCACGCCGCGCACGTCGTGGCCGCCGGTCTGCTCGAAGACAGGGTGGCCGCCGGTGTCGTAACCCGGGGCGTCGTAACCGGGGGCGTGATGGCCGGGGGCGTCATAGCCGGGGATGTGGTGACTGCCGGTGTCGTAGCCGCGGAGGTGGTCGCCGCCGGACGCGGCAGGGCCGCCGCCCCAGGCGCCGCCGGATGTCTGCGCACCGCCGGACGTCTGCGCGCCACCGGGCGCGGGCCGGCCGGGCCAGGCGTCGTCGTGGTCGCGGTACCCGGTGGGCTGGGGGTTCCAGGAGTCGCCCGGGTCGCGGCGCGGGGCCCGCGCGGGCGGGGCACCCCAGACGTCGTCGTCGTGGCCGCCGTGGCCGGGCTCGGCGAAGCCGGGGTCCGCGCCGCCAGGACCGGAGAAGCCGCGCTCGCCGGAGCCAGGACCGGAGAAACCGGGCGTGGCAAAGCCGGAAGAGGTGAAATCCGAAGGGGCGAAACCCGGTGAGGTGACGTCGGGAGAGGTGAAGTCGGTAGAGGTGAAGTCCGGTGCGGCGAAGCCGGGAGACGTGGAGTCCTGGCCGGCTGCGGCGCCGCCGGTCCTCCAGGCGCCGCCGGGCTCGTGGTGTTCCGGGTGGCCCGCGCGGCTGCCGGGGGCCGGCGGGGGCGCGTAGCCCTGGTGGGCGGCCGGGGGTTCGGACCTGCGGCGCCGGCCGCGCGCAGCGGCCGGGGAGCCTCCCGGACGGAGTCCCGCGGAGGCCGGCCCCGCGCTCTCCGCGCGGGGCGGGGCAGGGTCCTTGCGACTATGTCGTCCCACCTGTTTCAGCTGCCTTTGCCGTTGCGGTCCGGGGCGTCCTCGTCCCGGTCGGCCCCGGTGTCCCGGAGCAGGTCGCGGAAGGCCGAGCCCACGACCTCGGGGTACTCCATCATCGCCACGTGCCCGGCCTCGGGCAGGCACAGCAGCCGCGAGCCGCGGAAGGACGCGGCCGCCTTGCGGGCCATACGGTACGAGACGAGCTGGTCCCGGCCGCCGTAGACGAGGAGCGTCGGCGCGAGCACCCGGCCCGCCTGACGCCACAGTCCGTGCTGGCCGCCGAGCGTGTACGCGTCGACGATGCCCCGGGACGACCTGCTCATCGCCTCCCAGAACCAGGGCAGCGCCATGCGCCGCTCCATCTCCTCGACGGCGTTGCGGAAACCTTCCGGTGTCACCCGGGAGGGGTCTCCGTAGCACAGGCCCAGTACTCCGCGCGTGCGTTGTTCGGCCGTCAGGTCCCGGGTCAACCGCCCCAGGAGGGGGGCCGCCCCGGGCAGCGCGAGCAGGGCCGTCGGCACGGCCGTCCTCTGCACCCGCAGCTCGGGCAGGGCCGGCGAGACCAGCGTGAGGGTGCGCACGAGGTCGGGGCGGACCGCGGCGACGCGGGTGGTGACGGCGCCGCCGAGGGAGTTGCCGAACAGGTGCACCGGGCCGCGGCCGGCCGCGTCGAGGTGGCGGATGACGGCGCGGGCCAGGCCGGTGACGGAGTAGTCGCGGTCGGCCGGCGGCGGCGAGTCGCCGAAGCCGGGCAGGTCGACGGCCTCGCCGTCGACGGTGTCCTCCAGCAGCGCCATCAGCGCGGACCAGTTCAGCGAGGAACCGCCGAGTCCGTGGACGTACAGGGCGGGCGGCAGACCGGTGCGGGCCGGCGGGCGTGAGCGGACGGTGAGCGTCAGCCCGGGCAGCGCGACCTGGCGCAGCTGCTCGCCCTCGGCCACCCGGACCGCGGTCAGCTGGGAGGACGCGGTGGTGGCGGACCGTACGCCCGGCAGCTCGGTCGAAGACATGGGGGCAATGTTACGAGACGATCACGCCCGACCTGGTGTGTTCGCGGTCACAGATCTGCATACAGCCGCCGCGTCCGGCTCATGGGCGATGGCGCGGGCGCGGGCGCGGTGGCGGCGGTACTCGGCCGTGCCGGCTGCGGCTTCGGCCTGGCGGGCGCGCGGCTCCCGGTAGCCATGGGACAGCCGGTCGCGACGGAACGCCTGCTCGGGTACCCCGTCGGCACGGGCGTCGCGGGCACCGCCCGGCACGTCCACGGCCTTGGGTGGCAGCCCCTGGGCGGCGCGGCGTTCGGCGGGCGGCACACCCGAAGCGCGGAGATCGACCGACCTTTTCCGGTACGGGAAGTATCGGGCCCGACGGGCCGCTGCGTCCGTTCGCATCGAAGGTCATCGAAGGTCGATGTCATCAGCCTGCGGCCCCGCTCCCTGCTGCACTGGACCGGACTGCCCGTCCTGCGCCCACAGCGCCGGCGTGGAGAGGCGATCGACGACGCCACCCGCGCCGCCGCTGTCCCGCGCAGCCTCAAGATTGGCTGGGCGTAATTGCGGAACAGCTCCTAGGCTCGTAGTGAGCGAGGAAAGAGGGGAGACCCATGACCGCCGACCCTGACGAGCCCGACACCTTCCAGGACCGGGACCCCGCAGCGCTGGACGCGGAGGCCCCCGAGGCGGACGCCGCGGAGCAGCACGCCGAGCTCAACCCCAGCGACGACGAGCCCCTCACAGAACGGGAACACGGCGAGGCCGCGGACGGCGACGCAGCCGAGCAGGCCAGGGTGGTGGCACTCGACGAGGAGGACTACCGCTGAGGGACTGCCGAGGAGTGCCGCTGACGGGAGGCGCCCGCCGGGCCCGCGCCCGGCGCCTGACCAGGGCGGGGAATGGTCCGTACCGCGAGAAATTCCGGACGTGACCCCCCAGATTCGGTTACCGAAAAGTACGATGGCGGCCGGCGCACAGCGCACTGTGTTCTAGAAGAAAGTGGGAGGCGGCGTGACAGCCATCGAGCAGACCGAGGCGGCGCGCCCGCGGGGCACGCGACTGCCGCGCCGAGCCCGACGCAACCAGCTGCTGGGCGCGGCCCAGGAAGTCTTCGTCGCGCAGGGGTACCACGCGGCGGCGATGGACGACATCGCCGAGCGTGCGGGCGTCAGCAAGCCGGTGCTCTACCAGCACTTCCCCGGCAAGCTCGACCTCTATCTGGCCCTGCTGGACCAGCACTGCGAGGCGCTGCTGCAGGCGGTGCGCGGCGCGCTCGCCTCGACCACCGACAACAAGCTCCGGGTCGCGGCGACCATGGACGCGTACTTCGCCTACGTCGAGGACGAGGGCGGCGCCTTCCGCCTGGTCTTCGAGTCCGACCTGACCAACGAGCCGGCCGTGCGCGAGCGCGTGGACCGCGTCTCGATGCAGTGCGCCGAGGCGATCTCGGAGGTCATCGCCGAGGACACCGGGCTGTCGAAGGACGAGTCCATGCTGCTGGCCGTGGGCCTGGGTGGTGTCTCGCAGGTGGTGGCCCGCTACTGGCTGTCCAGCGAGAGCCCGGTCGAGCGGGAGAAGGCGGTCGCGCTGCTGACGTCGCTGGCCTGGCGCGGTATCGCCGGCTTCCCGCTGCACGGCACCGAGTCCAGCTGACGGCGGGTCCGACTGACGGCCGGTCCCGCCGAAGGCGAGTTCCGCTGACGGCGGGCCTCGCCGGCGGCGAGCCGTCCCGACAGCGCGTCCGCAGGCAGCGGGCGCGCTGTTCGCTTGCAGCGTGTCCGTCGCGCGCGTACCCGTCCCCTCTCCGGGCTAATGTGGTCGGCGTACGGCGCGGCGAACGCGCACAACCGGACCGTCGGAGGGACAAAGCCGTGGAGGTCAAGATCGGCGTGCAGCACGCACCCCGGGAGATCGTGCTGGAGAGCGGCCAGAGCGCCGAGGAGCTCGAGGCCATCGTCGCCGACGCCCTGTCCGGGAAGACGTCGCTGCTGAGCCTGACCGACATCCGGGGCCGCAAGGTCCTGGTGCCGGCGGACCGCCTGTCGTACGTCGACCTGGGCGAGCCCACGGCGCGCAAGGTCGGCTTCGGCGCCGCCTGAGGATGTCCGTGACACGGCCCGGTGGTTGTTCCACCGGGCCGTTTCCGTTTCTTCCGCTTCGGGTAGGACGGCAGTGACCCCGATTGCCCTGACGTGTGGGAGGGACCTCATGCTGCTGATGGAAGCGCTCGGCTCTGCTCTGCTGGGTCTCGCCCTGGCGGGCCTCGCCGTCAGAGTGCTGCCGCGGCGGCTGCCCTCGCCCCGGGCGGTGCTGGTCAGCGGGGTGTCGGGGGCGCTCCTCGGGGCGTATCTGACGCACTTCGCCCTCGGGCCCGGGCACAACACGCTGGCCGCCACGCTGATCGGCTCGGTCCTGGTCTCGGCCGTGGTCGTCTCGCTGCTGCTGCGGCCCACCGCACGCGCCGGACGCCCCGCCCGCAGGACTCCGTTTTCACTCCCGTCGGGGGGATGACGGGGAAGGGGACGGGGACAGGGACGGCGACAGAGACGGCGACGGCGACGGCGACGGCGACGGCCACAGGGACGACGGCAAGGACGACGACGGCAAGGACGACGACGGGAACGACGGGAGTGACGGCGACGGCCCCGGCGGGTCGGCGTCGGACACACGTGGCGACGGCCCCGGCGGAGGAGGTTCCGCCGGGGCCGTCGCCATGTCGTGAGGGAGTGTCAGGCAGCCAGGCCCAGCGCCGCCATCCGCTTGGTGTGCGCCTTGGTGATCCGGGTGAACATCTCGCCCACGGCCGCCAGGTCGAAGCCGGCCGCCATGCCGTCCACCCCGCCCACGAGCATCGTGGACAGCGCGTCGCGCTCGGCGACCACACGCTGGGCCTGCGAGAGCGCCTCGCCCATCAGCCGGCGGGCCCACAGCGCGAGCCGGCCGCCGACGCGCGGGTCCGCCTCGATGGCGGCGCGCACCTTCTCCACGGCGAAGTTGCCGTGGCCGGTGTCGTCGAGCACGCCGAGCACCAGCGCGCGGGTGTCGCTGTCGAGGTGGGTGGCCACCTCGCGGTAGAAGTCACTGGCGATCGAGTCGCCGACGTAGGCCTTGACCAGGCCTTCCAGCCAGTCCGAGGGCGCGGTCTGGCGGTGGAAGTCGTCCACGCCCTTGGCGAAGGGCTCCATCGCCGCGGTCGGCTCGGCGTCGATCGCGGCCAGCCGGTCCCGCAGCTGCTCGAAGTGGTGGAACTCGGCGGAGGCCATCTTCGCCAGCTCGGCCTTGTCGGCCAGGGTCGGGGCGAGTTTCGCGTCCTCGGCGAGCCGCTCGAAGGCCGCCAGCTCGCCGTACGCCAGCGCGCCGAGCAGGTCCACGACGGCGGCCCGGTACTGCGGGGAGGCGGAGGCCTGCGCCCAGTCCTGGGCGGCGATTCCGGCGTGTCCCTCGTCGGCGGGCGTTGCGTTCTCTTCGGTCGACATGCTCCGCACAATAGCCCGCCGGACGGGCCGCGGAACCACCTGGTCAGTCGGCCTCCCGACACCGACGTGATGAATTCGCCCGACACAGCTGCGAGATTTCGGGGTACAGTGCTATGGCGCCTGCCGAATACTCGGCGGGCCATCCTGAATGAGGATGCCCGGTCGGTGGCCCGATCGGCTCCAACCGACCGCCCTCGTGCGGTGAGCGCGTTCATGCGTGCCGCCGCCCATGAGGGGCCCCCTCAGCGGCACGAGCGCTTGAGCGAAGGCAGTGGTCCCGCGCAGCTTCGTACACAGCAGTACTGCAAGCCTGGCACGGTACGACCCCCCTCTCGCCGCCTCGCGCCGCGTCTCACAGAAGAGGCAGCACCCTGACTACGTTCCGAGACCTCGGTATTTTTCCCGAGACCGCCGAAGCCCTTGAGGCCGTCGGCATCGTGTCCCCCTTCCCGATCCAGGAGATGACCCTCCCCGTCGCCCTCTCCGGCACGGACGTCATCGGCCAGGCGAAGACCGGTACCGGCAAGACGCTGGGCTTCGGCCTCCCCCTCCTGGAGCGTGTCGTCGTCCCCGCGGACGTCGAGGCCGGCCGGGCGAAGCCCGAGCAGCTGACCGACTCCCCGCAGGCCCTCGTCGTCGTCCCGACGCGCGAGCTGTGCACCCAGGTGACGAACGACCTGCTCACCGCGGGCAAGGTCCGCAACGTCCGCGTCCTCGCCATATACGGCGGCCGGGCGTACGAGCCCCAGGTCGAGGCGCTGAAGAAGGGCGTCGACGTGATCGTCGGCACCCCCGGCCGCCTGCTGGACCTCGCTGGCCAGAAGAAGCTCGACCTGTCGCACGTCAAGGCCCTGGTCCTGGACGAGGCCGACGAGATGCTCGACCTGGGCTTCCTGCCCGACGTCGAGAAGATCATCAACCTGCTGCCGGCGAAGCGGCAGACCATGCTGTTCTCGGCGACCATGCCGGGCGCGGTCATCGGTCTGGCCCGCCGCTACATGTCGCAGCCCACGCATATCCGTGCCACCGCGCCGGACGACGAGGGCGCGACCGTCGCGAACATCACGCAGCACGTCTTCCGCGCCCACTCGATGGACAAGCCGGAGATGGTCGCCCGGATCCTGCAGGCCGAGGGCCGCGGGCTGGCGATGATCTTCTGCCGGACCAAGCGGACGGCGGCGGACATCGCCGAGCAGCTGGAGCGGCGCGGCTTCGCCTCCGGCGCGGTCCACGGCGACCTGGGCCAGGGCGCGCGCGAGCAGGCGCTGCGGGCCTTCCGCAACGGCAAGGTCGACGTGCTCGTGTGCACCGACGTCGCCGCGCGCGGCATCGACGTCGAGGGCGTCACGCACGTGATCAACTACCAGTCGCCGGAGGACGAGAAGACCTACCTCCACCGGGTGGGCCGCACCGGCCGCGCGGGCGCGTCGGGTACGGCCGTCACGCTGGTGGACTGGGACGACATCCCGCGCTGGCAGCTGATCAACAAGGCGCTGGACCTGCCGTTCAACGACCCGGAGGAGACCTACTCCACCTCGCCGCACCTCTTCGAGCTGCTGAACATCCCGGCGGGTACGAAGGGCATCCTGCCGCGGGCCGAGCGCACGCGGGCGGGCCTGGCGGCGGAGGAGCTGGAGGACCTGGGCGAGCCGGGCGGCCGCCGTGGCCGGGGCGGCGCTGCCGCGTCGGCCCGGACCGAGGAGCGCCCCGCGCGCACCCGTACGCCCGTCTCTTATACACATCCCCGAGCCCACGAGACCGGGGGTGATGCCG
>NZ_WTFF01000305.1 GCF_019400985.1 Streptomyces bambusae
GGGCGGGGGCGGCCGGGGCGCGCGGGCGGCTGTCGGCCGCTGGTGTGACCGGCGGCCGGGCGCGCGCCGGGCCGTTCCCGCAGGAGCCCGCCAGGGAGTGGTGGGCCCGGCCCCCGCGCCGGATCAGGTCCGGGGCGGGGGCCGGTCCGGGTCAGGGGTTGCGGACGCGGTGGGCTCGGGCGAGGTCGTCCAGCTGGTCGGTCAGCTTGCGGCGCAGGAGGGGGATGATGTCGGGGTTCTCCAGGCAGGCGCGGCCCGCCCGCAGGTTGTCCTCGTCGACCGCGTGGACCGGGAAGGCCCAGCGGCCGGCCGCTTCGCCGATGGCCGGGCCGCGGCGGGCGCCGAGGGCGACGGCGTCGGCGTAGTAGCGGGTGACGTACTCGCGGACGAGGTCGGCCTGTTCGGGCTGCCAGAAGCCCTGGGCGGTGGCGGTGAAGAGGTAGTTGGAGAGGGTGTCGTCCTCGAAGAGGCGGGCCCAGGCCGCGGCCTTGGCCTCGGCGTCGGGGAGGGCGGCCCGGCAGCGGGCGGCGCCTTCCTCGCCGGTGGCGCTGGGGTCGTCGGCGAGGGCCTGGGAGATCTCCGCCTCGCCGATCGCGCCGAGGACGGCGAGCCGGCCGAGGATGCGCCAGCGCAGCTCGGGGTCGAGTTCCGGGCCGCCGGCGACGGTGCCGTCGGCGAGCCAGGCGGCGAGGGTGTCGGGCTGGGTGGCGCTGTCGATGAAGACGCGTACGGCGGCCAGCCGCAGGCCGGGGGCGTGCCCGTCCTCGGTGCGCCGGATGATGTCGCGGCAGGTGGAGGTGATCAGGCGCAGTGCGCCGGCCCGTTCTCCGGCGGCGACGAACTGGTCGGCGAGCTGGCCGCGGGCGAAGCCGAGGACGCCCTGGACGATGGCGAGGTCGGTCTCCTCGCTCAGGTGGGTGTGGACGGTCTCCAGGTAGGCGGCGGGTGCGAGTTCGCCGTCGCGGACCATGTCGCGCAGGGAGTTCCACAGGATGGCGCGGGTGAGGGGCTCGGGGACGCCGGAGATCCGGCGCAGGGCGGTCTCCAGGGATTCCTCGTCGAGGCGGACCTTGGCGTAGGTGAGGTCGCCGTCGTTGAGGAGGACGAGGGCGGGGCGGCGGCCGGCGCCGGAGATGATCTCGTCGGTGGGGACGTCGAGGTCGAGGCGGTCGCGCAGTTCGAGCGCGCGGTCCTCGCCGGGGGTGTGGTCGTAGGTGGCGACGGCGATGCGGTGCGGGCGGCTGCCGTCGCGGCGTACGGCCAGGGACCAGCCGCCGGGGCCCTCCTGGATCTCGGGGGTGAGGGTGTCGGTGCCGGTGGTGCGCAGCCAGATGTCGGCCCAGGCGTGGACGTCGCGGTCGGTGCCGCTGGCCAGGGAGTCGACGAAGTCGGCGAGGGAGGCGTTGGCGAACCTGTGGCGGGCGAAGTGGGTGTTGATGCCCGCGAGGAAGTCCTTCTCGCCGAGCCAGGCGACGAGCTGGCGCAGGGCGGAGGCGCCCTTGGCGTAGGAGATGCCGTCGAAGTTGAGGAGGGCGGAGGCAGTGTCGGGCACGCCGTCGGGGTCCGGGGCGACGGGGTGGGTGGAGGGGCGCTGGTCGGCGTCGTATCCCCAGGCCTTGCGGGTGACGCCGAACTCGGTCCAGGTGTCGGTGAAGCGGGTGGCTTCGGCGGCGGTCTGGTAACCCATGTACTCGGCGAAGGACTCGTTGAGCCAGATGTCGTCCCACCAGCGCAGGGTGACGAGGTCGCCGAACCACATGTGGGCCATCTCGTGGGCGATGACCATGGCGCGGCGCATGCGTTCGGTGTCGGTGACGGCGGAGCGGAAGACGAATTCGTCGCGGAAGGTGACCAGGCCGGGGTTCTCCATGGCGCCGGCGTTGAACTCGGGGACGAAGGCCTGGTCGTAGGAGTCGAAGGGGTAGGGCTCGGTGAACTTCTCGTGGTAGCGGTCGTAGCAGTCCGTGGTGACGCGGAGGATTTCGTCGGCGTCGGCGTCGAGGTGGGGGGCGAGGGACTGCCGGCAGTGGATGCCGAAGGGCAGGCCGGCGTGCTCGGTGCGTACGGAGTGCCAGGGGCCGGCGGCGACGGCGGCGAGGTAGGTGGAGATCACGGGGGTGGGGGCGGAGCGCCAGATGCCGGCGCCGTCCGTGTCGCGGTCGCCGGTGCGCTCGGTGATGCCGTTGGCGAGGACCGTCCAGTGGGCGGGGGCGGTGACGGTGAAGGCGAAGACGGCCTTGAGGTCGGGCTGGTCGAAGGCGGCGAAGACGCGCTGGACGTCGTCCATGAACATCTGGGTGTAGACGTACGTCTCGCCGTCGGCGGGGTCGGTGAAGCGGTGCAGGCCCTCGCCGGTGCGGGAGTAGCGCATGCGGGCCTGGACGCGCAGCTCGTGGCTGCCTTCGGTGAGGCCGGGGAGCGGGAGGCGGTTGTCGTCGAGGGCGGCCGGGTCGAGGGGGGTGCCGTCCAGGCTGACGGAGTGCAGTTCGTCCGGTTTGAGCTCCACGAAGGTGTCGCCCGTGGCGAGGGCGCTGAAGCGGATCACGGTGGTGGAGTCGAACGTGTCGTCGCCGCCGGTGAGGTCCAGGGCCACGTCGTAGTGGTGGACGTCGAGGAGGGCGGCTCGGGTCTGCGCTTCGTTGCGCGTCAGTGCGGACATAGGGCCCATGCTGCCTGAACGGGCGCGCGAGCCCCAGTCCCCTCCCCCGGTCCCTGGCTCGGGCGCTTGCCTCGGGGCCTTGGCCTGGGCCTTGGCCTGGCCCCGGCACCCGGCTCAGGTTCCGGGGAGGATACGGCGCGTTTCGTAGGCCCACATCGCGATCTCGACCCGGTTGCGGGCGCCGAGTTTCGCCATCAGGCTGGCCAGATGCGTCTTCACCGTGCTGAGGCTGATGTGCAGTGCATCGGCGATCTCGGTGTTGGTCAGTCCGCGGGCGACGGCGAGGAGCACCTGCTCCTCGCGGGCGGTGACGGGGGAGACCGGCTGGGCCACGGGCCGGCCGGCGGGCAGGTCCGCGAATGCCTGGAGCAGACGGACGGTGACGCTGGGCGCGATGAGCGCCTCGCCGTCGGACGCCGACCGTACGGCCTGCGCCAGAAGGTCCGGTCCCGTGTCCTTGAGGAGGAATCCGCGGGCGCCGGCACGTAGTGAGCCGTAGACGTACTCGTCGAGGTCGAACGTGGTGATGACGACCACGACCAGCGGGTCGGTGACGCCCGGGCCGGCGAGCAGCCGGGTGGCCTCGAGCCCGTCGAGCACGGGCATGCGGATGTCGAACAGGCAGACGTCGGGGCGTAGTTCGCGGGCCAGACGTACCGCTTCCCGCCCGTCGGCGGCCTCGCCGACCACCTCGATGCCGGGCTGGGCGTTCAGTATGATCCGCAGCCCGGTGCGGATGATGGTCTGGTCGTCAGCGACGAGGACGCGAATGGACACCGCTCTCGCTCCTCGCTCCCGGCAGTTCGGCGTCGACATGCCAGCCCCGGTCGGTACCCGGGCCGGCTCGTAGTGTGCCGCCGAGCAGCGTCGCGCGCTCGCGCAGTCCGGTAAGTCCGTATCCGTCGCGACCCCGGCCGGTGCGCCGGCCGTTGTCGCGTACGCTCACCCGTACCGTGTGCCGTTCCGCGGTGACCCGGACGACGAGCTCGGTCGCGTCGACCGCATGGCGCAGTGCGTTGGTCACCGACTCCTGCACGATGCGGTAGACGGCCGCGTCCACGGCCGGGGGCAGTGCGTCCAGTTCGCCGTCGAGCTCCAGGTCGACCCTGAGGCGACCACCGGGGGTGCGCACCAGGCGCTCCAGATCCGCGACGCCGGCAGGGGGCGCCAGCTCGGCGCCGACCCCGCGGTCGCGCAGCGCGGCGACCATGGCGCGCATTTCCTCCAGCGTGCGCGCCCCTTCCTCCTCGACCCCCTCCAGCGCCCCGACGGCGGCGGCCGGGTCGGTGCCCGCGAGCACCCGGCCCGCCTGGGCGATGATCACCATGGCCGACACGTGGTGGGCCACCGTGTCGTGCAGTTCCCGAGCGAGCTGCTCGCGCTCGCGGGAGCGTACCTGGTCCAACTGCCGCTCGTGAGCGGTCGCACGGAACCGTACGGCGGCCCCGACCACGCCCGGCAGCAGCAGGAAGACGAAGCCCACGACCTTTTCGACGACCGGGGTCGCGTCCGTGACGACACACAGCGCGCCGACCGCGACGATCACCGCGCTGCCCAGCACGATCTCGCGTCCCGATCCCCACCGGGGCAGCGCGTACACCAGCACGAGCACGACCGTGCCGGTGTACAGGCCGACGGGCTCGCCCGGTGCGGCGACGAGCGAGGCCACCGGAAGCAGGATCACCGAGCCGAACGCCAGCGTGACCATCGCCAGCGGGCGGGTCCGGCGCCACAGGGGCAGCAGGCACAGCCATACCGCCAACACCGCCGCCACCGGTCGCCACACGACGTTCTCGCGCAGCGTGGCCTCCAGTGCCACACCGGCCAGGCCCGCGGCGAGCAGCGCCCAGTCCCGCCACACCCGGGCGGGTGCGGCGGGCGGCCGGGGTTCGTTCCACAGGGTTCGCAGGTCGTCTCGGAGCACGGTTCTCAGCCTAGGGACCGTGGCGTGCCGCGCATCGGCCGAAAGTACGGGTCGTCACTCGGCCCAGGGGCCGACGGATCCGCGGCCCGCGGGCCGATGCCGTGGAGCGCGGTGGCGACGAGCCTGAAGTATCGGCGGCCGCACAAGGACGGCCGACGAGGTGGTTGGAGGACCCGATGCTCTCGAAAGCCCTGTTGCGCCTGGGCGGGGGCGCTGCCCGCCATCCCTGGCGGGTGATCGCGGCATGGCTGGTCGCCGCCACGCTTGCCGTCCTCGCCGCGATCGCCTTCGGCGGGCGGACCGCGGACTCGATGACCGCTCCGGGGCTGGACTCCCAGCGGGCCGCGGAACTGATCGAGCGGGCCGGCACCGGCCAGGAGGGGATGACCGCCCAGGTGGTCGTCACCCCCCTCGACGGCGCTGCGACGTTCTTCGACCACGCCGGCGCGCGCACCGCTCTCACGCGGCTGCAGACCGAGGTGAAGCGGCTGCCGCACGTGCTCGGCACGAGCGACCCGGCGGGGGCGCTCGACGCGGGCCGGGACGCCGCCGTGCGCGGCGGCCTCGTCTCGGCCGACGGGCGGATCGCGGTGGTCCGGGTGCAGTACCCCGACCAGAGCCGGCTGTCGGCCGAAGACCTCGACGCCCTCGTCGGTCTCGGCGACCGGCTGCGCGCCGAGCTGCCGCTGCGCGTCGAGATGGGCGGGAACCTCTTCTACGCCTTCTCCGACCCCGACGGCGGCGTGAGCGAGTTGATCGGCCTCCTCGCCGCGGCCGCGATCCTGTTCCTGGCGTTCGGTTCGCTCGTCGCCGCCGCGCTGCCGATCGGCATGGCGGTCTTCGGGCTGACCGTCGGGGTCGCCACGATGACGGTACTGGCGGGGGTGACGGACGTCCCCGCCTTCGCGCCGGTCCTGGGCAGCATGGTCGGGCTCGGAGTGGGCATCGACTACGCGCTGTTCGTGCTCGCCAGGCACCGGGAGTACCTTGCGCGCGGGCTCGATCCGCAGGCGGCGGCCGGACGAGCGGTGGCCACGGCGGGGCGGCCGGTGGTCTTCGCCGGCGGCACCGTCGTCGTGTCGATCCTCGGCCTGGCGGTCGCGAACGTGCCGTTCATGACGGTGGGCGGGGTTGCCGTCTCGATCGTCGTCCTGACGATGGTGCTCGCGTCGGTGACGCTGCTGCCGGCCTTCCTCGGCGCGGCGGGCCCGCGTCTGGGGCGGGCCGGCCGGATCGGCAGGATCGGCGGGATCGGCGGGATCGGCCGGGCTCTGCGGACCGGGAAGCCGGGCCGACTCGCACGGCGGCGGGACAGGGTGGCGGGCGCCGCTCCCGCCGCCGGTTGGCGGCGCTGGATCGGGCACGTCAGCCGGCACCCGGTGTTGTACGCGGTCGGCGCGGCGGGGCTGCTGCTGACGGCGACGCTGCCCGTGCTCGGCCTGCGCGTCGGCCTGCCCGACGACGGCTCACTGCCTCAGAGCCGGACCGAGCGCCGCGCGTACGACCTCGTCGCCGAGGGGTTCGGCCCGGGCACCAACGGTCCCCTCGTCATCGCCGCGGACCCCGCCGGTGATCCGGGAGTGCTGGACCGGCTCGTCGGGGCGGTCGCGGCGGATCCGGGCATCGCGTCGGTCGCGCCGACGCACATCGATCAGGGCACCGGCATCGCGACCCTCGTGGTGTTCCCGGCCACCGGCCCTCAGGACAAGGCCACGGCCGACACCATCGCCCGGCTGCGCACCGACGTGCTGCCCACGGCGATCGGGCACGGCCCGGCCAGGGCCCACGTCGGCGGCGCCGCCGCGAGCCTGTCCGATGTGGGCCGACGCACCAGCCAGCGCCTGCCGGTGTTCGTCGCCGCCGTGCTGGCGATGTCGTTCCTGCTGCTGATGCTGGTCTTCCGCTCGGTACTCGTACCGCTCAAGGCGGTAGTGCTGAATCTGCTGAGCATCGGCGCGGCCTACGGCATCATGGTCGCGGTCTTCCAGTGGGGCTGGGGAGGCGCGCTCATCGGGCTGGAAGCGACGGTTCCGATCGTGTCGTTCATCCCGATGTTCCTCTTCGCCATCCTGTTCGGCCTGTCGATGGACTACGAGGTGTTCCTCCTGTCCCGCGTACGCGAGGAGTACCTGCGCACCGGCGACAACGGCACGGCGATCGTCGAGGGCGTCTCGGGCACCGCCCGGATCATCACCTCGGCCGCCCTCATCATGGTGGCGGTCTTCCTGTCCTTCGCCGTCGCCGAGGACCCCTCCGCCAAAATGTTCGGGCTCGGCCTGGCCACCGCGATCTTCATCGACGCCACGGTCGTACGCATGGTGCTGGTACCGGCGACCATGACACTCCTCGGCCGGACCAACTGGTGGCTGCCGAAGTGGCTGGACCGGATGCTTCCCCGCGGCCCGGTCGGCACCGACGACACCGATGACACCGATGACACCGACGCGGAATCCACAGAGCAGGTACGGCTCGATGAACTCCCAGTCCAGAACGGTCAGTTGCACTCGCGTCAGGTAGGACCGTCCATCGGACCGGACCGTGCCACGAAGGCACGTCCCGGAGATTGATCACGACTCGATACGCGCCTTGGTCCGGCCTTAGTCCTCGTCGTCCTCCTCGCCGGCGGCGATGGTCTCGTGGTGGCGGATGACCTCGGCGATGATGAAGTTCAGGAGCTTCTCGGCGAAGGCCGGGTCGAGGTTGGCGTTCTCGGCGAGCTGGCGCAGGCGGGCGATCTGGCTGGCCTCGCGGGCGGGATCGGCCGGGGGGAGCTGGTGGCGGGCCTTGAGGTGGCCGACCTGCTGGGTGCACTTGAAGCGTTCCGCCAGCATGTGGACCACGGCCGCGTCGATGTTGTCGATGCTCTCCCGCAGGCGGGCGAGCTCGGCGTAGACGTACTGGTCGATCTCGCTGGTGTTCATGGTCCCCGAGCTTACGTGGCGCGGGGGGCCGGTTCCCGGGCGTGTGTCACCAGGTGAGACGGCGGGGGCGAGGTGCCGGCGGGCCGCCCTCGCCGCGCCCGCGCCCCCGCCCGTCCGGCCGGTTCGGACCTGGCCGGAAGGGCGGGGGCTGACGGGCGGGCGGGGCCCGGGGCGGGCGTGGGCGGCTACCGCCGCCGGGCTCGCCGGGTGGCTCGGGTGGTGCAGGTGGTTCGGGTGATGCAGGTGGTTCAGAGGGTGGCGGCCGCGTTCTTGATCTGGTCGGCGAAGGTGGAGACCTCGGTGTAGACGCCGGGGTACTCGGGGCGGGCGCAGCCTATGCCCCAGCTGACGATGCCGACCTGGATCCAGGCGCCGGCGTTGTCGCGGCGGAACATCGGACCGCCGGAGTCGCCCTGGCAGGTGTCGACGCCGCCGGTGCCGAGGATGCCGGCGCAGATCTCCTCGCCGGGGATGAGGTCGTTGCCGTACGCGGCCTGGCAGTCCGCGTCGGAGACGAACGGGACGGTGGCCTTCAGCAGGTAGCGCTGCTGGGAGCCGCCCTCGCGGTTGGCGCCCCAGCCGGCGACGGTGAAGGTGCCGTTGTTGTACTCGGTGGTGTCGGCGATCTTCAGGGTCGGCAGGTTGATCGGCTGGGCGAGCTTGATCAGGGCCCAGTCCTTGCCGGAGCCGTTGTAGCCGGGGGCCTGGAGGACCTTGGTGGAGCGGACCTTGATGGCCTTGGAGCTGCGGAGGTCGACGACGCCGGCGGTGGCGGTGATGGAGGTGTTGTTGCCGCTGCCGGAGACGCAGTGGGCGGCGGTCAGCACGATCTGCTGGGTGTAGAGGGCGCCGCCGCAGCCCATGGAGAGCCGGACCATCCAGGGGAACTCTCCCTGGGCGGCGCGGGTGCCGCCGACGACGGGGTTCGGGGCGGCGCCGGCCGAGGCGGGCTGGAGGCTGAGGGCCGCGAGGGCCACGGCGCCGGCGGCGAGGGTGCGCTTGAGTAACCGGGTGACGGAGTTCGACACGGTTGACACACTGCCTTTCGTGGGGGGTCTGGCTGTGCGTGCGCCATCGGGTGAATGACGCGTCCATGTCATACCCGGGGGGAGGTGCCCGCCAAGGCAGCGTTTCCAGCCAATGTTCCGGTGCGGGCGGGAAACCGGGGCCCCGCTGCGCGGGGCGGGGCTCGGCGGGGCCGGGGTCGGGGGGGGCCCACCGGGGGCGGCGGAGGGAGGGTCGCGCCGTCTCTTGTCTGCCACCGGCGCTACGGGCCACCGTTCTCCGTTGGGACAGAGTGGTGTGCGGCAGTCTTATGTGCACTATATACTTCACAGCAGTTGAGA
>NZ_WTFF01000306.1 GCF_019400985.1 Streptomyces bambusae
AGAGGGGTATAAGAGACAGGCCCGGCCCAGCGCGGAGCGCGCCTCGTCGGCCCGGTCGCGTACGCCCAGCACGGTCGCCGCGTACGCCAGCTGCCCGCGCTCGCAGGCCGCCGCGCCCCGCTCGTCGTCGTTGCCCGCCACGGCCTCCGCCGTGCGCAGCGCGTCCTCCGCCTCCTCCCAGCCCTGGCCGGTGAACAGGCACCGCTCGACCAGCAGCGCGGTGCGCTGCACCGCCGCCTTCGGGTCGGCCGCGTGCGGGATCAGCAGCGCCGCCGCGTCGCTCCAGCAGCCGCGCGAGCGCAGTCGCCATATCGCTCGCTGGAGGGGGTCGTCGCCCCCGGTGGTCCCGGCATCCGACATGGCGGTGTCCGCCACATTGCCCTCCCCAAGCAACCGGCCAGCACGTCATTGAGCCCTGGGGCGAAATGACAGCACGAAATCGGCTCGCTCGGCCAGGGGTCGGGTGAACTCTTTCACAAAGTCCGGATACCGCGTCAGCCGACCCCGCGGGACATCGCCTCAGCTCATCCGCAGGGCGAGGAAGAAGTCGAGCTTGTCCTCCAGCCGCGAGAGGTCACGGGACGTCAACTGCTCGATTCGCCCGACCCGGTAGCGCAGCGTGTTGACGTGCAGGTGCAGCCGCGTCGCGCACCGCGTCCACGAGCCGTCGCAGTCCAGGAACGCCTCCAGCGTCGGGATCAGCTCCGCGCGGTGGCGCCGGTCGTAGTCCCGCAGCGGGTCCAGCAGCCGGGCCGTGAAGGCGCGGCGCACGTCGTCCGGTACGAAGGGCAGCAGCAGCACGTGCGAGGCCAGCTCGTGGTGGCCGGCCGCGCACACCCGGCCCGGGCGCGCCGCGGCGACCCGGCGGGCGTGCCGGGCCTCCTCCAGCGCCCCGCGCAGCCCCTCGGCGGAGTGCACGGCCGCGCTGACGCCCAGGGTGAGCCGGCCGTCGTCGGCCAGGCCCGCCGCGAGCGGGTCCCGTACGGTCGCCAGCAGGGCGTCGGCGTGCAGGGCGGCGTCGGGGCCCTTGTCCTCCCCGCCGTCCCCCGGCAGCGCGGGCAGCGGGACGAGCGCGATGGCCTCGTCGCCCGCGTGGGCCACCGCGATCCGGTCGGAGGGCTCGGGGCCCGACGCGGACGGGTCGACCAGGATCTCCTCCAGCAGCGTCTGGGCCACCGGGCCGCCGGGGATGTCCCCGTTCTCCCAGTCCACCCGGGCCACCACGACCTGCCAGTGCGGCGCCGCGCCCAGGCCCGGCAGCAGGACGGGGGCCGCCACCCGCAGGCGGGCGGCGATCTCGGCGGGCGGGGCGCCGGTCTGGACCAGCTCCAGCACCTCCTGGGCCAGCCGGCGGCGCACCGTACGGGCCGCGTCGCGCCGGTCCCGCTCGACGGCGATCAGCTGGGTCACGCCCTGGAGCAGGTCCAGCCGCTCGGCCGGCCAGTCGCCGGCGTCGGCCTCGACGGCCAGCAGCCAGTCGGACAGCACGCTCTCGCGCACGTCGCGGGCGGCGGCCGGCCCGCCGGCGCGCGCGCCCTGTCGGATCGGGAACAAGGAGTACGTAATACCCTGAATGGAGATCCGGTGCGGCCCCCTGCGGCCGGTCCGGACCGCCGCGAGGTGCTCGCCCGCCAGCGTCGCGCACACGGCCGGGGACAGCGGTTCGCCCGCTCCGGCGATCTGCCGGCCGGTGGGCGAGAGCACCCACGCCCGAAGATCGAGGTCCGTGGTGAGCAGATCCAGCACCACATCCGGTCCGCCACCCGCCGGGCCCGACGTCATCAGGCGCCGGTGGCGGTCCACGACGGCCGCGAGATCGCCCGCGCGCTCCCCGGAGACCTGCCGGACCACGTACTCCGTGATCGTGGCGAATGCAACGTCCTCGTTCACAGCGAACAGCGGCAGCCGGTTGCGCCGACAGGCTTCGACGAGATCGTCCGGGATCGGGCCGAGCTCCGCCTCGCCCGCCGCGAGCCCGGCGACGCCTGCCCCGGCCAGGATTCGTACGAACGGCTCGGAGTCGGCCGAATTCCGACGCCAGGCCAGTCCTGTCAGGACCAGCTCGCCTCCCGCGAGGTATCGGCTGGGATCCCTCAGGTCGGTCGTCATGACGCCGCGGACCGTCCGGTCGAGTTCTTCCTCGCCGCCCAGCAGCCGCAGCCCCAGCGCCTCGGTCTCCAGCAGTGCGCGCAGCCGCATGATGTCGCCGCCGATCTGTCTCGATGTTGCCGTTGAAAATCGGGCAGGTCTGTGCAGACCTCCTTTCATACGAATCTACAAGACGAGGGAGGGCGCCAGCCAACTCCTTCATGGTTTCGGTGACTGCACCCGGGGGACGCACGGCTTGTGTACTGGCTCCACACCGCGTTAACAGCACGTGAACGTCCAGTCGAGGGCCCTTCGGCCTCCTGGCTTGAAGTGAACGACCCGATTACAAGAAGAGAGCCGCACATGGACTTCCTTCGCCCCGCCAGCTGGGAGGAGGCACTCGCCGCCAAGGCCGAGTACCCCACAGCTGTGCCGATTGCGGGTGGCACCGACATCATGGTCGAGATCAACTTCGACCACCGCCGTCCGGAGTACCTCCTCGACCTCAACCGCATCGAGCTGCTGCGGGAGTGGGAGGTTGGCGAGGAGGTCACCAAGCTGGGCGCCTCCGTCCCGTACACCCAGATCATGGAGAACCTGCGCGGCACGCTCCCGGGTCTCGCGCTCGCCTCGCACACGGTCGCGTCCCCGCAGATCCGCAACCGCGGCGGCGTCGGCGGCAACCTCGGCTGCGCCTCGCCGGCCGGTGACTCCCACCCCGCCCTCCTCGCCGCCGGCGCCGAGGTCGAGGTCGAGTCCGTGCGCGGCTCCCGGCTGATCCCGATCGACGAGTTCTACACCGGCGTCAAGCGCAACGCGCTCGCCGCCGACGAACTCATCAAGACGATCCACATCAAGAACGCCACGGGCCCCCAGCAGTACTCCAAGGTCGGCACCCGCAACGCGATGGTCATCGCCGTCTGCGGCTTCGGCCTGGCCCTGCACCCCGAGACCCGCACCGTGCGTACGGGCATCGCCTCGGCCGCGCCGACCCCGATCCGGGCCAAGGCCGCCGAGGAGTTCCTGAACGCCGCGCTCGAAGAGGGCGGTTTCTGGGACAACGGCAAGGTCATCACCCCGTCGATCGCCAAGCAGTTCGGTGACCTCGCCTCCGGCGCGTGCAACCCGATCGACGACGTCCGTGGCACGGCGAAGTACCGCCGGCACGCGGTCGGCATCCTGGCTCGCCGCCAGCTCGTCTGGACCTGGGAGCAGTACCGCGGCACCAACGGCCGCTCGTTCGAAGGGGCTGCGTAACCATGCGCGTCAATTTCACTGTCAACGGCCGTCCGCAGGAAGCCGACGACGTCTGGGAGGGCGAGTCCCTGCTGTACGTCCTGCGTGAGCGCCTGGGCCTGCCCGGCTCGAAGAACGCCTGCGAGCAGGGCGAGTGCGGTTCCTGCACCGTCCGCCTCGACGGCGTGCCGGTCTGTTCCTGTCTGGTCGCGGCCGGCCAGGTCGAGGGCCGCGACGTCGTGACCGTCGAGGGCCTGGCGGACTTCGCCAAGCAGCGCGCGGAGCACGGCCACGGCGGTGCCTGTGGCACCGCCGGAGGCTGCGGCAGCAAGGGCGTCTCCACCGACGAGGCCAAGCAGTGGTCCGCCAAGGGCACCGACTCCCAGACCGGTGAGGGCGTGGAGCTCTCCACCGTCCAGCAGGCGTTCATCGACGCCGGCGCCGTCCAGTGCGGCTTCTGCACCCCGGGCCTGCTGGTCCAGGCGGACGCCCTCCTGGAGCGCAACGCGGACCCGTCCGACCAGGACATCCGTGAGGCCCTGTCCGGCAACCTCTGCCGCTGCACGGGCTACGAGAAGATCCTCGACGCGGTCCGCCTGGCGGCCGCCCGTCAGGGAGAGGCGGTCTGACCATGGCCAACACCCGCACCGCACCTTCCGGTACGCCCACCAACGTCACCCAGAAGCACAACCAGGGCGGCATCGGCGAGTCCACGCTCCGCCCCGACGGCACCCTCAAGGTCACCGGCGAGTTCGCGTACTCCTCGGACATGTGGCACGAGGACATGCTGTGGGGCCAGACCCTGCGCAGCCCGGTCGCCCACGCGGAGATCGAGAGCATCGACATCTCCGAGGCGCTCGCCATGCCCGGCGTGTACTCCGTGCTCACCTACGCGGACCTGCCGGCCGCGATGAAGAACTACGGCCTGGAGATCCAGGACACCCCCGTCCTGGCCAACGGCCGGGTACGCCACCACGGTGAGCCGATCGCCCTCGTGGCGGCCGACCACCCGGAGACGGCCCGCCGCGCCGCCGCCAAGATCAAGATCGACTTCAAGGAGCTCCCCGTCGTCACCGACGAGGCCTCCGCCCTCGCCGAGGACGCGATCCTGATCCACGAGGGCCGCGACGACCACCACGCCGGCCACGTCCCGCACCAGAACATCGTGCACCGCCAGCCGATCGTCCGCGGCAACGCGGCCGAGGCCGCCAAGAAGGCCGACGTCATCGTCTCCGGCGAGTACACCTTCGGCATGCAGGACCAGGCCTTCCTCGGCCCGGAGTCCGGCCTGGCGGTCCCCGGCGAGGACGGCGGCGTCGACCTCTACGTCGCCACCCAGTGGCTGCACTCGGACCTCAAGCAGATCGCCCCCGTCCTCGGCCTGCCCGAGGAGAAGGTCCGCATGACGCTGTCCGGCGTCGGCGGTGCCTTCGGCGGCCGCGAGGACATCTCGATGCAGATCCACGCGTGCCTGCTGGCCCTGGCCACCAACAAGCCGGTCAAGATGGTCTACAACCGGTTCGAGTCCTTCTTCGGCCACGTGCACCGCCACCCGGCGAAGCTCTGGTACGAGCACGGCGCCACCAAGGACGGCAAGATCACGCACATGAAGTGCCGGATCGTGCTCGACGGCGGCGCGTACGCCTCCGCCTCCCCGGCCGTCGTCGGCAACGCGTCCTCCCTCTCGGTGGGCCCGTACGTCATCGACGACGTGGACATCGAGGCCATCGCCCTCTACACGAACAACCCGCCCTGCGGCGCGATGCGCGGCTTCGGCGCCGTCCAGGCCTGCTTCGCGTACGAGGCCCAGATGGACAAGCTCGCGGCGAAGCTGGGCATGGACCCGGTGGAGTTCCGCCAGCTCAACGCCATGGAGCAGGGCACGGTCATGCCCACCGGCCAGGTCGTGGACTCGCCCGCCCCGGTCGCCGAACTGCTGCGCCGGGTCAAGGAGCGCCCGCTCCCGCCGGAGCGCCAGTGGGAGACCGCCGGCGAGGGCGCGGACGTCCGCGCGCTGCCGGGCGGCCTGTCGAACACCACCCACGGCGAGGGCGTCGTCCGCGGCGTCGGCTACGCGGTCGGCATCAAGAACGTCGGCTTCTCCGAGGGCTTCGACGACTACTCCACCGCCCGCGTGCGCCTGGAGGTCATCAACGGCGAGCCCGTCGCGATGGTCCACACGGCCATGGCGGAGGTCGGCCAGGGCGGTGTCACCGTGCACGCCCAGATCGCCCGTACGGAGCTGGGTGTCACGCAGGTGACCATCCACCCGGCCGACACCCAGGTCGGCTCCGCCGGTTCCACGTCCGCCTCCCGGCAGACGTACATGACCGGTGGCGCGGTGAAGAACACCTGTGAGGCCGTCCGCGAGGCGCTGCTGGAGATGGGCCGCCGCAAGAACGGCTCGTACCACCCGGCGTGGGCGCACGCCGAACTCCTCCTGGAGGGCGGCAAGGTCGTCACCGACGGCGGCGAGGTCCTCGCGGACATCGCCGACATCCTGGAGGACGAGGCGATCGACCTCGAACTCGAGTTCCGCCACCGCCCGACCGTCCCCTTCGACCTGGTCACCGGCCAGGGCGACGGCCACGTCCAGTACACCTTCGCCGCGCACCGCGCGGTGGTCGAGGTGGACACCGAGCTCGGCCTCGTCAAGGTCGTCGAGCTGGCCACCGCCCAGGACGTCGGCAAGGCGCTGAACATGCTCTCCGTCGTCGGCCAGATCCAGGGCGGCACCACCCAGGGCCTCGGCGTCGCGGTGATGGAAGAGATCATCGTGGACCCCAGGACCGCGAAGGTGCGCAACCCCTCCTTCACGGACTACCTGATCCCGACCATCCTCGACACCCCGACCATCCCGGTCGACGTCCTGGAACTCGCCGACCCGAACGCGCCGTACGGTCTGCGCGGTCTCGGCGAGGCCCCGACCCTGTCGTCCACCCCGGCCGTCCTCGCGGCGATCCGGCAGGCGACCGGTCTGGAGCTCAACAAGACGCCCATCCGCCCGGAGGCCCTCACCGGCACCCTGTAGGACGCGTCGTCCGGGGGTCGCCGCGCGGCGGCGGCCCCCGACCCCAGACTCTCCGGGCGGTGTGACCCAAGGGAACGTCACACTTCCGGCGCACACCGCCCGGAGTACGAAGTGCCGCACCGCTCGCGGTCAGCTTCACCGGCTACACCGGCACCCCCGCATTGCCCGCTCCACCCCAGCGGTACCACAGCTCGGGCCGTCACCCCGGGTCGTGCAGCCAACGTTTCATCCCAAATCCCGCACTCACCGATATTCCCCCGCGGGTGCCCCTTTGAACCTTGGGAGTTAGGCACCATGACCCAGTCGTCAGTGGAGCCCAAGACCACCGCGGAAGACGCGGGCTCCGGCTCGCGTACGCCCGCCGGACGGTCCTGGCTCGACCGGTACTTTCACATCACCCACAGAGGATCCAACGTCGGCAACGAGGTTCGTGGCGGTATCACGACCTTCATGGCCATGGCGTACATCCTCCTGCTCAACCCCCTGATCCTCTCGGGCAAGGACGCCGCCGGCGACACCCTGAGCCAGAAGGCCCTCATCACCGCCACCGCCTTCGCCGCCGCCGTGACCACCCTGCTGATGGGCTTCGTCGGCAAGGTGCCGCTGGCCCTGGCCGCCGGACTCTCCGTCTCCGGCGTCCTGGCCTCGCAGGTCGCCCCCGCGATGACCTGGCCGCAGGCCATGGGCATGTGCGTGATCTACGGACTCGTGATCTGCCTCCTGGTCGTCACCGGCCTCCGCGAGATGATCATGAACGCGATCCCGCTCGCCCTCAAGCACGCGATCACCATGGGCATCGGCCTGTTCGTCGCCCTGATCGGCTTGGTCAAGGCCGGGTTCGTGCACGAGAACCCCGCCCCCGCCGGCGGCCCCGTCACCCTGGGCCCGACCGGTGAGCTCGGCGGCTGGCCCGTGCTGCTCTTCGCCGTGACCCTGCTGCTCATCTTCATGCTGCAGGCCCGCAAGATCCCCGGCGCGATCCTGATCGGCATCGTCGTCGGCACCGTGCTCGCCGCCATCCTCAACGCCGTGGTGACCATCGACCCCAAGGCGTGGGCGAGCGGCGCCCCGGAGCTCAGCGGCTCCGCGGTCTCCATGCCCGACTTCTCGCTCTTCGGCCAGGTCGAGTTCGGCGGCTGGGGCGAGGTCGGCGCCATGACCGTCGGCATGATCGTCTTCACCCTGGTGCTGGCCGGCTTCTTCGACGCGATGGCCACCATCATCGGCGTCGGCACCGAGGCCAAGCTCGCCGACGACAAGGGCCGCATGCCGGGCCTGTCCAAGGCCCTGTTCATCGACGGCGCCGGCGGTGCCATCGGCGGTGTCACGGGCGGCTCCGGCCAGACCGTGTTCGTCGAGTCCGCCACCGGCGTGGGCGAGGGCGCCCGTACGGGCCTCGCCTCCGTGGTGACCGGCCTGTTCTTCGCCGCGTGCATCTTCTTCACCCCGATCACCCAGATCGTCCCCGGTGAGGTCGCCGCCGCCGCCCTGGTCGTCATCGGCGCGATGATGATGCAGAACGCCCGCCACGTGGACTGGGCCGACTACGCCACCGCGATCCCGGTCTTCCTGACCGTCGTGATCATGCCCTTCACGTACCAGATCACGGCCGGTGTCGCCGCCGGTGTGATCTCCCACGTCGCGATCAAGGTCGCGCAGGGCAAGGCCCGGGAAATCGGAGCCTTCATGTGGGGCCTGTTCGCCATCTTCCTGGTGTTCTATGCACTCAACCCCATCGAGGGCTGGCTCGGCGTCCACTGAGCCGTAGGCACCACCGCACCACCCCCTCCACGCACCCATACTGGAAACCGAACCTCGTCAGGAGGACCCCATGCTGGACATCGCCGAAGAGTTGCACCGGTGGGTCGAGCAGGGACGCGATTTCGCGGTCGCGACCGTCGTGTCGACCGGCGGGAGCGCGCCCCGGCAGCCAGGGGCGGCGCTCGCCGTCGACGGCGAGGGCACCGCGATCGGATCGGTCTCCGGCGGGTGCGTGGAGGGCGCGGTGTACGAGCTGTGCCGACAGGCCCTGGAGGACGGCGAGACCGTCCGCGAGAGCTTCGGCTACAGCGACGACGACGCCTTCGCAGTGGGCCTGACCTGCGGCGGGATCATCGAGATCCTGGTGACCCCGGTGCGCGCCGACGCGCCCCACCGGGCGGTCTACGCCGCCGCCGTGGCCGCCGCCGGGGGGCAGACGACCTCGGTGGCCG
>NZ_WTFF01000307.1 GCF_019400985.1 Streptomyces bambusae
CGCCCGGTGCGGCCTGTGCGCCTGGCGCGGCCGGTGCGCCCGCCGATGCGGCCGGTGCGGCGCGTGCGGCTGCCCGGCCCATGTCGCTGTCCCCGTCGCGGGCGAGTGACTTCATGCAGTGCCCGCTGCTGTACCGGTTCCGGGTGATCGACCGGCTGCCGGAGAAGCCGAGCGCGGCGGCGACGCGGGGGACGCTGGTGCACGCGGTGCTGGAGCGGCTCTTCGACCATCCGGCGGGCGAGCGTACGGCGCCGCGGGCGAAGGCGCTGGTGCCGGGCCAGTGGGACCGGCTGCTGGAGTCCCGGCCGGAGCTGACGGAGCTGTTCCCGGCGCAGGACGGCGGGGAGGGGCTGGCGCGCTGGCTGTCGGAGGCCGAGGCGCTGGTGGAGCGCTGGTTCACGCTGGAGGACCCGACCCGGCTGGAGCCGGTGGAGCGGGAGTTCTTCGTGGAGGCGGAGCTGGAGTCGGGGCTGCGGCTGCGCGGGATCATCGACCGGGTGGACGTGGCGCCGACGGGCGAGGTGCGGATCGTCGACTACAAGACGGGCAAGGCGCCGCGGCCGGAGTACGCCGAGGGCGCGCTGTTCCAGATGAAGTTCTACGCGCTGGTGGTGTGGCGGCTGAAGCAGGTCGTGCCGCGGCGGCTGCAGCTGGTGTACCTGGGCAGCGGGGACGTGCTGACGTACGACCCGGTGGTCGCGGACCTGGAGCGGGTGGAGCGCAAGCTGCTCGCGCTGTGGGAGGCGATCAAGGAGGCGACGGAGACGGGTGACTGGCGGCCGCGGCCGACGAAGCTGTGCGGCTGGTGCGACCACCGGGCGGTGTGTCCGGAATTCGGTGGCACTCCGCCGCCGTATCCGCTCATGATCGGTGCACGGGAGGACGCGGAACGCCCGGCGGAATCCTGATTGTTCGGGCAGGGCAGAATGGCCCGGTCCCCTGAAGCCGCCGACGACGATGAGGTACTCCGTGGCGATCCGCGTCCTGCTGGTAGACGATCAGCCGCTGCTGCGCACCGGTTTCCGGATGATCCTGGAGGCGGAGTCCGACCTGGCGGTGGTCGGGGAGGCGGGTGACGGCCTGCAGGCGCTGGAGCAGGTGCGGGCGCTGCAGCCGGACGTGGTCCTGATGGACATCCGGATGCCGCGGATGGACGGGGTCGAGGCGACCCGGCAGATCACCGGTCCGGGCCGGGACGGCCCGGCGAAGGTGCTGGTACTGACCACGTTCGACCTGGACGAGTACGTGGTGGAGGCGCTGCGCGCGGGTGCGAGCGGGTTCCTGCTGAAGGATGCTCCGGCGCACGAGCTGGTGCAGGCGATCCGGGTGGTCGCGGCGGGTGAGGCGATGCTGGCGCCGAGCATCACGCGGCGGCTGCTGGACAAGTACGCCGGGCATCTGCCGTCGGGTGAGGAGGCGGTGCCGGACGTGCTGGCGACGCTGACGGAGCGCGAGGTGGAGGTCCTGAAGCTGGTGGCGCGCGGGCTGTCGAACGCGGAGATCGCGGCGGACCTGTTCGTGAGCGAGACGACCGTGAAGACGCACGTGGGGCACGTGCTGACGAAGCTGGGCCTGCGGGACCGGGTGCAGGCGGCGGTGTACGCGTACGAGAGCGGTCTGGTGCGCCCGGGCGCCCAGTAGCGGCGCGGCGTGGCCCGGCGCGGCGGCGGCGTAGCGACGTAGCGACGTAGCGCCAGGATGTCGCAGGGGCCGTGGCGCCGTAGCGCCGTAGCGCCGTGGCGCCGTAGCGCCGCGTGGGCAATGCCGAAGGGGGGCTCCCCGCGGACCGTGGTCCGCGGGGAGCCCCCCTTGCGTCGTGCTCAGCCCTTGCTGATCTCCCAGAAGCGGAAGACCGTCGAGGCGTCCAGCGACCACTGCAGGCCCGTGATGTTCGGGCGGGTCACGGCGTACTGCTTGCCCTGCCACAGCGGGAGCAGCGGGACCTCCTCGGCGACGATGTCCTGGAGCCGCGTGTAGTCCGCGTTGGCGGAGGGGCGGTCGGACTTGGCGGAGGTCGCCGGGATGATCTGCTGGATGATCTCCTTGTTGTCGTAGTTGTTGCCCAGGACGTTGCCGGGGCCGAAGAACGGCTGCGTGAAGTTGTCGGCGTCCGGGTAGTCGGGGACCCAGCCGCGGACGTAGACGCCGTACTTGCCGGCGGCGATGTCCTTCTCGTACTGGTCGTACTCGGCCATCTTGACGTCGACGTCGAACAGCTGGCTGTCGTTCAGCTGCTTGGCGAGGGCCTGGAGCTGGGCCTCGGTGGAGGGGCCGTAGCGGGACGGGGTGCCGTACAGGCTCAGCTTGACCTTGCCGCTGATGTTGGCGGCCTTCAGGACGGCCTTGGCCTTCTCGGGCTGGGGGGTGCCGCCGTAGCGGTCGAAGAAGGCGGTGTTGTGGGAGCCGATGCCGGCCGGGATGATCGAGTACAGGGGCGTCGCGGTGCCCTCGTAGACGTCGCGGACCAGGGCGTCGCGGTCCACGAGGTAGGCGATGGCCTTGCGGACCGGGAGCTTGCCGGCGACCGGGTCGCTGATGTTGAAGACGAGGTGGTGGACCTCGGCTCCGGTGCCCTGGACGACGTCGACCTTCTGCTGGGTGGCCTTGGTCTCCAGTTCGGCGATGTCCTTGGCGGCGAGGCCGCGGAAGGCGAAGTCGACGTCGCCGCTCTCCAGGGTCGACTTCAGGGAGGCCTGGTCGCCGTCGAAGAACTTCAGCGTGACGCCGGTGTTCTTCGGCTTGGCCTTGCCGGTGTAGGAGTCGTTGACCGAGAAGTTGGCGGCCTTGCTGCTGAAGTTGTCCAGCTTGTAGACGCCGGATCCGACGGCCTTGTTGTCGGTGCGGAGCTTGTCGGCCGGGTACTCGCGGGAGTCGACGATGGCGCCCGCACCCGAGGCGATCTTGCTCGGGAAGGTGGCGTCGGAGGTCTTCAGGCGGAAGACGACGGTCTTGTCGTCGGGGGTGTCGATGCCGGCGATCGAGGACAGCAGGACGGCCGGGCCGTTCTCGTCGTTGATCTTCAGCGTGCGGTCGAAGGAGAACTTGACGTCCTTCGAGGTCAGCGCGTTGCCGTTGCTGAACTTCAGGCCGGGGCGCAGCACGCACTTGTAGATCTTGCTGTCGCCGCCCTCGAAGACGCAGCTCTGGGCGGCGTCGGGCTCGGGGGTGGTGCCGCCCTTGGGGAAGCTCAGCAGGGACTGGAAGACGTTGTTGAAGAGCAGCCAGGAGCCGGGGTCGTAGCCCGACGCCGGGTCGACCGACTTCACCTTGTCCGATATGCCCATGACGACGCCCTTGCCGTCGCCGGCCGCAGCGCCATCCTGCGAACCGCAACCGCTGAGCAGCGCCGCTGCGGTGGCCGCGCCGAGCGGGGCCGCCAACCACTGGTTACGTCTCATTGAACGTCCTTCTCAGTCTTTACTGTCGTTGCGCCCGGCCCGCGACTCCCGCTGCCGGTCTGGTGCGGCGTCAGCCGCTGACACCCCGGCCGAGTTCCCACAGCTGGAGATCGGAGATGGCGTTGACGGACCACTCCACGCCGGTGATTCCGTCGCGGGCGGCGACGTACTGCTTGCCCTGCCACAGCGGGAGGACGGGTACGTCGTCGGCGACGATGTCCTGCATGTCCGCGATCGCGGGTGCGGCGACGTTGCGGTCGACGGCGCGCCGGGATTCGGGGATCAGCCTGGTGCGCACCGTGTTGTTGGCGTACGGCGTGCCCAGGAAGTTGTCCTGCTCCAGGAAGGGAGCGAGGAAGTTGTCGGCGTCCTGGTAGTCGGGGAACCAGCCGAGCCCGTAGGCGGGGTAGGTGCCCTGCTTCTGCGCGGGCCGGAAGCCGGCCCATTCGCTGCCCTGGACGGTGATGTCGAAGAGCCCGGTGCCGTTCAGCTGGGTCTTGAGGGCCTCGAACTCGGCGGCGGTGCCGTCGCCGTAGTGGTCGGAGGTGTAGCTCAGGGTCAGCTTGACGGGGGTCTTGACGTTGGCGGCCTGCAGGATGCTCGCGGCCTTCTGCGTGTTGGCCTCGCCGTACTTGTTGAAGAACGAGTTGACGTGCCCGTTGACGTTGGTGGGCACCAGCGAGTACAGGGGCTGCGCGGCCTTGCCGTAGACCTTGGAGATGATGTTGTTGCGGTCGACGGCGGCGGCCAGGGCCTGGCGGACGGCCTTGTTGCCGACGACGGGGGCGTCGGTGTTGAAGCCGATGTAGCGGATCTCCATGCCGGGCATCTGGACGAGCTTGACGCCCTTGGGCGGCTTGGTGGAGAAGTCCTTGATCTGGGCGGGCGACAGGGTCCGGGAAACCATGTGGACCTCGCCGGAGGTCAGCGCCTTGCCGACGGCGGCGGAGTCCTCGTAGGTGCGCAGCTCGACGCGGTCGTTGCGGAGCTTGATGTCGCCCTTGTAGTGGGGGTTCTTGGTGAAGACGGCCCGGACCATGCGGTCGTCCTTGACCTCGGCCTTCATCGTGTACGGGCCGGAGCCGTCGACGGCGAAGCCCTGGCGGAGCTTCTTGGCGTCGTACTGCTTCTGGTTGACGATGCCGGCGGCGGGGGTGGAGAGCTTGTGCGGGAACGTCGCGTCGGGGGTCTTCAGGTGGAAGACGACGGTGTCGGCGGCCTTGACCTCGACGGTGTCGATGGTGCTGAGCAGGGACGACGGGCCGTTCTCGTCCTTGATCGCCAGGACCCGGTCGATGGAGAACTTGACGTCCTTGGCGGTGAGCGGGTCGCCGTTCGCGAACTTCAGGCCCGGGCGCAGGGTGCAGCGGTAGCTCTCGTTGCCGCTGTCGGTGAAGCGGCAGTCGGAGGCGGCCTCCGGGACGGGCTGGCCGCCGCCGCGGGGGGTGTGCATGAGCGTCTGGACGGTCTGGCGCAGGATGTTCCAGGCGCCGGCGTCGTAGGCGTACGCGGGGTCGAACGGGGCGGGGGCGTAGTCGGCGGCCTCGAACCGGTCGGTGGTTCCGACGACGATCGCTCCGGAGCCCGCTTCCCCGCCGGTCGTGCTGCCGCAGGCGGCGAGCGCGGGGGTGAGCAGAGCGGCCGCGGCCGTCAGCACCAGGGTCTTGCGGTTCATCCTCGAAATGCTCCCTCAACCGGCACTTTTCACAGCTGGTACAGAGGGCACTTCGCGACGGACGCCCGTTCTGGGCGGAACGATCGGGCCGGTGGTGTGACGATCGGTCCACGCGGTCCCGGCACAGGGGTGTGCGTCCGGGACGGCTGAGGTGCGGCGTAGTGCCCGCGACGACATTAGTGGGCCCGGACGGTATGGCTGGAACCGGACGAACGGGAGGGATCAGCACACCGTGATGGGAACGAACTGCCCGCACATGGCGGAGTGTCGGCAGATTCGGTCAGGGGATGATCAATCCGGACACAAGGGAACGCCCAAGGGCCCCGGAAGCCCCTCCGAAGGGGCATTCCGGGTGACGAAGCTCACCCGGAAAGCTGGTCGGAAGACCGTGGAATTTCGGCCTCCGGTGCCATGTGCGGAAGATCCTTCCGTCAGACCCGGGCGAGGGCCGTGTTCTGTTCGGTACGCAGCGTGCGCGGTCAGTTCATCGTAGTGATGAGCGAGCGCAGGAAGGCGAGGTCGACGTCCTCCAGCGAGCCCACCACGGTCCGGCCCGGCGCGGGGGCGATCAGCCCGACCGACGGGACGGCGACGACCCGGCAGCCGGCGGCCTCGGCGGCCGCCACCCCGGTCGCGGTGTCCTCGACGACGGCGCACCGCGCGGGGTGGGCGCCGAGGGTCTTGGCGGCCAGCAGGTAGGGGTCGGGGTGGGGCTTGGTGCGGGGCACCTCGTCGCCGGCGACGGTGAGGTGGAAGCGGTCCCGGCCCAGCGAGCTCAGCACCTGGTCGATGACCCGGCGGTGCGAGGCGGAGACCAGTGCGGTGGGGACGTTGTGCCGGGCGAGCTCGCTCAGCAGCCGCTCGGCGCCGGGCATCAGCGGCACCCGGTCGGCGATCCGCGCCTCGAAGTGCTCGTTCAGCAGCACGCTCAGCTCGGCGAGGCCGATGTCGGCGCCGGTGGCCTCGATCAGGAAGCGGGCGCTACGGCTCATGGGCCCGCCGACGACCACGTCCCGCCAGGACTCGTCCAGGCTGTGCCCCATCTCCCCGAAGACGGCCACCTCGGCCTCCCACCAGAACCCTTCGGTGTCGACCAGCGTCCCGTCCATGTCGAGCAGCACCGCCTGGAGGGCCGAGCCGTCGGCCGTCCGGGTGAGCGAGGCGGGAACGGTGCTGGTCATAGGGCGACACCCCTTCAGAAGGACGAAAAGGCCGGTCGCCATTCCCCACGGGCTTGCCCGGGGAAACAGGCGACCGGCCTGTGTGGGACCGACAAGTGTACGTCGGTCCGCCTCAGCGCGCGTTGAAATACTTCGCTTCGGGGTGGTGGATGACGATGGCGTCGGTGGACTGCTCGGGGTGGAGCTGGAACTCCTCGGACAGGTGCACCCCGATCCGCTCGGGCCGGAGCAGGTCGGCGATCTTGGCCCGGTCCTCCAGGTCGGGGCAGGCCCCGTAGCCGAGGGAGAAGCGGGCGCCGCGGTACTTCAGGTCGAACATGTCGCGCACGTCGGCCGGGTCCTCGGCGGCGAAGCCGAGCTCGGCGCGGACGCGGGCGTGCCAGTACTCGGCGAGGGCCTCGGCCAGCTGCACGGACAGGCCGTGGAGCTCCAGGTACTCGCGGTAGGAGTCGGACTCGAACAGCTTGGCCGTGGCCTCGCCGATCTTCGATCCGACCGTGACGACCTGGAGGCCGACGACGTCGGTCTCGCCGGACTCCTCCGGGCGGAAGAAGTCGGCCAGGCACAGCCGCCGGCCGCGCCGCTGGCGCGGGAAGGTGAAGCGGGTCCGCTCGTTGCCCTGCTCGTCGAGGAGGATCAGGTCGTCGCCCTTGGACACGCAGGGGAAGTAGCCGTAGACGACCGCGGCTTCGAGCAGGTTCTCGGTGTGCAGCTTCTCCAGGAGGCCGCGCAGCCGGGGCCGGCCCTCGCTCTCGACCAGTTCCTCGTACGTCGGCCCGCCCGCGCGCGCCTGCTTCAGGCCCCACTGGCCCTTGAACAGCGCGCCCTCGTCCAGCCAGGAGGCGTAGTCCTTGAGCGGGATGCCCTTGACGACGCGGGTCCCCCAGAACGGCGGGGCCGGGACCGGGTTGTCGACCGCCACGTCGGAGCGGACCCCGCCCTCCGGCTCCTCCACCTCAAGCAGTGGTACGTCGCGCTTGGGGACGCGGCGCTGCTTCAGCTCAGGCAGGGTGGCGCCGGGGACGCCGCGCTTGACCGCGACGAGGGCGTCCATGAGGCGCAGGCCCTCGAAGGCGTCGCGGGCGTAGCGGACCTCGCCTTCGTAGATCTCGTGGAGGTCCTGCTCGACGTAGGCGCGGGTGAGGGCGGCGCCGCCGAGGATGACCGGGTAGGTGGCGGCCAGCTTGCGCTGGTTGAGCTCCTCCAGGTTCTCCTTCATGATCACGGTGGACTTCACCAGGAGACCGGACATGCCGATGACGTCGGCCTTGTGCTCCTCGGCGGCCTCCAGGATGGCGGAGACGGGCTGCTTGATGCCGAGGTTGACGACGTTGTAGCCGTTGTTGGACAGGATGATGTCGACGAGGTTCTTGCCGATGTCGTGCACGTCCCCGCGGACGGTCGCCAGCACGATCGTGCCCTTGCCTTCGGCGTCGGACTTCTCCATGTGGGGCTCCAGGTGGGCCACCGCGGTCTTCATCACCTCCGCGGACTGCAGCACGAACGGCAGCTGCATCTGCCCGGAACCGAACAACTCACCGACGACCTTCATCCCCTCCAGCAGGGTGTCGTTGACGATGTCCAAGGCCGGGCGGGACTGGAGGGCCTCGTCGAGGTCGGCCTCCAGGCCGTTCTTCTCCCCGTCGACGATCCGCCGCTGCAGACGCTCCTCCAGCGGCAGAGCGAGCAGCTCCTCGGCCTTGCCGGCCTTGAGGGACTTGGTGTTGACCCCCTCGAAGAGCTCCATCAGCTTCTGCAGCGGGTCGTAGCCCTCCCGACGCCGGTCGTAGATCAGATCCAGGGCGGTGCTGACCTGCTCCTCGTCGAACCGGGCGATCGGCAGGATCTTCGAGGCGTGCACGATCGCCGAGTCCAGACCCGCCTTGACGCACTCGTCCAGGAAGACGGAGTTCAGCAGGATGCGCGCGGCCGGGTTCAGACCGAAGGAGATGTTCGACAGGCCGAGCGTGGTCTGCACGTCCGGGTGACGGCGCTTGAGCTCACGGATCGCCTCGATCGTCGCGATACCGTCCCCGCGGGACTCCTCCTGACCGGTGCAGATCGTGAACGTCAGGGTGTCGATCAGGATGTCCGACTCACGGATCCCCCAGTTCCCGGTCAGGTCGGCGATGAGACGTTCGGCAATGGCGACCTTGTTCTCGACGGTGCGGGCCTGGCCCTCCTCGTCGATGGTCAGCGCGATCAGCGCCGCACCGTGCTCCTGCGCCAGACGCGTGACCTGCGCAAAACGGGAATCGGGCCCGTCACCGTCCTCGTAGTTGACCGAGTTGATCACCGCCCGGCCACCCAGCTTCTCCAGACCCGCCTTGATGACGGCCACCTCGGTGGAGTCCAGCACGATCGGCAGGGTCGAGGCGGTGGCGAACCGGCCGG
>NZ_WTFF01000308.1 GCF_019400985.1 Streptomyces bambusae
CCTCGTCCTGACCAGCCGGCGCGGCGAACAGGCCCCCGGCGCCGCCGACCTCGCCGCCGAACTGACCGCGGCCGGCACCCGCGTCACCGTCGCGGCCTGCGACGCCGCCGACCGCGAGGCCCTGGCCGCCGTCATCGACGCCGTCCCCGCCGAACTGCCGCTGACCGCCGTCGTGCACACCGCCGGCGTCCTCGACGACGGGGTGCTCGACGCGCTCACGCCGGAGCGTTTCGCCGCAGTCGCCCGCCCCAAGGCCGACGCGGCCGTCCACCTGCACGAACTGACCCGGGACCACGACCTCTCGGCGTTCGTCCTCTTCTCCTCCTTCGCCGGCGCCGTCGGCGGCGCGGGCCAGGCCAACTACGCGGCCGCCAACGCCGTCCTCGACGCCCTCGCGGAGCAGCGACGGGCCGACGGCCTGCCCGCCACCGCCGTCGCCTGGGGCGCCTGGGCCGGCGGGGGCATGGCCGAGGACGAGGCGGCCGTCGGCGACCGGCTGCGCCGCCACGGCGTCCGCCCCATGGACCCGCACACCGCCGTGGCGGGCCTGCGCCAGGCCCTCGACCACGGCGACGCCGCCGTGGCGGTCGCCGACATCGACTGGGAGCTGTTCACCCCCGGCTTCACCGCCGTCCGGCCCAGCCCCCTGCTCACGGGCATCCCCGAGGCCCTCGCCCGCCGCGCCGCCGCACCGGCGGCCGGTGACGACGACGCGGCCTGGCACGACCGCATCGCGCTGCTGCCCGACGCCGACCGCACCGAGGCCCTGCTGGACCTCGTACGCACCCAGGCCGCGGCCGTCCTCGGCCACGGCGGCCCGGCCGCCGTGGCTCCCGCCCAGCCCTTCCGGGACCTCGGCTTCGACTCGCTGATGGCCGTCGACCTGCGCAACGTCCTCGGCGCGCGCACCGGCCTGGCCCTGCCCACCACCGTCGTCTTCGACCACCCCACCCCCCAGGCCCTGGCCGCCTTCCTGGCCGAGGAGCTCGGCGGCACGGCGGCCACCCGGCTGCGCGCCGGCCTGGACCGCCTGGAGGACGCCCTCGCCGCCGCCCTCGGCGACCCCGCCCTGCTGGCCGAGGCGGAGACCCGCCTGACGGCCCTGCTGGCCCGGGCCCGCGGCGGCGAGGACCCCACCCCCGGCCCGGACGCCCCGCTCGGCGAGGACCGGCCGGCCTTGGACACCGCGGACGACCTGTTCGCCTACATCGACCAGAAATACGGGACCCGCTGACATGGCAGCCAACGAGACCAAGCTCCTCGAATACCTCAAGCGGGTCACGACCGACCTCGACGAGGCCAACCGGCGCCTGCGCGACGCCGAGGACCGCGCCCACGAACCCGTCGCCGTCGTCGGCATGGGCTGCCGCTTCCCCGGCGGCGTGACCTCCCCCGAGGAGTTGTGGGCCCTGCTGTCCGCCGGCACGGACGCCCTCGGCGCGTTCCCCGCCGACCGGGGCTGGGACCTGGACGCCCTCTACGACCCCGACCCCGACCGGCCCGGCACCAGCTACGTCCGCGACGGCGGGTTCCTCACCTCGGCCGCCGACTTCGACCCGGAGTTCTTCGGCATCAGCCCGCGCGAGGCCCGGGCCATGGACCCGCAGCAGCGGCTGCTGCTGGAGGTCGCCTGGGAGGCCCTCGACCGGGCCGGCCTCGACCCCACCGCCCTGCGCGGCAGCCGTACCGGCGTGTTCGTCGGCACCAACGGCCAGGACTACGGCACCCTGTTCGGCGCCGCCCCCGAGGAGGGCGTGGAGGGGTACGTCGGCACCGGCAACGCCGCCAGCGTGCTCTCCGGCCGGCTCTCCTACGTCTACGGGCTCGAAGGCCCCGCCGTCACCGTGGACACCGCCTGCTCCGCCTCCCTGGTCTCCCTCCACCTGGCGGCCGAGGCACTGCGCCGCGGCGAATGCTCCCTGGCCCTCGCGGGCGGTGCCACCGTCATGGCCACCCCCCGCGTCTTCGTGGAGTTCTCCCGCCAGCGCGGCCTGGCCGCCGACGGCCGCTGCAAGCCGTTCGCCGCGGCCGCCGACGGCACCGGCTGGGGCGAGGGCGCGGCCCTGCTCGTCCTGGAGAAGCTCCCCGACGCCCGCCGCCACGGCCACCCGGTCCTCGCCGTCATCCGCGGCTCCGCCGTCAACCAGGACGGCGCCTCCAATGGCCTGACCGCCCCCAACGGCCCCGCCCAGCAGCGCGTCATCCGCCAGGCCCTCGCCGCCGCCCGGCTCTCGCCGGACATGGTGGACGCCGTCGAGGCGCACGGCACGGGCACCACCCTCGGCGACCCCATCGAGGCCCACGCCCTGCTCGCGACGTACGGGCGCAGCCGCCCGGAGGGCCGCCCGCTCTACCTGGGCTCCGTCAAGTCCAACCTGGGCCACACCCAGGCCGCGGCCGGTGTGGCCGGCGTGATGAAGATGGTCCTCGCCGTCCAGCACGGCACCCTGCCCGCCACCCTGCACGTGGACGAGCCGACCCCGCACGTGGACTGGTCGGCCGGTGACGTGGCCCTCCTGGCGCAGGCCCGGCCCTGGCCCGAGACCGGCGAACCGCGCCGCGCCGGCGTCTCGGCCTTCGGAGTCAGCGGAACCAACGCCCACCTCATCGTCGAACAGGCCGCCCCCGAGGACGCCGCCCCCACACGGCCCGGCGCCACCCCGCCCGCGCCTGTGGCTCCCGAGGCACTGCCCTGGCTGCTGTCGGCCCACACCCCGGAGGCGCTCCGGGCCCGCGCCGAGCAGATCCGCTCCCTCGCGCAGCGGACCCCCGCCCCCGACCCGGCCGACCTCGCCCATTCCCTCGCGGCCGCCCCGGTCCTGGCCCACCGCGCCCTGATACCGGCGGACGACCGCGAGCACCTCGTCACGGCGGAGGCGTCCGCGCCGGCCCTCGACCGGAAACTGGCCTTCCTGTTCTCGGGTCAGGGGGCACAGCGTCCGGGAATGGGCCGGGAGTTGTACGCGTCCCAGCCGGTGTTCGCGGCGGCGTTCGACGAGGTGTGCGGGCAGTTCGGGTTCCCGCTTAAGGAGGTCGTCTTCGGCGGGGGCGAGGAGGTTCACCGTACGGAGGTGACGCAGCCGGCGCTGTTCGCGGTCGAGGTGGCGTTGTTCCGGCTGGCCGAACACTTCGGTCTGCGGCCGGACTTCGTGGCAGGTCATTCCATCGGTGAGATCGCCGCCGCACACGTGGCGGGTGTGCTGTCGCTGGCGGACGCGTGCCGGCTGGTGGAGGCCCGTGGCCGACTGATGGGCGAGCTGCCCCAGGGCGGCGCCATGGTGTCCGTCCGGGCCTCCGAGGCGGAGGTCCGGGAGCTGCTGGCCGAAGGCACGGACATCGCCGCGGTCAACGGCCCGCAGTCAGTGGTGGTTTCGGGTGTCGAGGACGCCGTTCTGGCGGTGGCGCAGACCCTCGCTGCTCGCGGTCGTAAGACCAAGCGGCTGACCGTCTCGCACGCCTTCCACTCGCCGCTGATGGAGCCGATGCTCGACGCGTTCCGCGAGGTGGCGCAGTCCCTGGCGTACGCCGCCCCCGAGATCCCCGTCGTGTCGAACGTGACGGGTGAGCAGATCGTCGAGTTCTCGGCCGCCTACTGGACCGAACACGTACGCTCCGCCGTCCGGTTCGGCGAGGGCGTCGCCCACCTGGCCGAACAGGGAGTTGCCCACTTCCTGGAGCTCGGTCCGCAGGGCGTGCTCGCCGCCATGGCGGCGGAGTCCCTCCCGGAGGAGTTCTCCGGGCTGCTGGCCCCCGTGCTGCGCAAGGACCGTTCCGAGGCGGAGGCCTTCCTCGCCGCCCTCGCCCTGGCCTGGACGCACGAACTGCCCGTGGACACCGCCGCGCTGCTGCCCGGCCGCCGCCTGGAGCTGCCCCCGTACCCCTTCCAGCGGGAGCGCCACTGGCCCCGTACCACCACCGCCGGGGACGTCGGCGCCGCCGGTCTGAGCACGGCCGACCACCCCCTCCTCGGGGCCATGGTCACCGTCGCCGGCGCCGACCAGGTGCTCTTCACCGGACGGCTGTCCCTGGCCACCCACCCCTGGCTCGCCGCCCACGCCGTGACGGGGACGGTGTTCGTCCCCGGCCCCGCCTTCGTCGAGCTCGCCGTCCGGGCCGGCGACCAGGTCGGCCACGCCCGCCTGGACGAGCTGACCATCGAGGCTCCGCTGGTGCTGCCCGAGCGCGGCGCCGTACAGCTCCAGGTCGCCGTCGGCCCCGCGGACGACGACGGCCGCCGCTCCCTGGCCTTCCACTCCCGGCGGCACGACGACGAGCCGTGGACCCGCCATGCGGCCGGTGTCCTCGCCGAGGGCCCCGCGCTCGGCACCCCGGCCGCCGGCACCCCGGCCGAGCCGGCCGAGTGGCCTCCCGCGGGCGCCGAGCCCGTCCCCGTCGACGGCCTCTACGAGCACCTCGCCGGCCTCGGCTTCGGCTACGGCCCGGCCTTCCAGGGCCTGCGGGCCGTGTGGCGCCGTGGCGAGGAGGTCTTCGCCGAGGTACGCCTGCCGCAGGGCACAGAGGCCGCCCGCTTCGGCCTCCACCCCGCGCTGCTGGACGCCGCCCTGCACGCCGTCGGCCTCGGCGACTTCGTCGCCGGCGGGGGTGCCAGCCTGCCGTTCTCCTGGCGCGGTGTCACCCTGCACGCGGCCGGCGCCGCGGAACTGCGCGTACGGATCACCCCGGCCGGAGCCGACACCGTCGCCCTGGACGCCGCCGACGCCACCGGGGCGCCGGTGGCCACGGTGACCGCGCTCGCCCTGCGCCCGGCCGCCGCCGCGGCGCAGCACACGCACCGGCACCGGGACGCGCTGTTCCGCGTCGAGTGGACGCCCGTCACCGCGCCGGAACCCGCCGGAATCCAGGACGGGGCCCAGGGCAGGACCCAGGACGGAATCCAAGACGGAATCCAGGACGGGACCAAGGACGGGACCCAGGACGCGACCCCGTGTCGGATCGGGTCGGCGGCCGACCTGGCCGCACTCGACACCGTGCCCGCCACGGTCCTCGCCTTCGTCCCGTCGGCCGTTGGCGACCCCGCCGGCGCCCTCGTCCACGACGCGCACACGGGCACCCACCGGGTCCTGGAACTCCTCCAGGCCTGGCTCGCCGACCCGCGCTGCTCCGCCTCACAACTGGTGCTCGTCACCCGCGGCGCCGTGGCCGCCCGGCCCGGCGAACCGGTCCACGACCTCGGCCGGGCACCGGTGTGGGGCCTGGTCCGCTCGGCGCAGGCCGAGAACCCCGGCAGCTTCCGCCTCCTCGACCTCGACGGCGCCGACGCCTCCGAGGCCCCCACCGCTGCCCCCACAGGTGCCCCCGGGGACGGGCTCCCGCTCGGGAACGACGCACTGCCCACCGCCCTGGCCGCCCTGACCGCCCTGGACGAACCCCAGCTCGCCGTCCGCGACGGCCGCCTCCTCGCCCCACGCCTCACCCGCGTCCCGGCCCCCGGCCCGGCCCGCGCCTGGAACCCCGACGGCACGGTGCTGATCACCGGCGGCACCGGCGGACTCGGCGCGCTCCTGGCCCGGCACCTGGTCACCGAACACGGCGTCCGCGCCCTGGTCCTGACCAGCCGGCGCGGCGCCGACGCCCCCGGCGCGGCCGAACTCGCCGCTGAGCTCGGCGCCTCCGGTGCCGACGTGAGCATCGAGGCCTGCGACGTCGCCGACCGCGACGACCTCGCCCGGCTGCTCGCCCGGATCCCGGCCGAGCGGCCGCTGACCGCCGTCGTGCACGCCGCCGGCGTCCTCGACGACGGCGTCATCGGGTCACTGGCCCCCGAACGCCTCGACACCGTCCTGCGCCCCAAGCTCGACGCCGCCTGGCACCTGCACGAGCTGACCCGCGACCTCGACCTCGCGGCCTTCGTGCTCTTCTCCTCCGCCGCCGGCGTGTTCGGCGCCCCGGGCCAGGCCGCGTACGCCGCCGCCAACGCCTTCCTCGACGCCTTCGCCCAGCACCGCACCGCCGAGGGGCGCGCCGCCGTCTCCCTGGCCTGGGGCCTGTGGGGAGAGGGCGGCGGCATGGGAGAGCGGCTGGCCGGCCACGACCGGCGCCGGATCACCGGCTCCGGCGTCGCCGCTCTGTCCGCCGCCGACGGGCTGGAACTCTTCGACCTCTCCGGTGCGTTCGACGAGCCCCTCCTCGTCCCCGCCCGCCTCGACCTCACCCCGCCGCCCGGGGCCGCCGCGACCCCGCCCGCGCTGCTGCGCTCCCTCGTCCGCGGCCCGGCCCGCCGCACGGCGGCCTCCGCCGCCCCGGCCGGCGGCCGCACGCACTGGACCGAGCGGCAGCTGGCCGACCTGGTACGCACCCATGTGTCCGCCGTCCTCGGCCATGCCCCGGACCGGCCGGTCGATCTCGGAAAACAGTTCACCGACCTCGGCTTCGACTCGCTCACCGCCGTCGAACTGCGCAACCGCCTGACCGGCGACACCGGGCTGCGCCTGTCGGCCACCCTCATCTTCGACTACCCCACCCCGGCCGCCCTCGTCGAGCACCTGAGCGCACAGCTCGGTACGGACAGCACGGAGACCGGTACGGCCGGACCCGCCCGCGCACCCGGTGGTGCCCCTGCCGCCGCGGCGGCGGGGACCGCGGCCGACGACCCCGTCGCCATCGTCGCCATGAGCTGCCGCTACCCGGGCGGCGTCCGCTCGCCCGAGGACCTGTGGCGGCTCGTCGCCACCGGCGGGGACGGCATCGGGGCGTTCCCCGAGAACCGCGGCTGGGACCTCGACGGCCTCTTCGACGCCGACCCGGACGCCGCCGGCCGCTCGTACGTCAGCGAGGGCGGGTTCCTCTACGACGCGGCCGAGTTCGACGCCGCGTTCTTCGGGATCTCGCCGCGTGAGGCCCTCGCGATGGACCCGCAGCAGCGGCTGCTGCTGGAGACCGCCTGGGAGGTCTTCGAACGCGCCGGCATCGACCCGGTCTCGGTCCGCGGCAGCGAGACCGGTGTCTTCGCCGGCGTGATGTACCACGACTACGCCGCCCACCTCGACGAGGTGCCCGAGGGCATCGACGGCTACCTCAGCACCGGCAACGCCGGCAGCGTCCTGTCCGGCCGCATCTCCTACGTCATGGGCCTGGAGGGTCCGGCCGTCACCGTGGACACGGCGTGCTCGTCGTCGCTGGTCGCGCTGCACCTGGCCGCACAGGCCCTGCGGGCCGGCGAGTGCACCCTCGCCCTCGCCGGCGGCGCCACGGTCATGGCCACCCCCACCACCTTCGTGGAGTTCTCCCGGCAGCGGGGCCTGGCCGCCGACGGCCGCTGCAAGTCCTTCTCCGCCGATGCCGACGGCACCGGCTGGGGCGAGGGCGTCGGCCTGCTGCTGCTGGAGCGGCTCTCCGACGCCCGGGCCAACGGCCACCCGGTGCTGGCGGTCCTGCGCGGTTCGGCCGTCAACCAGGACGGCGCGTCCAACGGGCTGACCGCCCCCAACGGCCCCGCCCAGCAGCGCGTCATCCGCCAGGCCCTGCGCAACGCCGGCCTGACCACGGCCGACGTCGACGCCGTCGAGGCGCACGGCACCGGCACCACCCTCGGCGACCCCATCGAGGCCCAGGCCGTCCTCGCCACGTACGGCCAGGACCGGCCCGTCGGCCGCCCCCTCCACCTCGGTTCGCTGAAGTCGAACATCGGCCACACCCAGGCCGCGTCCGGTGTCGGCGGCGTCATCAAGATGGTCATGGCGATGCGCCACGGCGTGCTGCCGCGCACCCTCCACGTCGGCGAGCCCACCCCGCATGTCGACTGGTCCTCCGGGGACGTCGCGCTGCTGACCGAGCCGGTGTCCTGGCCGGAGACCGGCCGGCGCCGCCGCTCCGCGGTCTCCTCGTTCGGCGTCAGCGGCACCAACGCACACGTCATCGTGGAACAGGCCCCCGACGACGAACCGTCCGCCGCCCCGGCGGAGGTGCCCGCGGTGGCAGCTTCCACGTCAATGGCCTCCGCGTCGATGGCCTCCGCGCCGGCGGCCACCCTGCCCTGGGTGCTGTCCGCCGCCACCGACACCGCCCTGCGCGCCCAGGCCGACCGCCTGCTGGCCGCCCTCACCGAACGCCCCGGCCTGCCCCTCGCCAACACCGGCCTGACGCTGGCGCGCTCCCGCGCCGCGCTCGAACACCGGGCCGCCGTCCTCGCCACCGACCACGCCGGCTTCACCGCCGGCCTCGCCGCGCTCGCCGCCGGCGAACCGAGCCCGCAGCTCGTACGCGGCTGCGCCCGCGGCACCGCCCGACCCGTCTTCGTCTTTCCCGGGCAGGGGTCGCAGTGGGTGGGGATGGGGCGGGAGTTGTGGGCGTCGGGTGGTGTGTTCGCGGAGCGGATGGCGGAGTGTGAGCGGGCTTTGTCGCCGTTCGTGGAGTGGTCGCTCTCGGAGGTGTTGTCGGACGAGGTGGCGCTGGCGCGGGTGGATGTGGTGCAGCCGGTGCTGTGGGCGGTGATGGTGTCGCTGGCGGCGTTGTGGCGTGCGCACGGTGTGGAGCCGGCGGCGGTGGTCGGCCATTCGCAGGGGGAGATCGCTGCGGCGTGTGTGGCGGGTGGTCTGTCGTTGGAGGACGGTGCGCGGGTGGTGGCGTTGCGCAGCCGGGCGCTGCTGGCGCTGTCGGGGCGGGGCGGGATGGTCTCCG